>JAQUTL010000036.1 GCA_028709805.1 Victivallaceae bacterium
AAAAAGTGAACTTATCATCGATTTTGTTATCAAAAGACTTGAAAATCAAATAAAGTTGCTATAAATTTATAGCATAATAACAATAATGAGAGAAACACGGTGTTTCTTTCACGGATTCAGGTTTATGTTATTACGAACGAGCCGAGGTCCTGCGAAAAATCAATCAACCGGAAAAGGCGCTGCTGGATCTTGAAGCCGCGTTGAAAATCAATCCGGAAGACCTGCCGTCGCTTCGCCTGCGCATGGAGATCAATGAGGAAATGCAGAATTTTTCCGGCGCACTTGAGGACTCCGACCGGCTGTTGAAAAGCGGTCGGGCCGACGCTTATGATATGCTGATCCGCGTTTACTGCAAAACGGCGCTTAAATTGCCGCCGGAAAATATTCTGCCGGACGCGGTAAAGGCCACGGAACTCAATCTTGCGGACCCGGAGGCGTGGTTTCACCGCGGTTCACTGGAAGACGCGCTAAACGATTTTGAAACGGCGGTGCAGTCGTTCAGCCGCAGCATCGCGCTGGAGCCGACCGCGGCGGCGTTCGCCTGCCGCGCCGAGTCGCTGTCCTGCCTCGGCCGGAAGGATGAGGCGCTGGAGGATTTCAACCGCGCCATAGAAAACGATCCGGACGACATTGAATGTTATGCCGAACGCGGGACGCTGCTGGCGGCGCTCGGCCGCCGTGACGAGGCGCTGAAAGATCTGACTCGTTTTCTGGAGAAGAGTCCTGATGACGCGCAGGCGCTCTCCTGCCGCGGCGCGGTTTATGCCGATATGGAAAATTTTCCGGCGGCTAAAGTTGATCTGGAGCGTTCGTTGGTTGTCCGGCCAGATCCGGAAACCAGTTACCGGTTGTCCGGTGTACTCAATATGCTGGGCGAATACCGGCGGGCGGCGGAACAAAGCGATCTTGCCGTCCGTGGGGTGCCGGACGATCCCGACTATAATTTCTGGCGCGGAGTTCTTTTGCTGGATGACGGCGACGAAAAATCGGCCGCCATATTTTTCCGCAAGGCCGTAGACTGCGCCGACGAAGAATCCCTGCCTTACTTTCTTGCCGAAATCGGCCGGCTTTACAAAGGGTCCTGACCGGCCGGCTCGCCCCGTCTGAATGCTCCCGGCGACATGCCGTATATCCGGCGGAAAACTTTGCAGAAATAGCCGAGACTGTCGAATCCGCATGCAAACGCGATCTCTTTGACCGGAGCCGGTGAAGCCAGAAGACGCAGCGCTTTGCGCATCTTTAAATCAAGCACGAAATCGTGAGGCGTGTTCCCGGATACCTGCTGAAAGCGGCGGGAAAAATGCCAGCGGCTGCATCCGGCCACCCGTGCCAGATCGTCCACCGAAATCGGTTTGTCCAAATGGTCGAGGCAATATTCCTGAATCGTGTTCAGCAGAGCATAGTCCCGATTGAATCCGGGGCCGTCGGTCGATGCGCACAGCGACATGATGAAGTCATAGGCGGCAGAACTCGCGCTGTAACAATCCCGAATCTCCCGTTCGCGGCAGCGATGGATAATATCCCATGCCGAATCCACCACCCGTGAATCGTCGGCGAACGCGCAGACCGAGCCGTGCAGACGACGGAATTCGCTGAATATTCTCATCAGTTCGGCGCCGCTTACGCTGACGTAAAGAAAATCCCAGTGGTCGGAGTCCTCCGGCAGCCGATAACAGTGTTCTTCCGGCACGGTCAGCAGCATTGCCGTTCCCGGCTCCAGCCGCCAGACTTGCCGCCCCATGCGCAATTCTCCGGTGCCGGACAGCGTATATTGCCAGATCGTCATCTCCTGATTGCCGCGTTTCATGCCGTCCCAGATATAGCTGTGATGGGTGGCGCACATATGTCCGCAATGCACCAGCATGCCGCGCAAACGGGCAAAACTTTCCGGAAAAACAATGTTGTTATAGACTTCTTCCATCGCCGGCCTCTTAAAATTCAATTCAGCAGTTAACAATAACACCGGCAATGTTTTTTTCAAGCCATAATGAGCTAATTCCTCCCCGGATGGTTTGTTGTCGGTTGACAGCGGTCATAGGTTCAACCCGATCCGCCGCAGCGCGGACAAAAAAAGGAGGACTTATGAACCGGTTGAAAAAAATCAAAATGTTGAAAGAGTTGTCCGAATCCTGCAAGCTTGAAAACCGCGAAATCATCGGCGGCTATACCATGCCGGAACTGTGCTCCATTTACAACGGGATCGGGCCGGACGCATTTCCGGAGTGGCTGCGCAATTTTGTCACCGTCCTCAATCCGGCACTGGAACCGGCGGCGTTCATCCATGACATTGAGTGGCATGAAAGCGACCGGTCAAGCGAGAAATTTCATGAATCAAACGCCAGACTGGAACGCAACGGCCGACGGATCGCCGCACTCAAATATTGCCGGCTTGATCCGCGCCGTTATCTGCTTGTCCGGCAGGCTTCAAGATTCGCCGGTCTGTGCGACCGTTTCGGCTGGTCGGCGTGGTGTGCTCCGTGCGAATGTGCGGTGTGCCGGAAAAAAGCTTGATCCGGCAGCGCCGACGGCGGTTGACGCCGCATAGTTTCAGTCACCGTCCGCTGTTCCCAGCACTTCTCGCAGTTTGTCAATGATCACCGGTTTGTTCAAAATTCCGGAGAACGCGGCAACATTGAAGTTGCGCTCCGCCTCGGTGTCGGCGGTGATTGCGAAGATCGTCAGATTTTTATGCGACGGAATCGCGCGGATCGCCGCCGCCAGTTCGTCGCCGTTCATTCCCGGCATCCACATGTCGGTCAGCACGGCGCCGAAGTCCTGCTTGGCCAGCAGCGCCAGCGCTTCCACGCCGCCGGACGCCGCGAACGGACGGAACCCGATTTTCTTCAACATCGCGGAAAGAACTTTCAGATTCATCGGCACGTCGTCGACGATAAGTATGTCCCGGTTGTGCAATTTGTGTATCGGCGGAGCGTCCGGCACGTTCGTGTTCGCGGCGGACTGTGCCTGAGCTTTGTTTCTGTCGCCATGTTCCGGCTCGGGATCGTGCGTTTTCATCCGGTACTGGACATTGTCGAATTTTATGATAAAACTGCTGCCTTTGCCCAGCGTGCTTTCCAGCAGTATCCGGCCGCCCATTTTGGTGGCCAGCCGTTTTGAAATCGCCAGTCCGAGTCCGGAGCCGTCGTAGCTGTGCGCTCCGCGGACCGCATTCTGCTGCACAAACGGTTCAAACACCTTCTGGCGGTATTCGTCCGGAATGCCGATCCCGGTGTCGATCACCCGGATGGTCAGAACGCCGACGCCGGAGCGTGACGGCGCAAACGCCGCCCGGATCGCCACCGACCCTTCACTGGTGAATTTTATCGCGTTGCCGATTACGTTCAGCAATATCTGGCGCAGGCGCAGACTGTCTATGCGCATCGGCGGCATATCGGTTTCGGCCCGGATGCTGAATTGAAGTTTCTTGGCTTCGGCCTGGTAACGGAACAGCGACTGCATATCATTGAGTACCTCATTGATGTCCATCTCATCCGGGACAACCTCAAGTTGATCGGCCTCAAGTTTGGACAAATCAAGCAGATCGCAGATCAGCCGGAGCAGCGCTTTGCCGGAGGAGTTGATGCCTTTCAGATAATCGATCCGTTCCTCATCGCTCATCTTTGAGCTTTGCAGCAGTTCGGAAAATCCAATCACCGCGTTCAGCGGCGTCCGCAGCTCATGACTCATGGTGGCCACAAAAAGACTTTTGGCCTGGTCGGCCGCCTTTGCCGCCTCCATCGCCTCTTCGGCCATGCGCCGGCCTTCGTTGATCGCGGTAACTTCGATCACGCTTTCGATGACGTTGCAAACGGCGCCTTTTTCATCGAACACCGGAGAGGTCTCCACCAGATAGTCGTGTCCGTTCAACTTCATCTCACATGAATTGGAGTGCCCGGAACGCAGCGCCTTGCGCACCGGACAGTTTTCTTCCGAACGGCTTGCGCCGCACATCGAACAATGTTCTCCAACCGGCGCCGCGCCATGGGAATTTCTGCCGAACAGGTCTTTGGCCGCATCGTTGAGCACAATCAACTCGGCGGAGGAGTCAAATAGAAATATCGGAATTTTTATCGTATTGAAAATTAATTCCTTGCAATGAATTTGTCCGGTTACCCCCTTCGCGTCGATTACGGCTTCCGACGCTTCCGCCGCGCACTGGAATACTCCGGCCAGTTTGCCGCGCAGCCCGAACAACGGGGTGGCGGTGAGCAGCAGTTCGCGGCCGTTGCGTGAGATCATTGAGTTGCACACCGTGCGCTCATTCGCGGCCCGGTATGCCGGTGAATCGCTCAAAAGCGCTTCGCGTGATTTAACCGCGGAGCGCTGGTGGCCGGACAGCGGCAACGCCGGATCGCCGCCGAAGTTTTCGACCGCGCCGTTATTTTTTTCGACTACCTTCATATTGGCGTCGAACAGCACCGCCGCCTCATGCAGTGCGGCGAACATCTGTTTGCGCAGTTTCTGCATTTCACGAATGTAACGGAAAAACCAGATAAGCACGGCAATCAGAAGAAACGCCGCCGCCGCAACCAATACCGCAAGCACAAAATACCATTCCTCGCCGACTCCGGAATCGGTCGGCAATAATGACGGTCTGGTTGAGTAAAGAATTACGGTGTCGTTCACAACGGCATCACCTCGCTTTTATCCTCGCTTCAATTTCTCGATGGCAACGCCGATCCGCCGCAGCGACTCGTCGCGTCCGAGAATTTCCATCAGTTCAAACGCTCCTCCGGGAGTGACCGACTGACCGGCCACCGCGATGCGCGGCGCCCAAGTGGCCAGATTCAGTTTCATATTCCGTTCGGCGGCGTAGGCTGAAATCACACCGTTGAGCGTTTCGGCGTTCCACGGCGCGACGTTTCTGATAAGTTCAAGAATTTCCGGAAGCATCGTCGCGGCCAATTCCGGGGTTGACTTGCATTTTTTATTGAAGAACAGCTCGTTTTCATATTCGGGAAGCTCCAGAAGAAAATGTATTTTTCCGGGAATCTCCGACAGCACTTCGGTGCGCTGATGCAGCAGTTTGGCGATCAATTCCCATTTTTCGGCCAGCGGCGTTCCCTCAAGGCAGGCAAACGGCTCGGCCAACCGGACAAAATCGTCAAACGGCAGCGCCTTGACATATTCGCCGTTCATCCATGCGAGTTTGGCATAGTCAAACACCGCCGGAGCCTTGTTGAGGCCGGAAACGGAAAAATTGGCAACCAGTTCTTCAAGGGAAAATATCTCGCGGTCATTCTTTGGCGACCAGCCGAGCAGCGCGATGTAGTTAATGATCGCGGCCGGAAGATAGCCTTCGGAAATCAGATTCTCAAAGCTGACCGAACCGTGACGCTTGGACAGCTTGGCCACGCTTCCGTCAGAATTGCGCCCCATGATCAGCGGCAGGTGGACGTAAACCGGAATATCCCAGCCGAATGCCCGATAAAGCAGATTGTATTTAGGTGTGCTCGGCAGGTATTCGGCGCCGCGGACCACATGGGTGATGTTCATCAGGTGATCGTCGATCACGTTGGCGAAATTATAGGTTGGCATGCCGTCGCTTTTGAGCAATATCTGGTCGTCAAGCACCTTGTTCTCAATGGTGATTTCACCGAACACCGAATCGGTGAATGTCGAACTGCCGGACTTGTCGATCCGCTGGCGGATGACGTGGGGAATTCCGGCGGCGATCTTCGCCTTGGCGCGCTCAAGATCAAATTCCGGCTCAAGCCCGTCGTCCTCCTCCTGCGTTTCGCCGTTCGCGGCAGCCGTCGCCGCCGCGGTCCCGGTTTCGAACGAATAATACGCAGCGCCTTTTTCCACCAGCAGCTCCGCGTATTTGCGGTAGAGTGGTTTGCGCTGGCTTTGAATGTAAGGACCGCAGCCGCCGTCCTTGTCCGGCCCCTCGTCATGAATCAGGCCGGCGGTTTTCAGCGTATTGAAGATAACCTGCGTTGCGCCTTCAACGTATCTGGCCTGATCGGTGTCTTCGATGCGCAGCACGAACACGCCGTTGTTGGATTTTGCGAGCAAATACGCGTAAAGCGCGGTACGAAGGTTGCCGACATGCATAAAGCCGGTCGGACTCGGTGCGAATCTGGTGCGAACTGTCATTTTTATCATAAGCCTTTTGGGTTGCCTGTAATTACATGTTGTATAAATTACAGCCGCATCGGACAAAAAGCAATACCGACGGTTCGAAAAAATGGCATCGTAACCGCAAAACCGCGATTCCTCAGCATTATTCGTGACGGAAATCACCCGGAAACATTACGGAAGCCGGAGTGAAATAAAAAACGGCGCCGGCTCACGACCGGAGAAGACCGGTCGAAAAAGCCGGCGTCGTTGAATTTGCCGACAGCCGTTTTTGCCGGTCAATCCTCGGCGGTCACGGCGAACAGATAATACGGATAACCCTTGCCGAGCAGTTCCAGCGAGGCGATTTCCAGTTCCGGTTTGGGGTTTCTGACCGTCATAAACCAGATTCGCGACCCGTCCGCCGAGCCGGGCAGCAGCAGTGAACGCTTCAGCGGCAGTTCGCGGCTGCAGTCGTCCCACGGCATACCGATGTCAAATCCGTAACGCACCGGAATGCGCTCGGAGGTGGAGCCGTCGGCGTAGTGCAGAACGTATTCCGCCGCGACCGAGCCGTTGTCGGTGAGCATTTGCAGCGGCAGCATGGCGTGAAGCACATGGAGTCCGGACGCTTTGCGGTTCAGCGGAATGGTCACGGTCTTCGGGAACACCGGATTGGACGGCGACTTAACCGTGACCGCGGCGAATCCGCCGTCACGTTTGGCCGTCATGAATTTCACGCCGGAGGCTTCGCAGAACTCCGGAAGTCTTTCGCAACCGGCGATCGCTGACGTGCCGAACGGCCGTTCGGCCGGATCCATGTTCAGATTGGCGACCGGGGAAATGTCGATCATGGCGCCGGACGCGAAATCGTCTTTTTTGAGCAGTTCGGGGAAGAACAGTCTGGAGAGTTCGTTGCCGGCGGAAAACGCGTTGGCCGATTCGGCGGTGTTCCATGCGCGCGCCGCGCCGGCGATATACGCGGCGACCTGACCGAATTCACGGTCGAGGATTGATTCCGACCTGTCATATCCGGCCCAAGTGGTGGTCATATAACCGGCGGCGCGGTATTTCATGGCCAGCGCGGTGAGGTTGCGGATATTTTCACGCTTGTCCCAGCCGCAGAGAACAACCGGGAAGCCGTCAGCGGTGAGTTCGGCGATGGTCGGCTCGTCGATCTCGGCGCCGTAGTTCCAGAATGCGAACACAATGTCGCGCGGAAACTCCCGGCGGGCGTCGGCCAGACCGAACGAACCGTGCGGCTTGCGCGGTGTGCGGATGAACATGTCGTGCCAGATCATCATCTGAAGATTGTTGCGTTTGCAGAAGTCGTGATAGAACATGATGTCATCCATAATGAGCTTGGCGCCGCCTTCGGCGACGTTGGCCGGCTTGACCGGATAATCGTGTTCTGCGCCGATTTCGTCGTGACCGATGTGCAGCATCCTCGGATGGAATACGTCGATCACTTCATTCAGCACCTGCTCCATCAGCGGATGGACTTTGGGATTGCGCACGTCATAAACATTGCATTTTGCGGGATTCTCGGCCATGTCGCGGTTCTGACCGTTTTTGAACAGCCACTCGCAGTGTCCGAGCGTTTGGAACAGCGGAACGACCTCGATGTAATTGTCCTCGGCCGCGGCGACGAGTTTTCTCAGGTCGTCCTTGCTCATCGCCCAGTCCTGACGGATCGGTTCGAGCGCATCCCACGCCGCGTATTCGCATTCGATGAACAGCGTGTTGATTTTTCCCGGAGCATAAAGTTTTTCAATAAATTCGCCTTGAACGCGCAATGAATCCTTGTCCACCATCACCAGGCAGGAACGCGCCCCGATGTCCGGCCAGTCGATGACGGTGCCGCAGGCGCCGCCGGTCGAACGGAGCGTCTGCAGCGCGTAAAACGCGCCGCGCGGCGTGCGTGCGAAGACGTCCACCCGTTCCGGCGTCACCTCCAGACGGTACCCTTCGGGATTGTCCGGGACTCCGGCGGCTGATTCGGACACGGTGAAAAATATTCCGCCGCCGTTTTCGGACTCACTGCCGGCGGCGAGTCCGGATGATATTTTCTCGGCGGCGCGTCCCAGACGGTCGCGGTCGATTTCCGGCAAATTCTCCAGTCCATGCGCCGCTTCAGTCATGCCGGACTTCGGTATATAGCGTCCGGCCTGCGGCGTCTGCTGTTTCGGCTGCGGCCAGATAAAGCCGGCGGTCTCTGAAAAATTGCCGTCGATGTCCGCCAAAGCAACATTTTCAGCCGCGCGACCGGTCGGCGGCAGCGGCGTCGGGAACCGGCACCCCGGCTTCATCTTGAAACTGAACGCGAATTTTCCGGTGAACGGCTTGCCGCATTTCAGATCATAGCTTCCGGAAAGTAAAACGCCCTTGACCACAGTGTACCATTCCCCCCATGCGGCGCCGCACGAGCGGGCGTCGCTGGCCGAAAACGGAATTTTATCCAGACTTTCAATTGTGAGCGTGCCGAACGGCCCTTCGAACACAACTTTGACCGCATCTTTAAACATAGGTTCACTGGCGTATGGCGGCTCAGCCGAAAGTTCGCCGGTTTTTTCGCCGCCGTCGGCAAAAAAGACGCGGTATTTCGCCGCGCCGAGCGTGTCGGTCGGGATCAGCGCAATACAGTATTCCAGAAACGCCGGAACTTCTTTCAGCAGCCGCGCGTCCAGCGACACCACCACCCGGTCGCCGTCAACCTCCGCCGAATAGTGGTTTAGTTCAAAATTCTCGCTCCGGTATTTTTGAACGCATTTGCCGTTTTCAACCGAATTTTCCAGTTTGTCCTGCGCGTTGAAGAAATACTTTTTTCCCCACGGCGGTTCTACCGCGATCAACCGGGAAAAACTTATGATTTCCAATCCGCCGCAGGAAATGTTCAGTCCGTTCTGTTTCAGTTGAACATCGTAATCATTTGCCGGCAGCGCCAGCGGCAGCAGCGCGGCCGCAAGCAGAAGCATTCCGATCAGTCTTGGCACTTTTCATCTCCTTTACTTAAGTTGACCGATATTCGCCCGGCGCATGGCGATTTTCTTTATGCCAGCAGCCGCGACGACGGCGTTTTATTATAATACATCCCGTTTTACCGTCCGGCAAGCAGGAAACTCCGGCGGAATATAACATTTTCATGAAAAATAAAAACGTTTTATTCCACAGGGAGGCAGCTTTGAGTGTTTTTTTCGGAATGCTCAACCGGTCGTTGCCTGAAATTTGGGCATATCCGGGAGCGGATGTCGGCGCAGCGTTATATTATTTTGAGGCAAAATTGGCATAACGGGGGAGGGCGTGCCAAGCCCACTGAAGCCTATTGGCAAATCACCTTCGCTAAGCCTCGGTCGTGTGTTTTTCCCAAATATGGTGAATCGCGCTACTTAGAGTCCAGATCAGGATATTCAAAACACTCGTTGTTGAAATTGCGGAAGAGCAGGATATTGCCCTTTTTTTCCCGCAAATATTCCGGCAGCAGCGGAACTTTGCCGCCGCCGTGTGGCAGGTCGATCACATATTGCGGCACCGCCAGACCGCTGGTCCAGCCGCGCAGTTGATCGATGATTTTAAGCCCGCAGTCCAGCGAAGTGCGGAAATGCTCGGTTCCAAAAACCAGATCCGTCTGAAAAATATAATACGGTTTGACTCTGGCGGCAAGAAGTTTTTGCATCAGAAGCTTCATGGTGGCCGGATTGTCGTTGACGTTCTTCAGCAGCACGGTCTGACTGCCGAGCGGGATTCCGGCGTCGGCCAGCCGTCCCAGCGCCTTTACGGACTGTTCCGTGAGTTCGTCGGGGTGGTTGAAGTGGACGTTGATGTACAGCGGGTGATACTTCTTCAGCATGGCGGTCAATTTTACCGTGATCCGTTCGGGCAGAACGCATGGCGTTCGGGTGCCGATCCGCAGAATTTCCACATGGCGGATGGCACGCAGATTTTTCAGGATATATTCGATCCGGTCGTCGTCAAGCAGAAACGGGTCGCCTCCGGAAACCAGCACGTCGCGGATTTCCCCGTGGGAACGGATGTACTCGATTCCCTGATCGATGTGCATGCGGTCCACGCACATCGGAGTGTGGAACTTGCGCTTGCGGGTGCAGAAGCGGCAGTACATCGCGCATTGATTTGAAACCAGAAACAGACAGCGGTCCGGATAACGATGCACGATATTGGGAACCGGAGAAAACTGTTCTTCGCTCAGCGGATCGTCCATGAGTTCCGGGCTGCCGTTCAGTTCCTGTTCGTCCGGGATGCACTGCCGGTATATGCCGTCGCCCTTTTCCCGGATCAGCGACAGGTAATATGGCGTGACCCGGAATCGGAATGTTTCAGCGACGCATCGCAGTTTTTCGAGAGGGAGCTGGAACCGTTCGGTCAATCCATCCACGGAATTGATCGCATTGCGCAGGGATAATTGCCATTTTTCCATCGTTTTACCGATCCTTTGAATAAACTTTGCTCAATATGTCCGGCAGACGGCGGGTGAATATCAGGCGGTCGTCGTCCGGCGCATAAAAATTTTTGATTCGAGCCTCTATCGAATAGCCGTTCCGAAGATAAAATTTTCTGGTCGGTTCATATTTTTCCAGTGAAGAGGTTTCGATGATAATCAGTCGGCCGCCCGACCGGTGGCAGGTCTGCTCGGCAAACGCCAGAAGTCTCCCGCCGATTCCGCAGTGCTGGCGAACTGGTTCAACCACAATCCAGTAAAGGTCGAAGGTGGACTTCGTCGCCGGCGTCGGTCCGAAGCAGACATAGCCGACCGCGGTTCCGGTTCCGTCATCCGCCACAAAGAGGCGGTAGTCCTTCTGATCCGGGCGGTCCAGATAGACGTCCATCAGCTCGGCGGCGATGTCGACCTCCTCCGGCGTGAACATCCCGGTGCCGCGAACCATTCGCAGCAGCACATCCCGGTCGTTTCTGACCATCGGACGGATAAATTCCCCGGTCATGCTCTCCTCCTGCCTGCGGCATCCAGAAGCATTTCCCCGACAAACTCTCCGTAAGAAATCCCCGAAGCTGCCAGCGCCTTGGCGAACCCCGCTCCGGGCGTGATGTCCGGGTTCGGGTTGTATTCAAGAACATAAATTTTTCCCGCCCGGTCGACGCGGAGATCGACCCGGCCGTAGGCGTTGGCTTCCAGCACGCGATAAACCGCCAGCGCCGCGGATTGAATACGCGATTTCAAGGCGGAGCCGATTTGCGCCGGACAGCATGACGGCGTCGCCTTGTAAATGTCGCTTTCCTCCAGCCATTTTGCCGCGTAGGTTGTAATCCGGTCGGCCTGCGGCGGCAGCCGGGAAAAGTCGATTTCCGAAACTTCCAGCGGCCGTACGGTTATGCCGTTGCCGATGACCGCGACATTGAATTCACGGCCGTCAATATATTCCTCGATCAGTATGCCGTCGCGGGAATAGCGTTCAAGCAGCGGATCGGTTTTCAGCCGGAATTCCGCTTCCGAGCGGATCAGGGAGTTCGCGGAAATGCCGAGACTCGCGTCTTCGCAGGCCGGTTTGCAGATCAGCGGATAAGCCAGATGGTCCGGCAGCGGCTCCCGGCTGCTGCGCCGGCGGACTCCGGATGGAACGTTGAGTCCGGCCGACCGGAACAGTTTTTTTGCCATGTCTTTGTCGCGGGCAACGCCCAGCAGCAGCGGCGTCGCTCCGGTATAGGCGACGCCGATAAGTTCAAGCATTGCGGCAAAATTCATTTCTCCGGCGGAATCGCCGGCCAGTCCTTCGCACAGATTGAAGACGAAGTCCGGGCGTTTCTCCCGGACGACCGCCGGAAAATCCAGCGGATTGCCGACATGGAATGTCTCAACTTTGCAGCCAAGCTCCAGACAGGCGTTCTGCACGGCGCGCATTTCCAGATCAACCCCGGTCTCCGAGATCAGATCAAGCTCGCTGGTCGCCGCGCCGGGAGCATTGCCGACGATCAGAATGTTCCGCTGCTCAAAAGGCCGCCCCATGCGCTCCTCCGGAAAGTCGACAGGTCGCGGCCTGAATGACTTTTGCAAAAATGTCCGGATAGGCGTATCCGGCCGCCCGCGCCGCTTTCGGAAAACACGAGTTTTCCTTCGGATCGGGCAGAATCCCCGGAATCGGGTTGATCTCTATGATGTTCGGCGTGCCGTCCGCAGCCAGACGGATATCCATCCGGCACCAGTCCCGCAGCTCCAAAGTCCTGAACGCCCGCTTTGCCAGCTCTTCGATCGCCGTGCGCCGCACGTCGCTTATTGCCGCCGGACAATGGAAAATACGCAGCGGCGCGGACGGTGTGTCCCAAACCCACTTCGCCTCGTAGGAGTAAATTTTTCTTGCGCTGCCCGGAAGCTGGGAGAAATCAAGCTCCACAATCGGCAGTATCTCCGGCGACGGTGTGTTGCCGATCATCGCAACGGTAAATTCGGCGCCGGGCAGAAACTCCTCCAGTATGACCGGCTGGTTGTATTGCGCGAGCGTTTCCGCGATCAGCTTTCCGGCCGACGTTTCGTCTTCGGCCACGGAGCGGTCGAAAATCCCCTTGCTGCTGCCTTCGGCCGCCGGTTTGATGATGACCGGCCATTTCAGGCCGGAGAGGTCGATCGCATCCCCGGTGCGAAAAACCCGGAATGACGGATTGGCAATGCCGTTGGCCGTCAGGATTTCCTTGCACCGGGCCTTGTGGAGGCAGATTCCCAGCGCCAGCGGCCCCGATCCGGTATAAGGAAGCGACAGTTTTTCGCAGACGATCGGTGCATAAGACTCCCGGAAATCTCCGAACAATCCCTCGGCTATGTTGTAAACCAGATCCGGTTTGAACCGCAGCAATTTGCGTTCCAGGCCGATGTCCGCCTCAATGGCGCGCACCTCGTGGCCCAGTCCGGCGATTGCTTGTTTCACGGCGTTGATGGTGGCCGGAGAATCGCCCTCGGCGAAACATTCATCAGAAGAGTCTTTCCCGGAATCGGGAAACCGGCGCAGATATTCTTTCAGCAGTCCGCGTTTGCTGCTGTATGCCAACGCAATTTTCATTTGCGGCTCCAAATACTCCTGTCATGGGCGACAATAAAGATAAGAAGCGGTTTGCGGCAATCGCCGTTGAAGCCGTTGTTCAAATAAAATAAAATCCTATTCGGCTGTTTAATTTACAATGGTATTGACAAAAAGCAAATGGCGCGATGCAATATTACAGGAAAAAATATCATTCCTGAAATGTTTTTTATTTCAGGAATGACATGATATCCCAATGCGCCAATCTTTTTCATCCCAGATCGGCGGCGGAACGGCTGGCGAGGGGGCGCTCCGGTGAACCGGCCGGAGCGCCCGGATTTCAATGCGGCCGCCGGTTATTTGTCGGCGGTGGTAAATGTGTAGTAATAAGTGTCAAGCGCGTTGCCGTCGGCGCTTCTGAATCCGGTGTAGTTTGCTCCGTTGAGCCAGATGTTGTAGCGTGTCCCGGGACGCAGTTTTACCGGCATCACAATGGAGGTGCCTGAGGTGTAAGTTGGACGTTCTCCGGTCGTTTCCGGAAAATCATCGGGTGAACGCTGACAGAACGAATAACCGCCGGGGGACATCGGAATGTCAAAATTAACCGTTATCTCGGTGGTGTCGGGACTTACGTCGGTCGCGCCGTTGGCCGGGATGGTGGAAACCACGCGCGGCGGCGTTGCCATCGGAGCGTTTTCGCGTTCAACGATCAGTTTGTCGACCGCTTTCATTCCGGCTTCGATCTTGGCGCGGGCTTCGGCGTTGTGTTCGTAGTCGGCTATCTTAAGCAGAGCCTCGCCGCTTTCCATCATCAGCTGAGCCTGCGGGCGCCATTGTTCGACGCTGCGTGTTTTGATGAACGGAATCACCGGAACCTCAATCTTGGCAAATTCGGCGGCTGGATCGGGACAATATTTGGCGGCAAGCTCCATTTTTCCGAGCCGGACCAGATCGTCGCGCACAACCACAAAGGAATATACCGCCATTTCCGGGCGTTCGCGGTCAAGCTGTTCAAACAGCTCCGCCGCCGCATCGGGCCGTCCGTCCAGCGTGGTGATGAACCGGTAGTCGCCCATCAGCAGTTTACCGGCCAGCGCGCGCCGTCCGGCGCCGACCGCGCCCCAGCCGTCGAGGAACTTCGGATAGCCGTTGATTTCCGGCGAGTATTGGCCGGAAAGCAGTTTTTCACGGCACTCCTCGGAGAACTTTATTATGAAATTGCTGGTGTCCGGCGCCTTTATCAACATTGCGGCCAGCTTGCGGTCGCGCATGTCTTTGAACGACCACATCGGGTAGATGCGGTTAAGGTATGAGCCGATAACAAGCTCAGCTTCGGTCTTTGCCTTTGGAATCAGCCAGGTTGTCTGCTGGAGGTTGTTGTCGATGACCGTTGCGCTGCCGACGTCGGTGCGTGCGCGTATTTGGGCTAAAATTCTCGATTCGGCCGATCCGTTTCCGATGAGGGTGCCACGGAATCCATCCGCTTCCGGAACCAGCGCAAAAATCATCGGCGCAACCGAGTCTATAGCTATTGCGTAGTCGGTGGCTCCGGCCGGCAGCCGCTTGAATGTCTCCAGACACCACGCGGGAATGGCTCCGTTTTCAACACTGCCGATGGTGCGCGGCATATACCGGTAGAATTCGCCGCCGAGCGGCTCGAACCCGTTTGCGCTCAACAGCGGCTGCGCCGAACGGACAATGACCATTGCACTGTTCGGATTCGGGCCGATTTTTCCGGCTATAAACAACTCGGAAATCGACGGGTTGTTCAGCAGCGCCGTCGCAGTTGCGCCATCATCCATGGCGAGCGGTTTCAGGCATTCAAAGTATCCGGAGCGGGAAAAACGCCCCAGAAACTGAATGTCCTCCGGAACGTATTTCGCCAGCTCGGCCGGAAACGGCGCGGCTGGTTCCGGCAAAACCGCGGCCGCGGCGACCGCTTTGCCGGTATCGCCGATCGCCAGCGCCGGAGAGAACAGCGACATTCCTGCTCCTATCGCCGTCATTACCCCCAGTACAACATGCTTATGAGTCAATCCATTATTCATTGTGAACTCCTCGATTCTCAGTTTCAGGTTTTGCGCCGTCGCCCCCAGGCCGGCCGCCGGAATCCGGCTGACCCGCCGCTGAAAGCGCAGCAGAAGTTTGGCGTAGGTGGCATTCTTCGCTCCGGCTTTGCACCGGACCAGAGCATCGCAGTCGAGTTCGCAGATCAGCGCGAATCTGGCAAGCAGCAGCCGCAGAAAAACATTGATCCACAACACGTCAGCCGTCAGCGCCATAAACAGCGAGGCAGGATTGTCGGAACGCCTGAAATGCCCAAGCTCATGAATCATGAGCATTTCAAGCTCCGCATCGGAAAGTCCGTCCATCTCCTTCAGGGGGCAAAGAAGCACTTTGCCGGGCAGAGCGTTGAAACTCGCCGGCGTATCCAGCAGCTCGCCGCCGGAACGCAGTTCGATTTTCTTATGCTCAAGTCCGGAATCGCGCTTCGCCTTCAGGAAAATGTCGAACACCCGACCGCCGGTGATCGCGACGCACCGCCGTACCCTGCCACGCCAAACAAAGAACCGCCGCAGCCGCTTTGCCGACAGCCACAACGCGATCAATCCATATGAAATCAAAGTCCACTTTGCCCAGTCGAACGTCCGCTTCGCCGCTGCCGGCGCGGCAACTGCGGGTGCCGGTTCCGCCGCTACGGTCACCGTCGCCATTTCAACCGGAGCCGCGGCGTTGAACGCCGCAGCTTTCAGCGGCGGATCTCCGGCGGTCACCGCCGGTTCCGTGACCGCTGTCGGATTTGTCTGCCGCGCCAGCGAGTATTCCTTGACTCCCAGCGGCAGTATCGTCAGCATGAACAGCGCAACATAAAATTTTCCGGCGCCGGCAAACAGTATCCGCCGGCGGAAAAACAGCTCGAACGCCACCAGTCCCAGACAAAGCAGCCCGCCGCGAAAGAGCGTTCCGCCAAGATACATCAGCAAAAGTTGACTATTCATCTTTCAACTCCGAAATCTGCGTTTCCAGCGCTTTTAAATCCGCTGCGGATATCTTGCCGCGCGCAACGAAAAATGAAAGCATGGCGGCCGGAGAATCGTTGAAGCCGCGCGCCAGAAGCTCCCGACCGACCGCCTCGACATAATCGTCTTTGCTGATCAAAGGAGAATAACGGTAGTTGCGCCGGTCTCCCTCCTGAGCCACCGCGCGCTTTTCAACCAGCCGGCGGAGCAGCGTCTTCACCGTCACGTTCTTCCATGCGTTGACCGCCATCACCGCTTCAACGATTTCCGGAAGCGTGCGAGGCGACTTCCTCCACAGAACTTTCATCACTTCAGCTTCACTGTCCGATATTGGCGTATTGCCCATTTCAACCCCCCATATTATTCCGTCGCCGGTGTCGTTTGATTATAGATTACACCAGTAATCCATGAATATCAATAGGCTTTTCAAATAATTTCGGAAAATATTTTTATAACAGCGCGCTGAGCGGTCGGCAGTGTTATAAAATCAAGTAAAGATCAGCGGATATTATGCGCACAAACAAAAAATCCCGCCCCGGGAAAATCCGGGACGGGATTGCGATTTCCGATAAACGGCCTGAACCTTAAGCTCAGTACTCGTTCTGCTTGCTGCGGGCGCGGACGCGCAGACGCAGTGCGTTCAACCGGATGAACCCTTCAGCGTCCTTCTGGTTGTAGGCGTCGGCTCCTTCAAAACTGGCCACGGCTTCGTCGTACAGGCTGTACGGCGAGCGGCGTCCGGTCACATGACAGGCGCCCTTGAACAGCTTGACCCGGACTTCGCCGGTGACATATTTCTGACTCTGGGTGATGGCCGCCTGAAGCATTTCGCGTTCCGGGGCATACCAGAAGCCGTTGTACACCATGTCGGCGTATTTGGGGATGAGGCTGTCGCGCAGATGCATGACCTCGCGGTCCATGGTGATTTCCTCAAGTCCGCGATGAGCGAGGTTAAGAATGGTTCCGCCGGGAGTTTCGTACACGCCGCGCGACTTCATGCCGACGTAGCGGTTCTCAACGATGTCCACCCTGCCGACCGCGTGCTTTTTGCCGATCGCGTTCAGCTTGCGCATCAGATTGGCCGGTGACAGCTTTTCGCCGTTGACCGCCACTGGAATGCCCTGTTCAAAAGCGATGATCACGTCTTCCGGCTCGTCCGCGGCCTGACTAAGCGGCTTGGTCATCACGGCGATTTCTTCCGGGAACTCGTTCCATGGGTCCTCGAGCACTCCGCCTTCAAAGCTGATGTGGAGCAAATTGCGGTCCATGCTGTACGGTTTCTTCGCGGTGGTGCTGACCGGGATGCCGTTTTTCTTCGCATATTCAACCAGATCCATGCGTCCGGTGAACTTCCATTCACGCCAGGGGGCGATGATCTTGATATCGGGCTGAAGCGCATAGGCGGTCAGCTCAAAGCGGACCTGGTCGTTGCCCTTGCCGGTGGCACCGTGGCAGATCGCGTCGGCGCCCTCCTGCCGGGCGATCTCGATCAGGCGTTTGCCGATCAGGGGACGGGCAATGCTGGTGCCGAGCAGATAGTTGTTTTCATAAATGGCGTTGGCCTGCATCATCGGGAAGATGAAATCGCGGGCGAACTCCTCGGTGAGGTCTTCCACATAGCACTTGGTGGCGCCGGTGCGGATGGCTTTTTCCTCGACTCCGGAAAGCTCCTCCTCCTGGCCGACGTCGGCGCAGAAGCCGACCACTTCGGCGTTGTAGGTGTCCTTGACCCACTTCACGATTACCGACGTGTCGAGACCGCCGGAGTATGCGACGATTACCTTCATTTTCTATTGACTCCTTGAATTATTTGGAAGGTTGTTCTGTTTTTACCGCCACCGGTTCGGCCGGACAGCCGGCCAGATAGGTGGTGGAGGTCGGGAAGGCAAAGTCGATTCCGGCTTTGCCGAATTTCTCAAGAATCTCAAAATTTATATCGTTCCGCGCCTGAAGAAAGGCGTTCCAGTCGCAGTTGAACCAGCAGATGACATTGACCGCCAGCGCCCAGTCGCGGAATTCACCGAAGAATATCAGCGGCGGCTGGTTTTTCATATCGAACTCTGGCCGTTTGTCAAGTATTTCGTGAGTCAGCCGGATCGCCTCGCGGACTTTTTCCGGCGTGGTCGAATAGGTCAAGGTGAGGTCGAACGCATATTTCAGCGTTGGACGGCGGGAGATGTTTTCGATCGCGTTGTCGGCCAGCATGGAGTTGGGCAGGGCGAACTGGTTGCCGTCGAGCGAACGGATGCGGGTGGAGCGCAGGCCGACCTCTTCGACGCACCCGTCGACACCATTGACCTTTATCCGGTCGCCCACCGCGAACGGTTTGTCCATAATCACCATGATCGAGCTGATGAAGTTGGCCACCGTGTTCTGGGCGGCGAAGGCGACGGCCAGACCGATCACTCCGGCGCCCGCCAGCAGTGTGGTCACGTCAAGTCCGAGAATATTCTGGAAGATGAACAGCAGCGCGATAACCAGCAGCAATACCTTCAATGTCTTGCGGATCAGATCAATCAGCAGTTGGTTCAAGTTGGTTTTTCCGTCCAGCACCCGTTTGCGCAGCACACCGTCCAGCACCGCGATTCCGGCGAACAGGCACCAGAGAACCGAGAATGCGAACAGCGCCCAGATGGCGCGAAGCAGAATATTGCGCGGCTCTTCGCTCATCGCGGCCAGCACCTTGGCCGAGGAGCCGAGCAGACCGAGAATAAAAAACGCCGTTCCAACCGGCAGCGGCAGTTTTTTCGCCAGCAGTTTTCCGGAATTTCCCCCGCGCTTTTTGGCAATGCCGGAGAGTATTCCCCTGAGCACGAAGAACACGATGACGGCGATCGCCAGACTGATCGCGGCTCCGATGCCGAACCAGAGCAGATTCATTGAATTGTCCCTGAGCCATCCGGCGGACTGCGTCACGGTTTCCCTGGCCGCCGACAGCGGGATCACGTCAACGGTGGCGCCGCCGTCCTTGATTTCCACTTCCGCTTCCGGAGCGGCGAACAATGCCGTCGCCTGAAAACCGAACAGAACTGCTGTGACAAGCAAACTTTTCACAATAAATCTCCATGTTGAGTTGAATATGCCATGAAAGTTAATATATTACCAAGTACGGATTTTTAAAGCCGGAAACGGAACAAACATGAACGAAGACAGCGATTTTTACTCTGAATTGATCAATGCGGTCAAACTTGCCGGCGGCGGCAATGCGCCGACCGCCGTGGTGTGGACGGATTTTTCCGCATGGACTTCCAGTGCGCGGCCGTCGGCTGCAGTCAAGGCGCCGACCGGCGGAAGCCGCGTAGTGCCGGAGCGCATCGTTACTTCAATTAATGTTAAGGCGGCCGCGGCTGCGCCTTTGCCGGTTGGCGGTGGTGTCGCGGCGCGGCCAAACGCCGTCCCGGCTTCGGAGGAAGCGTGGCGGCAGCTTGAAACCGAGGCCGCCGGCTGCTCGCGCTGCGATTTGCGGGCGGCCTGCCGGCAGGTGGTGTTCGGGGAGGGCAGCCGCACGGCGGAGCTGATGTTCATCGGCGAAGGACCGGGAGCGGAGGAGGACGCGCAGGGGCGGCCGTTTGTCGGTCCGGCGGGGCAGCTGCTTGACCGCATGATCGCCGCCATGCAGTACCGCCGCGATGAAGTGTATATCGCCAATATTGTAAAATGCCGTCCGCCGGGGAACCGGGTTCCGGAGCCGCTGGAGGCGGTGGCGTGTTCCGGCTATTTGAACCGGC
>JAQUTL010000011.1 GCA_028709805.1 Victivallaceae bacterium
TGCCGCGTCCCTTTCCGCTTCAGCTGGAGCGACTCCGCCAGATAATAGACGATCGGAATGAAAAACAGCGTGATGAAGGTTGAACTGGTGAGTCCTCCGATCACGGTCCGCGCCAGCGGAGCCTGAATTTCGCCGCCGTCTCCGAGGCCGAACGCCAGCGGCAGCAGGCCGAGCACGGTGGTTGAACTGGTCATCAATATCGGGCGCAGGCGCCGCCTTCCGGCCTCGCATACAGCCTCGTACAGCGGAAATCCCTCCTCGCGGCGCAGCAGGTTGGCGGTGTCCACCAGCAGTATCGCGTTGTTGACCACGATGCCGGCCAGCATGATGCAGCCGATGAAGCTTTGGATGTTGAATGTGCTGCCGGTGAGGAACAATGCCAGCACCACGCCGATGACCGCCAGCGGAACGCTGAACATCACCACCAGCGGATCGCGGAACGACTCGAACTGACAGGCCATCACCATGTAGACCAGCACCAGCGCCAGCAGAAAAGCCGACCCGAGTTCCCGGAACGCCTTCTGCTGCTCCTCGTAATCACCGGAGATACCGATGGTGAAATTTCCGGGAAGCGGAACGGTTTTGATGGCTTTTTCCACGTCGGCGGCAACGGAGCCGAGGTCACGTCCGGCGATAGTGCAGGACAGTGAAAGCAGGCGCTCCTGATTTTTACGGTCGATCACCACCGCGCCCTCGGCGGGGACCACCTCGATGAGATTGCGGAGAATCACCTTTTCGCCGTTCGGACTGCGGACGGTCATGTCCAGAAGTTCGTCCACGGTGAGGCGGTCGGCGTCTTTGACCTTGACCAGAATGGTGTATTCGTCGCCCTGGTCGCGGAACTCTCCGGCGGAGCTGCCGGCCAGAACGGTGCGCAGCGCTTCGGCGATGTCGCGCACGGAAAGCTGGAGGTCGGATGCCTTGCCGCGGTCGATGATAAGCTGGTTTTCCGGGGTGGCGGCGTCACGTGAATTCTGCACGTCGGTCACGCCGTCGATCTTTTCAAACAGCGCGGCGAGCCGTTTGGCGAGCAGGTCGGACACCTGAAAATCATAGCCGCGCAGTTCAACGGTGATCGCGTCGGCCGCGCCGCCGCCCATCATCATTCCGGTCTCGGCCCGCCAGCGCAGTTTCGCTCCCGGAACATTGGCGAAACAGCGGCCCAGCGCCACGGCGATTTCCTCGTTGGTGCGTTTGCGCATGGTGCGCGGCGTCAGTTTTATATTGAAGTTTGCCCGGTGACCGCCGGAGGCGCGCCAGTTCGAGCTTCCGGCGCTGGTTACCCAGCCGGTCATCTCAGGAATCTGTTTTTTCAGCTCATCCTCCATGGCGATGACGGTGTTGTTGACCTCTTCCGGCGAGGTGCCGACCGCCTCCTCAAGCGTGCCGCGAATACCGCCGGCGTCGCTGACCGGCATGAATTCCGTGCCGATCTTTGGCAGCAGAAACAGCGATGCGGCGAGCAGCGCAAGCGAGCCTGCGATCACCGCGGTTTTGTGGTTGAGCGCGTCGCGCAGAATGGCCGAATAAGTGTTTTCAAATGCGGCGAAAGCACGGCCGCTCAAGATGAAGAACCGCTGCGACCATGAGATTTTTCCATCGTCGTCGCAGCTGTCATGCCGGACGCTTTTTCTCAGCAGCAGTCCGGCCATGCACGGCACCAGCGTTACCGCGGTGAAAAGCGAGCAGAGCAGAGAAAACAGCACCACCATCGAAAACTGCCGGAACATCACGCCGGTAAGCCCCTGCACAAACACCAGCGGCAGAAACACCGCCAGAGTGGTCAGCGTGCTGGCGGTGATGGCGGCGGACACCTCGGAGGTGCCTTTGACGGCGGCCTGGGTGCGCGGCATGTCGTTGTCGCGCAGACGGGTGATGTTCTCCAGCACCACGATGGAGTTGTCCACCAGCATGCCGATGCCGAGCGCGAGTCCGCCGAGCGTCATGATATTCAGTGTGTAGCCGCAGAAATAGATCAGGGCGAAGGTGGCGATGATCGACATCGGAATGCTTACCGCGATGATCAGCGTGCTGCGGATGTTGCGGAGAAAGAACAGCAGAACCAGCACGGCGAGCAGTCCGCCGTAGACGGCCGAGTCGGCCACACTGTTGAGCGAGCTTTTGATATAGTCGGCTTCGTTCATCACCGCGAAGATGTTGACGGCCTTGAAGTCCCGGTTGATTTTTGCAATCTCTTTCAGCACCGCGTCCGCCACCTGTACGGTGTTGGCGCCGGACTGCTTGTATATCTGAAGAAAAATGCCGGGTTCGCCGTTGACGCGGACGTGACGGGTGACGTCGCTGTGAGTGTCGAGCACCTCTCCGAGGTCGCCGATGCGGATCGGCACGCCGCCGCGCACGGCGATCACGGTGTTCTTCAGCTCTTCCAGTCTGGTGTAGGTTCCCGGCGTGCGGACGCGGACTTCGATCCGGTTCCGCTTGATGTTCCCGGCCGGAGCGGTGACGTTGTTGCTGCGGATTTTTTCGAGCACTTCGTCCAGCGACAGATCGAGGTTCTTTATCTTGTCGCGGTCGAACAGTATCTGAATTTCGCGTTCAAGACCGCCGCCGAGCTGGGCGGAGGCCACGCCGTCGATGCGTTCGAGCCGGTAGACCACCTGGTCCTCGATCAGTTTGCGGGCTTCGAGCAGATCAAGTCTGGTGCCGACGCCGAGGCGGACAATCGGAAAGCTGCCGGAGTCGAATTTGCGCAGCACCGGCCGGTCGGCGTCGTCCGGCAGTTTTGCGATCACGCGGTCCAGCCGGTCGCGCACCTCGCCGGAGGCTTCGTCGAGGTCGGTTCCCCAGGTGAATTCGATTGTCACGCTGCTGGCCCCTTCGCCGGAGGTGCTGGAGATGGTGTCCACGCCGGTTACCGCCGCCACCGCCTCTTCGATCGGCCGGGTGACCAGCTGCTCCATCTCTTCCGGACTCGCGTCTTCGTAAGTTGTGTTGATGCTCAGCGCCGGATAGGTTATCTCCGGCATCAGGTCGACCGGCAGCGACTTCAGCGCCACGCCGCCCAGAATCAATACGATGCAGGCCGCCATGGAGATGAATACCGGCCGCTTGACCGAAAATCCGGGAATGTTCATCGCGGTTCGGCTCCGGATTGTGTTTCAGCGGTTCCGAACGCGGCGGCGGGGTCGATGACCAAAGCGCCGTCGAACAGCTGGTGGTTGCCGAGCGTGACCACCGGCAGTTTTATGTCGTCCGGCGCGACCACTTCCACGTTGTTGCCCACGGTCAGCCCGACGGTTGTGGGAACAAAGCGCACCAGCCCTTCGTCTTTCAGGTAAACGAACACGCCTTCGCGGTTCTGCCGCTTCACAAAGGCTTCGCGCGGCAGGGTCAGCGCGTTGTCGTGCCGGGAAAATTCGATGTTCACCCGGACAAACATTCCCGGTTTAAGTTCATGCGCTGCATTCGGTATCTTGATCTGCACCGGAGCCTGCCGGGTGTTGGCGTCGAGATTCTGTGAAATGTTGGCGACATAGCCGGTGAAGCTTTTTTCCGGATAGGCGTCGGTGGTCAGCACCGCCGGGTGTTGGAGTTTTAGTTTCGGATAGTCGCGTTCGATAACGTTGATTTCAGCTTTTAGCGCCGCGATGTCGATCACCGTCATCAGCGGCTGATTGGCGGCGATCAGGGCGCCGGGGTCCACAAAGCGTCTGGCGATGAACCGGGTTCCGTCGGCCCATTCGGCGCGGATGTCGGTGTCGTCCAGGCGGGTTGCGGCGTTGTCGGCGGCGGCCTGAAGCCGGGCGACTTCGGCGGCGCGCATGGCGGCAATGGCGCGTTTGGAATTCAGTGTCGACATAGCCAGATCGTATTGCGCATCGCTGTAAACCTTGCTGTCGTGAAGTTTGCGGTAGCGGTCGAAGTCGCGTTCGGCCTGTTCGAGCGAGATGTTGGCGTCGAGCAGCTGAGCCTTGCCGGTTTCAAGATCGGCTTTTGACTGCTGCAGCGCCTGAATATATTCCACGTCGTCGATTTTTGCGATTTCCTGACCGGGGGTCAGCGGGTCGCCGAGCGAGCCTCTGATCGTCAGAAGTTTTCCCGGCACTTTCGCGGCCAGATCGAATGTGCTGTCCGGTTTCAGTGTGCCGGTGAAACTGCGGATGTCGGCAAGCTGTTTTCTTTCCGGCTGCACGGTGGCGATGGCCAGTCGTTCGGCGTCTTTTTTTTGTTGCGTTTCGCCGCCGGAAAACAGTTTCAGCGCCACCAGCACGGCGACAACGGCCACCGTCACCGCCAGAAAAATATATACGGCACGCTTCATAAAGATTCCTTGCGTTTGTTTTTTCCGGTGAATATAGCATGCCAATCGATTGAAAACAATTTGCATGATGTTTTTTTACCGTTAAAAGCGAAGGGGTATTGTATTCCGGAAAAAAATATGGTAAATTAGGATCGTCATTGTAAACATGGAGGAAAACAATGGATTCATACGACATCGAAGGCGTTGCCGACACTGTGGTGACGACGGGCGTCAAGCCGGACTACGACGGACTCACCGTGGTCGACGGAGCGAAGCTTGAGGTGCTGCCTGGCGAATTGGCTTCAAATACAATTATTTCATCCGGCGGAACGATGATTGTGGCCGGCGGCAGCGCGGCGGTCACCAAGGTGGAAAACGGCGGATCGCTCGCCGTGCGCGCCGGTATTGTTTCAAATATTACCGCGGCGGCCGGAAGCACGGTGGAATTTCAGCTGCGCTGCGAGCTTTCCGGGAAGTGCTATTTTTCCGGTCAGGTTATTTCCACCGATGCGATGGTGCTGGGCGACGACGCCACGGTGATATACGATCTGCGCGGACTCGGCGCGGTCACCTCCCCGATCATCACCGATGTTTCGGCGTTTGATTGCGATGATTGGGCGATAACGGTTTCCGCCGACCAGAAGAAAGGCGATTATGTGCTGGCTGGCAATGCCGCGAAATTTGATAATAAAATAGCGATTTACGTCGGCAGCGCGGACAAAACGAGCGGAAGTCTGTCCGCCGACGGCAAGAAACTCTCGGTGGGAGACTACGGTTATTCGCTGTCGGTCAAAAACGGAAATCTGGTGCTTACCGTAGGCGATCCGGACAAGGTGGCGGACACCGAGAAGCCGAAGATCGGCAAAGTCGAAGCCGGAGTTTCGGATTACAGCGTGAATTTTTCCGTTGAAGCCACCGACAATGTCGGCATATCCAGTATGATAATCACTGTCAACGGACAGAAAAAAGAGTCTGCGGATTCCAAGCTGACTTTTGAAAATCTGGCAGTCGGCAAATATACGGCCAGCGTGGTGGTGGTCGACACGTCGGGCAACGAGAGCAGCGTGAAGAAAGTGACGTTCACCATCAAGGACGTGACGGCGCCGGATCAGGTCTCCGGGCTGACCGCCGGAGCGGTGGACAAAAATTACGCGTCGGTGTTGAGCTGGACGGCGGGAACCGACAACTCCGGCAAGGTCGCCAAATACGAGATCATGCTCGACAACGGTAAAATCTACAGCTCGACCAAGGCGAATTTCAAAGCCTCCAAACTTTCGATCGGTTCGCACACGTTCAAGGTGCGCGCGATCGACGCGGCGAAGAACGTCGGCGCGTGGAGCGACGAGTTCACCTTTACGGTCAAGGACGTCACCGCCCCGGCGTCGGTTTCCGGCAAGGCGCAGGTGGACGGCTATTCGGTGAGTTTCACCCTGAGCGGCAAGGACAATTCCGGCGGCATCGCCAAATATGTGGTGACCTGCGGCGATAAAAGCGTTGAGACGACCGACGGCAAAGCGGTTCTGTCCGGCTTCGGCGTCGGGAAATTCACCGCCACGGTGGTCGGCTATGACGCGGAGGGCAATGCGAGCAAGCCGGGCAAGATCACGTTCACAGTCAAGGACGCGACGGCGCCGGATCAGGTCTCCGGGCTGACCGCCGGAACGGTGGACAAAAATTACGCGTCGGTGTTGAGCTGGACGGCGGGAACCGACAACTCCGGCAAGGTCGCCAAATACGAGATCATGCTCGACAACGGCAAAATCTACAGCTCGACCAAGGCGAATTTCAAAGCCTCCAAGTTGTCGATCGGTTCTCACACGTTCAAGGTGCGCGCGATCGACGCGGCGAAGAACGTCGGCGCGTGGAGCGACGAGTTCACCTTTACGGTCAAGGACGTCACCGCCCCGGCGTCGGTTTCCGGCAAGGCGCAGGTGGACGGCTATTCGGTGAGTTTCACCCTGAGCGGCAAGGACAATTCCGGCGGCATCGCCAAATATGTGGTGACCTGCGGCGATAAAAGCGTTGAGACGACCGACGGCAAAGCGGTTCTGTCCGGCTTCGGCGTCGGGAAATTCACCGCCACGGTGGTCGGCTATGACGCGGAGGGCAATGCGAGCAAGCCGGGCAAGATCACGTTCACAGTCAAGGACGCGACGGCGCCGGATCAGGTCTCCGGGCTGACCGCCGGAACGGTGGACAAAAATTACGCGTCGGTGTTGAGCTGGACGGCGGGAACCGACAACTCCGGCAAGGTCGCCAAATACGAGATCATGCTCGACAACGGCAAAATCTACAGCTCGACCAAGGCGAATTTCAAAGCCTCCAAGTTGTCGATCGGTTCTCACACGTTCAAGGTGCGCGCGATCGACGCGGCGAAGAACGTCGGCGCGTGGAGCGACGAGTTCACCTTTACGGTCAAGGACGTCACCGCTCCGGCGAAAACCTCCGTTTCGGTCAAGGCGGACGGCAACACAGTCTCCTTAAGCTGGAAGACGCCGAAAGACAACGTCGGAGTCACCGGATTTATTCTCAAATACGGCGAAGAGGAGATCAAACTGGACGGCGGCGCCACCGGAGTGGTTCTGGAAAATATTCCCAAGGGAACGCAGAGTTTTGAACTTTTCGCATTCGACGCGGCCGGCAACAGCTCAGTCACCAGTGGAAAATTCACCGTGAAAACCGAGTTGGCCATATTGACGCCCAATGACGGAAACACCGATTTTATCGCCGGTTCGGAAATCGACGGCTCAACCTGGGACGATGCCGCGCTGCTGAAAGGACTGCTGGCCTGATGGTTGTCAAAAACTCTCTCGGCGCGGGCAAGCTGCGGACTCAGGAGGCGGTCTGCCGGGAAATCTGGCGGCTTGTGGTCGCCGGAGTTTTCGCGGAGAATCGCGTGGCCGACCGGACGCTGGCGGCATTGCTCCGCCAGCGCAAAATGCTCGGTTCCCGCGACCGCCGGTTTATTTCGGAGACGATCTTCAGCTTTTTCCGCTACTGGGGAGTGCTGCGCATGCTGGCGCCGGATGCGGCGGAAAGGCTTGAAACGGACGGCGAAATAACCTTCAGCGAACTTGAAATATCAAAACTGCTGCTGGCGGCGGCGCTGCTGGGCAATACTCCGGCGTCACTGCCGGAGGCGGCCGGAATGTGGGCCAGCCATTTGCGGATCGCAATGCCGGTGAACTGGGACTTTGCATCGGTCGGCCGGCTGTTCAAGGCGCCGGATGAGTGGAACAACCCGTCGGCGCTGCTGCCGGAGTGGATGGAAAAATATATCGCGCCGGAAATCGACCGCGCCGGATTTTACCGGACTTTGTCAAAGCGGCCGCCGCTGTGGTTGCGCGACCAGTCCGGACGCACCGCGGCCGAGCTGGCGGCGGCCGGCGTTGCGGCGATCCCCCATCCGCGTCGGCCGGAGATGCTGGCGGTTCCGGACGGCAGGATAAATCTTTATACACTGGAGAGTTTCCGGCGGGGAGACTTTGAAATACAGGACGCCGCATCACAGCTGATCGGACTGGTCTGCTCACCAGCCGCCGGAGAACGGTGGTGGGACTGTTGCGCCGGAGCCGGTGGAAAATCGCTCCAGCTTGCTTCGCTGATGGGGCGCAAGGGAACCGTGGTCGCCACCGACGTGCGCGGCTACAAACTGGAAGATTTGCGCCGCCGCGCCCGCCGCGCCGGGTTTCCGAACATCGTGACCAGGGAGTGGGACGGCAAGAAGCCGCGCGTCAAGGATCAGATGAAATTCGACGGCGTGCTGGTGGATGCACCGTGCAGCTGTTCCGGCACGTTCCGGCGCAATCCGGACGGGCGCTGGATGCTGAAAGAGGATGAGCTTGCAGAACTTTCCGCGCTCCAGCTTTCCATTCTTGAAAATGCGGCCTCCGGCGTCAAGCCCGGCGGCGTGCTGGTGTATGCCACCTGTTCGATGTTCAAGAAGGAGAACGGCGAGGTGGTGGAGAAATTTTTGGCCGGGGCTCCTGATTTCGCGCTTGAGCCGTTTGTCAATCCGGTGACCGGCCGGTCGGAAAACGGCATGGTGCAGGCCAACCCGGAAGACGCTGATTCAGATGCGATGTTCGCCTGCCGGATGCGCCGGCGCGGCAACCCGCGACCATAGATGGCAGCATAAATCATTAAAGAGGTCAGGAGCATGCGCGGAACTTTTTGGCTGATTGTATTTCTTATGTTGGCCGGCGGCGGCTTTGTGTGTCTTTCGATGGCGCAGTCATGCGTAATTGAGCCGGGCAAAGTGGAGGCGGCATTGCTTAAGGCGAACAATATTACGGATGCGGGTATGCTGAAGATCGAGCCGGTGCTGATGAGTGAAGTCTATTTCGATCAGGCGCAAAACATGTGGATGGGGCGCCTTAATACGGAAAATCCCAACAGCATTGATTTACGCGGAAAAGAAATTGTAAATATTGAAGTTCTTGACGCCAGATCATGGCAGAAATTGTGCCTTTCCGATACTGGAATAACCGGAGCCTCGCAACTGCCGCGCAAGGTTGACATGCTGGAACTTCAGGACAACAAAGAGCTTACTGACTTTGACGGCTTGAGCGATATTGACGCAACGTATATTTCAATAGCCAATCAACCGACCTTCACGGAGGCCGCCCTGATTCCATCCGGAGCCGCCACCGTCATTCTTGAAAAAACCGGAGTTGAAAAGCTCGATTTTCAAGCGCCGGAAAATATAAAAAAATTAATACTCAAGAACAATTTGAAATTGGAAAATATCAGCCGGATCAATGATATGGCCAATCTCGAATGTCTGGCGCTTGACGACAACGGCGATTATTCGGAATTGAACTTGAAAAAGTTGCCGAAACTCAATGAAATGTCTATATCCGGTGAAAAATGGATTGAGTTTCCCGATCTTGCAACGAACAAACTCGAATACGTCTGGATTGATTACTGCCCCAATTTGAAAGATATGTCAACGCTTGCCGACACCAAGCTTAAGAAATTGATTGTCAATGGAGCAGTCTCTGCTGACGTTATCGAATCCATGAAGGGGATTGGCATCGACGAGCTGGTCTTGAATGACTGTAACCTGACTTGTGAGGATTTTGTCGGGTTCAAGAATATAAAGTCGGTGCGCTCGAACCAATAAGAAAACCGTCATGACCGCGCTTCGTCGGGGAGGTTGTCGCCAACCGGCGGCGCGGTCCGCCGGAGGGACTTGACATGATTTCTTCAGAATCCGGTTTGGAAATTCGCCGCAACACTTGACGAACCCGGCTTGACGATGTATTTTTCCCTGTGCAGAACGCCGCGAATTATTTGGTCGGCGGCGGATTTGCAATGTCCGGCACGGGGTATATCGGTTGTTTTTTCGGGAAGCCGGCGTCTTGCGTCGAAGCGGGTGTAATCAGGGAGAAGGGATGCTGGTATGAAGAAAATGTTTTTTGTGTTGGCGTGGCTGTTGACGGCGGCGCTGTCGGCGGAGACGCTGGAATGCGATCCGGCACTGGCCGCCGCGGTGGACACCAAGCCCACGGTGATGAAGGTTTACGGAATCCGAAGGGTGGAGGCGCTGGCGGCTGACCGGCTCCAAATTGTCATTGGCGCTTCCTGCACCGGCGCGGCGGGCAATTTCAACAGTTACCGTATTGTCAGCCCCGACGACCCGAACTATGCCTATGAGTCTTTTGTGCGGCCGCGCCGGGCGGAAATACTGCAACCCTCATCGCAGGCGGAATTGATCGTTCCAGACGGGTATAAACCGACAAATTCAAAGATGTCCAATATGCGCACGTTCAAGCGCACTTTCGTGGCGTTGACGCTGCCGACGCCGATGGTTCCGGGACGGAAATACGCCGTGGTCGCATTGGGCGTCGACGGCAGCATGGTCACCGGCGGGCGGACCGGGGCCGAGTTCGTTTATAACGGCGACACCGTTGAACCGGCGGACTTGACGGCGGATGTCGAAGCGTTGTCCGTGATGGGGTTGCGCGGCGCGTCCAGCATCGGCAACGGCATTGTCCGTCTGGAGTTTGGAGCGGCCTATTCCATTCCGGGCGGCAACCAGCTGAAAAACTACCGGATCACGGTCAATGACACTCCGGTCGAGATCAAGAATATGGGGCGGCGCAGCCGCATTGACCTCTATTTTCCGGAGGGATGGCCGTTCAAGGGCATAATGATGCATGAAGTTTTTCTGGAGCTTGACCGGGTGCTGGCCGACGGCGACCATGTGCGGATTGAACTTGATCCGGCGGTGACCTCAGGTGCCAATACTGTGGATTTTACGTTTGACGCCAAGCGGTCGATTTCCGATTCGATCAAGGTTAACCAGGTTGGCTATATTGCGTCTTCTCCGGTCAAGCGGGCGCATTTGGGGCGCTGGCTGGGGTCGTTTCCCGATCAAGACGTTGTGCGGGTCAAGACAAAGGCGCCATCCGGTGGCGCGATAAACACCTCCAAATTTTTTGACAATGCGCTGGGCAGAACCCCTGTTGCCGACGGCGCCGCCGCGGACCCCGACGCTTTTGCCGACGATGGCTCGCGGCTTGCGGTCTATGCACTGCGTTTTGACCAGCCTCCGCAATTTGAAATATGCGACGCCGCATCCGGCAAAACGGTTTATTCCGGCCAGAGCGAACTTGGCCACAACGGACTTAACTCGGACGGCCGCGGCAATAATTCGGCTGAAAATGTTTATTATCTGGATTTCGATGATTTTGTCACTCCCGGCCGGTATTTCATAAGCGTGGCCGGCGTGGGGCGCAGTCTGGATTTCGAGATTGCCGAGGATATATACCAAAAGGCGTTTGCGGCGCAAAGCTATGGCGTTTTCGCTCAGCGCTGCGGCATTCAGTTGGCGCCGCCGTACAGCGAATGGCGGCGGATCGCCTGCCATCGGAACGGTATTGTCATCACAGACGAACTGCGTTATCAGGGGGAAGAATATGTCAAGGGACGGGCGGAGATGGTCCCCAATCCCGAACGTATATCGCCGGCTCATCTTAAATTGCTGTCCGATCCTTCCTTGATTGCGTATTTTCCGTTTGACGGCGATTGCCACAACGCGGTGTCCGGCGGAATGACGCTCACCCCGCTGGGCGCCGTGAACTATGTGCGGGATGGCGGAGTCACCGACGATGCCGGAGCGCAGGTGTATCAGACTGTTTCCGGACAGCCCAACGGGTTCAGAGGAGAGATGAAATATGACGAAGCAAGCGGGCTGACCATAAGTTTTTGGTATCGCAAGGACAACTCCAGTCACGGTGCGCGCTACGGCGGCACTTTGGTGTCAATGTTGATTCAGGCCAATGAGGGTATGATCTTCTACGCCGGCTGGGGGGTGCTTATGTTCAGGCAGAACCGCGGCGAGAGCGGCAACGGCGGCTGGAAGCGGGTCGGTGACAACCAGTGGCGCCATTTCATGATTACGGAAACCGCCGGCGAGCCGACCGGCAAACCCAAAGGCGCCCGGAAATGGCTGACTCGGCTTTATGTGGACGGCGAATTGCTGAGGGAATTTTCGAACAGCGGCAAACTGGGCTCCCGGCTGGAGTTCGCCGGACTGGACGATGAGGGCGCCGCCGGCGGCGCGTTTGACGAGCTGCGCATCTACAACCGTCCTTTCACCGCCGCCGAGGCTGCGGTGATGTGCGAACGGATTCAGACGGAGATTCCGCGGCGGATTGACGCATTCGGCGGTCATCACGACGCGGGCGATTACAATCCGCGCAGCCATATCGATGTGGCGCAGATACTGCTCTCGGCGTATGACGCGGCGCCGCAGAAGTTTTATGACGGACAGTTGAACATTCCGGAGCGGGACAACGGCATCCCCGATATCGTGGACGAGGCGCTGTGGGCGTTGAAGTTGTGGATCGGGCTGCAGGACCCGCAGGACGGCGGCGTTCGCAACGGTACCGAATCGACCGCTGACCCCAACTTTATTCAGACGGTCGAACTCGATCCGTGCGGCGATTACGCTTGGGCCAAGGATACGCAGGGAGCGTTTTTGTTCGCCGCGACCATGGCGCAGGCTTCGCGAATCCTGAAATCATGCGGAAAGACCGAAATGGGCGCCGACTACCTTCAGCGGGCGGTCCGCGCATATAAATGGGGTGCCGACGACCGTAACCGGCCGGCCATTGATAACCCCGAAAAAGTCGGTGTATATTATATCGCTCCGCGTGCGTATGCGGCGGCGCAGCTGTATCGGGCGACCGGCGAGGCCGCCTACCATGCCGATTTTATGAACTTCACGCCGTGGCGCGAAACGCCGGAAGCAAAAATGATCACCGACAATTACAGTTACGATCTGAGCTGGGCGGCTTACAGCTACGCGCTGATGCCGGACGAGCTGGCCGACGCGTCGCTAAAACAGTCCGTGATCCGGGCGCTGTGCGGCGAGGCGGACATGTATATATCCGGGTCCGGCAAGATGGCGTATAAGTTTGTGCGTCATCCCTATGCGCCGATCTCATGGGGAACCGGCTCCTACGAACATTTTCTGATGCCGGTATGGCATGCTTATTTTGCAACGCACGAGCCGAAATATTATGAGTGGATGATTCGCACCTGTGACAATACGCTGGGCAATAATCCGATGAACTTGAGCTGGATTGTCGGCCTCGGTGAGCGGACGGCGCGGGCGCCGCTGCACAACAGCCGGTATAATCCGACCGGAATGGCGGTGAACGGCATGCAGGTGCAGGGTCCGGTGGCGCGGGGCAATGCCTACAATTACACTGAAACGGTATATCCGCGCCATGACATGAACTTTGCAATGCTGCAGGCGTTTATCGACTGCCATTTCGCCATCGATATGGATGAAGGCACGGTGCGGAATCAGGCGGAGACGATGGCGGCGTTCGGGTTGCTGCTGCCGGATCATCATTGAGCGCGAGGCGCAGGCCGGAAACAAAACCGGTTTCCGCCGGCGGTTGCCGGAGGAAACCGGAGCCGGTTACTTATTGTTTTCCTCCAGCACCCGGTCATACGCCGCGTTCAATTCGTCGAATTTCTTCCGCATCTCAGAAATCTGATCGTTCTTACCCATATAGGCGGCCAGCTCGGAAAACCTGACCAGTTGTTGCGCCAGACTCTTACGATCCCATTCCATCATCGCCGGATCTTTTCGGTAAAAATCGGCCGTTTGGATGCGGGAGTCGCAAAACATCGTGAACATCTCAAGCGGGTCGGGAACCTCAACGGCCGCGACATCGAACACTTTTGCGTCCAGCACTTGGTCACTGACCGCGAACCATCCTTTTTCTGCCGCGGCGGGATTCTTTGATTGAAGTTCACGGTAAAACTCAAGCGTTGCTCCGTCAGCCTTGAACACCGCGTGGTTGAGCGAAGAAATGTCCTGCATAATATTGAACTGCGGGGATGTGCCATCGCTACGACCGTATTGTACTGTCATGTCGGAAAAATCGTTTTCCAGCAGCCGTCGTTTGTTGTCGGCCACGGTGTCCTCCGCCCACTTCCGCATTGCCGGATCGTGTGCGGCGATGTCGGCGATGGTGGAGGCAAGATAACTGCTGCGAACCGCGGAATAGCTCGGAACGATGGCCTGAATATTGTTCCACAGCCAGACCGCTCCGGGCGCCGCTTCCTGATACCGGCCGAGATTCGTCAGTACATCCACCGTACTGTAATAGTTCCTGGCCGCTTCCTCCGTCTCCGGATACTTCGCCGGCAGAGTGACGTTCTCCGTGTATGAGAACTCCTGCTTGAAGTTGTCCAGCGAGCGGCGCATGGCCGCGGCGTCGGCGGTTTTCCCCCGGTGTTCGGCCAGCGCGATCAGATTGGCTCCGGTGCGCATCATTTTGCGGTAATGGAAAATCGGCACGCCGCGGTCCATATATGAGCGGGTGGACTTTTCAAAATCGTTGAATATCTTCAACGGGTCGCCGTAATATTCTCCGGCGATGTCGAACAGTCCGGCTTCCATCACCGCGTCGCGGACAAAGTTCCATTGCTTTTTCGCCTCGGCCGGACTGCTCAGCCGCAGCGCGAGGAAGTCGGCAACCGCTTTTTTGTCGCTGTCGGACGCTTTGTCATCCGTTGTCACCGCCGCCGTCTCCGTGGCGGTGCCGAATCCGGGAATCATCAGAACGGCCGTCGAGGTCAGCAGCAGCGCCGCGCCCGACAGGATAAATCCACTGTGTCTTTTCATCATGATCTCCTTTATTCTCAGTTTTGTCTGTCCGAAATCGGCATTGAGTCCGGGCCTGGAGCAAAATGCCGTTCTCTCATTTTCAGTCCATAGGTGTATAACAGCCGGGCGTAGTCGGCGGCGCCGTCCGGCGGAATGCGGCGCAGCACCGCGCGGTCGCAGGCGACTTCGCGCAGCAGGGCAATCCGGCGGCGCAGCCATGCGGCGAACGGATTGAACCACAAAAACGCCGTGACCGCATTCAGCAGGAGCGACCGCAGACAGTCGTGACGGTCGGCGTGGGCAATCTCGTGGGCGAGCATCATTTTTAACTCGCGGTCGGAAAACTCGGAGGCGCGTTTCTCCGGGAAAAACACGTCGGTATGGAACAGTCCGAAGCTGGCGGGCGAATCGAAAACGCCGTCGCAGTTAAGCAGTCGGACGGCGCGACCGTCGCGCAGCCGGCTGAAGATTTCGCAAAGCCGCCGGTCGGTCGCCGCCGGAAGCCGGCGGAGCCGCCGCGTCCAGAACAGTTGAGCCGCCGTCATCCGCAGCAGCAGGAGCGCCGTCGCCGCGCAGCACGGTTCCAAGTCCGTAAACTATAAGAGTGGTCATAGTTTTTTATCTCCGTCGTCAATCATTTTCAGTATTTCGGCCAGTTCGTCGGAGTCAGGTTCCCCGCCGTTCTGGAAAAACGCCGCCGGACACGCCGGACCGAGCCCCCGGTTCAGCACTCCGGCCAGTTCGCGCCGGACATACTCGCCGCGCCTCATCAGCGGACGGTAGCTGTAATTCCGCCGCTCCCCCTCCTGCACCACCGCCTTTTTGCCGACCAGTCTGGACAGCAGTGTTGCCACGGTGGTCGGCTCCCAGCTGTTTTTAACGCCGACTCCGGCCACCAGTTCCGGCAAAGTCTGCGGCGACTTCGCCCACAGCGCTTTCATGATTTCCATTTCCGCATCCGATATTCCAGCCATGACCGATTCTCCTTGCTGTTGCTTTTGTGACTAATCTACACAATGTAGAATACAATGCAAGCTACGGATTGAAAAAATGTTGAAAAAAGTTTAAAAGTGTTGAAAACCCGCTTTTTGCGGCAAAAAGACGGCGCGCGTCCACTTTGTGAATTGCAAAAAAGCGCAAGATGTGTTATCTTATAAAAATGCAGAAATAAAAGGAATAAGAATTGTTTAAGAAAATCGGCTCATTCATCCAGCGCTGGCTGATCGGCGCTACCGCGGCGGCCGCAGAAACGCCGCCCCAGAAGAACTCCGGCGACCGCCGCCGGAAAACCCGCAATCCCAGAAAAAACCTGCCGGAACTGCCTACGCCCAAACCGGAGATCGAACGTCCGGCAGCCACCGCGCCGAAAAAGCCGCGCCGCAAGCGTCGCAGCCCGGCGGACGGAAAAACCGGCGGAGCGGACGAGGTTCCGGCCATGTCGCTCGGCGAACTGGCCGCGCCGGAAATGCCGGCGGAACTCAAAGACGTGCCGGCCGAGGAGGGCAAGACCCGGTTCCTCGACCTTGACCTGCCGCGAGAAGTCCAGTGCGGTATTCAGGACCTCGGCTTCAACTACTGCACGCCGATCCAGGCGGCGGCGCTGCCCGAACTGCTCCGGGGGCGTGACGTCTGCGGCAAGGCGCAGACCGGAACCGGCAAGACCGCCGCATTTCTGGTCGCCATCTTCAAAAAGCTGATGAGCGAACCGGCCGGCGACTTCAAGCCCGGCGAATGCCGCGCGCTGGTCATGGCGCCGACCCGTGAACTCGCAATCCAAATTCATAAAGACGCCGAAAACATCGGCAAATACACCGGACTGCACAATGTGGTGGTCTTCGGCGGCATGGACCATCAGAAGCAGCAGCGCGAACTCAACCGGCCGATCGATATTCTGATCGGTACGCCGGGACGGATCATTGATTTTTCCCGCTCCGGCAGTCTGAATCTCCGCCGCGCCAAAATGCTGGTGATCGACGAGGCCGACCGCATGCTCGACATGGGCTTTATTCCCGACGTCCGCCGCATCGTCTCCATGCTTCCCCACCGCGAGGAGCGGCAGACCATGCTGTTCTCCGCCACGCTGGAGGACAGCATCCTCCGGCTGGCTTCAAGTTTTCTGAACAACCCGGAAATGCTGGAAAGCGAACCGGAGGAGATCGTCTGCCACAATATCAACCAGCTGTTCTACACCGTCACCCGGCACGAGAAACTGCCGCTGCTGGTGAATCTTCTGCGCAAGCACTCCGAAGAGCGGATCATGATCTTTGGCAACCGCAAGTGCGACAACCTCGATTTACAGAATAATCTGGCGAAATACGGCGTCCATTCGGTGCTGCTTTCCGGCGACATCGCGCAGGAAAAACGGCTCAAGATACTTGAAGCGTTCCGTTCGGGACGGGAAAAAGTGCTGATCGCCACCGACGTCGCCGCCCGCGGCATCCATGTGGACGACGTGTCGCTGGTGATAAATTACGATCTTCCCGACCGGCCGGAAGACTATGTTCACCGGGTCGGCCGCACCGGTCGCGCCGGTCACAAGGGGACCAGTCTCGGTCTGCTGGACGAATACGGCGCCTACGCGCTTCCGGCGATCGAAGATATGCTTGGCGTCAAATTCAGCTCGGTCATGCCGGATGACGACATGCTGGTTCTGCCGCCGCCGGATCCGTCATACCGGCCGGCTCCGGCACGGCGCTCCGAGCGTTCGTTCGGCTCCAGGCGCGGCGGCGGCTCCAATTTCGGGCGCAGGCGCTGACGTTTTTTTCAAAAAAAATCCAATTCAGGGGCGATGTGAAAAATGGCCATTTCTTTTGATCGTGAAAACGGAATTTTTAAACTTGACACTATTAATACCACCTATGTGTTCAAGCTCGATCCGAACGGTCGGCTCGCCCACCTGTATTACGGCGAACGCATCGGCGCTGCCAATTTGAATGACCTTTACCGGCCGCAGCTGCGCTCGTTCTGCCCGTATCCCGAGGGGCTTGACCCGCTGGCGTCGCCGGACATGCTGCCGCAGGAGTTCGCCGGGTTCGGCGCCGGCGACTACCGGGTGGCCAGCGTCATAGTCCGCAATGCCGACGGCGACGATGTTACCGATCCGCGCTATGCCGCGCATAAAATCTTTCGCGGCAAGCCGGCGCTCGACGGGCTGCCGGCCACGTTCGGCGGCAATGCCGACACGCTGGAGGTAACGATGACCGACCGCAAGACCGGCATGGACTTCATACTGCTTTTTTCCGTGTTCGACGATGCCGACGTGGTCGCCCGTTCGGTCCGGGCGGTCAACCGCGGCGACCGCCCCGTCCGGCTGCGCAAGCTCGCAAGCTGTACGCTTGACTTCGCCTCCGGCGATCTCGACTTCATTCATCTTTGGGGAACCCATACCCGCGAACGCTGTTTTGAACGGCGCGAAATGCTTCACGGCATCCAGAAAATCAGCAGTCAGCGCGGACTTTCAAGCCATCAGCACAGCCCGAATTTTGCCGTGGCGGAACGTTCCGCCACCGAAAGCTCCGGGCTGGTCTGGGGCGTGGAATTTGTTTACAGCGGTAATTTTGCGATTGAAACCGAGCGTGACCAGTTTGACGCGCTGCGCACCCAGACCGGCATCGACCCGGAGACTTTTGAGTGGCTGCTTGAACCCGGCGAGTCGTTTCAGGCTCCGGAGGCGCTGCTTGCCGCCAGCACCGACGGGCTGGACGGCATGAGCCTCCGGTTTCACGACGCCATCCGCAACCATCTGCTGCGCAGTGTCTGGAAAGACCGCAAGCGCCCGATCCTGGTCAACAACTGGGAGGCGACCTACTTCAATTTCAACACCGGAAAACTGCTCGACATCGCCCGCGACGCCGCCGAACTCGGTATCGAAATGCTGGTGCTGGACGACGGCTGGTTCGGCCGCCGCGACATCGACAACAACAGTCTGGGCGACTGGTTCGTTTATGAGAAAAAACTTCCCGGCGGACTCGGTCATCTGGTCTCAGAAGTCAATAAACTCGGCCTGAAGTTCGGCCTCTGGTTCGAGCCGGAAATGGTCTCGCGGGACAGTGAACTGTTCCGCGCTCATCCCGACTGGTGTCTCCAGATTCCCGGCCGCACCCGCTCCGAGGGGCGCTGGCAGCTGGTGCTGGACTTTTCCCGCGGCGAGGTGGTCGATTATATTTTCAAGGAGATGTGCGCCGTCCTCGACTCCGCCAATATCGAATACATCAAGTGGGACGCCAACCGACATTTGACCGAAGTATCCTCCGTCGTTCTGCCGCCGGAACGCCGGAAGGAGGTGTTTCACCGCTACATGCTCGGCGTGTACCGGCTGCATGAAATGCTGATCGCCCGCTACCCCGAACTGCTGATCGAAGGCTGTTCCGGCGGCGGCGGAAGATTCGACGCCGGCATGCTGTATTATGTGCCGCAGATTTGGACCAGCGACAACTCCGACGCGATCGAACGGCTGAAAATCCAATATTCCACCAGTCTGTTTTTCCCGTGTTCAACCATGGGTGCGCACGTTTCCGATGTGCCGAACCACCAGACCGGGCGGACGACGCCGTTTTTCACCCGCGGCGTGGTGGCGATGGCCGGAACCTTCGGCTACGAGCTTGACTTGAACAAGATGACCGAAGATGAGCGGACGATGATCCGTACACAGGTTGCGGAATACCACAAATTCAACCCGCTGGTCGCCGGCGGCGACCTCCACCGGCTGACCAGTCCGTTCGACGATCCGCACCAGACGATCTGGATGACGGTGGCCAAGGACAAGTCGGAATTTCTGCTCAATTACGTTCAGAGCCGGGTGCTGCCGTGCGGACCGCAGCTTTCAGTGCGGCTGCGCGGAATAGATGAAAAACGCACTTACGTCAACTCCGCCGACGGTAAAAAGTATTCCGGTGAATTTTTGATGAAGGCGGGCTTTCCGCTGCCGCCTTTCAGCTGGAACAGCGACGGCGAAAGCATGAGATTCCACTTTACGGAGGAAAAATAAATGGCGGACATCAAAAGACCGACGTTTCTGTTGATGATCGGCGCGATGCTGCTGGTGCTTGGCGCGCTTTCATCGCTGGTCAGCACGCTGCGCGGCGAAAAGGACGCGGCAAAAGAGCTGGAGGCGCTGGACAGTGTCAGCCGCAGCGGCGAGCCGGCGGCGACCACCAATTTTGAACAGGCGGTGAACCGGTACGTCGAAAGCGATCCGCCGCTCGCCATCCTCGGCCCGAACGATCCCGCCGCGGTGGAGAAATATCTCGCGAACAACGCTCCGGTTTTTCCTTATCTCGACAATGCGGTGAAGGCGCGGCGTATCATGTTCCGGCGCAACTGGAACCGCGGGTTCGGAGTGGAGCGGCTCGGCGTGATCGATGTTCACAATCTGGTGAAACTAAACTGGTTCCGCCTGCTTGCCGCCTCCGATCCTTCCGAGGCCGCCCGTCTGGCCGCCGCCAACCGGACGCTGGCGAATTTTCTGAAGTATGATCCGATGGTGTCGTCGGTGCGCATTTATGCTCCGGCGTACCACCTTTATCTGTTTTCGCTGGAGGCGGCGGCCGGCAAAGGCGCTTGGACGGACGAAGCGGACATTCGAGATATTATCGATGCGCTTGAACAGGACGAGGCCGAATATCCGCGTGTTTTTGCTGAAGCCCTGCGCAGCGAGCGCAAACTGCTCGGCCAGCTTCCGGAGTCGCTGAACGCCTACGACGCCAATCCGGGAACCGATGTGAAAACGGTGGACACCAATCTGGCGACGGAAAAACTTTCGCGGATGGCACTGCTGCTGGAGGAGGATTTCAGCCGGAACGCCGCCGAATTGAAAGGATGGACCGTGCCGTCGGGCGATAATTTCAAGATTTCTGGAAAACTGGTTCCGGGGCGGGATTATGCCGAATCGCTGGCAGCGCTTCAGAATCACAACCGTCTGGCGCGCATGGCGCTGGCGGCCAAGGCCGGCTTTCCGGCGCCGCCCCTGACGGATGCGTTCACCGGCGAACAGCTGCGGATTGCGACCGGTCGCAACGGCATCACCGCCTCGACGGCCGATCCGAAGGATCCGGCCGAGAGTTTTACGCTGAAATAGTCGGCGTTGTCATCCAGTTATTCCGGTTCTCCGTTTGAAAGGTGGGTGGCTGCGGCATGCGGGCGGCGCATTTTTTTCATCGCCGCTTTTTCTTCGATCAGGGAAAACAGCCGGCCGCCGCCGAGCAGAAGCGCCGCGCCGGAAGGCAGCTGCCAGAGATAGACGGTCAGGCCGGACTCCGGGATGAGAAACGCCAGCAGCATCGCCGCCGCGCATGGCGGCAGAAAGTATGACGCTCCGCGGCAGAGCAGCGCAAGCGCCGCTGTCAGCAGGGCGACCGTAAGCGGAGCGGGAAGGTCGAAATACAAGCCCAGCCGCCGTCCGCCGACGCCGAGCGCCGCCGCCGCCGCACAGAAAAATATTCCCAGCGGAAGATGACGGCGCGCCGGCCGGTCGAGGTCGGCAAAGGCGCTGAACCCCACGATCAGCGGCGGCGCCGCCGCGAATCCGCCGATCAGCCGAGCCGGATACAGCAGCAGCGCCAGCATCGCAGTGAGCAGCCCCCAGCGGCAAAGCCGGAGGCAAAATGAACCTTCAACCGGAATGAACCCGGTTTTTCGGCGCAGTCCATATCGCTCGAACAGTTGTTCGCAGCCGGCCAGCGCGGTCATTTCAACGGTGATGGCCAGCGGATACAGCCAGGTGGCGCCGCCGATCAGCAGCGGCAGCAGACAGGCCGACAGCATCGGCGTCACATTTATCCGGAATCCGGCGAGCCAGACGCCGCAGATTGCGTATCCGATGATTATTTTTCCGGCGGTTCCGGGCCACGTTGTCAGCGACAGCGCGTAGCCGAGCCACCCTCCGGCGACCAGACTCAGGACCATCAGCACGCGGTTGGTCCGCCACGGCCGCGCCTCCATCCACAGGCATCCCATGGCCATGGCCAGAAGTTCCGGAAAGAATAACTCATGCCGCCCGAACCGTTCCGCCGCCGCGGTCATCGCCGCGATCAGCAGCATGGCGGCCATCACTCCGAGCGGCCATGATTTTGCCGCTCTCATCATGGTTTGGCCCGCCCTGCCGCTGTTTTGCCGTCGCGCCGTCCGGTCAGCCGCCGCCGGAGCATGGCGTACTGCCGTTTTGAGACAATCAGAAAAAACACCGCAATCAACCCAAGCGGCGCCAGCACAAACACCGGTTCACCCCATGTGCGCAGCAGCGCCGTTCCCACCGCCGCTCCGGCAATGAAGCAGACGATCACCAGATAATAACGGAACGCATTGCGCAGATCGCCGCCGGATGATTGACCGGAAAAACGGCGGAACAGCGCTTCGGTTCCGCTGCGCAGATTGCCGGTGCACATGGTGGAGGCAAACGGCAGACCGTTCATGCGGCGGAATGTCTGAACCTGAAGCGCACACACAAACGACACCACCGCATTGACCGCAAAGTCGAAATTGCCGTGCGGCACCAGAACGACCGGCAGCAGACATATCACCTCGATCAGCAGTACCGCCTGATGCCAGCCCAGCCGGCGCGACTCCGGAAGATGGCGGTGCACCGCCTCCGCGGCGAATACTCCGGCGGCGTACGATATTATGGCCAGCAGGTATTTTGCGCAGACCATCCAGTTGAGTTCGGCCAGATTAAGCCCGAACAGCACCAGGTTGCCGGTGGCGGCGTTGGCAAATACTCTGCCGCGGTACAAATAGGTGTAAATGTCGAGAAAACCGCCGACCGTGCTCAACAGACAGGCGGCGGCGAGCCGTTCGGCGTGTGCTTCGGTTGCGGCGGTAGAGGTCATGTCATATTTCCATTTTGGACAATATCGCACCGTTATCGAGCCGGCGGACCGAAAGCGTGCGGCCGTCAAACCAGCCGAAACTCTGCGGTGCGCCGTTTTTCGGCAGCGAGATTGAGCCGGGATTGAAAATCGTCAAATCTTCATTTTCAATCCGGCCGATTTCCGCGATATGGGTGTGACCATGCGCCATGACGGTCCCATGCGGCAGCGGCGGCAGATTGGCGGCATTCCACCGGTGGCCGTGGGTCAGAAAAAATCGGCGGCCGTCGGCCAGTATCTCCGAAAAATCGGCCATTACCGGGAATTCGAGCATCATCTGATCCACCTCGGAGTCGCAGTTGCCGCGCACCGCGATGATCTCGCGTTTCCGCTGATTCAGCAGCGCGGCGGTTTCGCGCGGGTCGTAAAGCGGCGGAACGCCGTTGCGCGGACCGTGATAAAGCGCGTCGCCCAGCAGGACAAGTTGATCCGGACAAAGCGTTTCGGCCTGTTCAAACAGGCGTTTCAGCGTTGCCGGAACTCCGTGGATGTCGGAAAAAAACAGCAGTTTCATCAAGTGACAGTCTCCCGGCGCGGCGCGCCGTTCCATCGTCGGCCGCGCTGTATTAATATACCACGGAAGCGGCCGGTTTTCAAGCCGGTCCGCTTCGACGGCGCCGGGAATGCGGCCGCGTTGTTTACGCGGTTACGTCAACCACCTTGCCCGCCTTGCGTGAAACTTCGGCGGCAAAGACCATCAGATGGCTTTCCAGCGTTTCGTCCACGCCGGAGAGAATGTACGAGCGGTCGCCGGTGGCCAGCGCTTGGACAAAGGCGGCCATCAATGCCATATCGCCGCCGCCGTGACCGGAGAGGATTCCACCGTCGTTGAGCAGATTGGTGTCGACGGTTTCGGTTTCGCCGCTGAGAAAATCGGTGGTATGAATGAAGCGGCTGTCGGTGCGGATGCTGCCGCGCGAACCGAATATCCGGGTCTGGCGGGCGCCTTCGTCGCAGAAGGCGGTCATGGTCATGGCGGCGGTGGTGGAGTCGGCGAACTCCATGTTGACCACCTGATGGTCCACCACATCGTTGTCGCAGGCGTAGACGCAGCGGCCGTAGGGACCGGTACGCAGCGCATCGGCCACGGAGGAGGGGGTGACAATCGGAGTCAGCACATCGGTCGGCCACTGGATCAGGCCGCGCGCCACGCGGTCGCGCAGATATATTTTCAGGGCGGAATAGGGGCAGTTCGACTCGATTTCCGGCGGGCAGTCGGTGCAGCGGTCGGCCGCGCCTTTCGGTCGGCATGCTCCGGTCAGGTGGCGGAGCGAGCCGAATGACTGTATTTTCCGGCACGGCTTGTCCATCATATAGCGCAGCCAGTCAACGTCATGACAGCATTTCGCCAGCAGCATCGGTGACGACTCCGCTTCGTTTCTCCAGTTCCCCCGCACAAACGAGTGCGCCTGATGCCAGTGTGCCACCGGCTCAAGATGCTGAATCGAAACGATCTCGCCGATTTTGCCCGACTTCAGGATTTTTTTCAACTCCTGCGAGTATGGCGTGTAGCGCAGCACATGACATACCGCGAAGGCGACGCCAGCTTTTTTGACTGCCGCCACAATTCTCCGGCAGGCTTCGGCGGAGGTGGCCATCGGTTTTTCCAGCATGATGTTGTATCCGAGCTCGGCAAAGGCTATGGCCGGAGCCTCGTGCTGGTGGTCCTGAGTGCAGATCAGCACGGCGTCGGCGAACTTCGGAACCTTGGCCATGTCCTCCCAAAGATTGAAACAGTGTTCCGGCGGGATGTTGTGTTTTTCCGCCAGCTGGCGGCGGTAGAATTCGCGCGGTTCGGCCACGCCGACGATTTTTGCAAGCTCCGGGTGCTGTTCCGCGAACAGGGCGTATCCGGTGCCGCGGCATCCCGCCCCGGCGATTACAAGTTTTACTGGCTGGGTCATTTTAGGTTGCTCCTCCGATTGTCGGTTGCAGGGTTTATGTCAATTTAAAATACCGCTTGGGTTCGTTATTTCAAGTGCGGAAGTCCGCCGGCGGACGGTTTGACGGCGGCAATGCTGGAAAAACTGCGGTTTATCCGTTTTAATTCTTGAAAAAACGGGGAGTTGTGGTATAGTTGAACTTCAATAATCATATTGAAGGACTTGCATGGATACGGTAAGCATATTGCTCGTTGGAGCCGGCGGGCGGTGTTCGATTTACAGTCAGCTCATCAAACGGCTCGGACTGCGCGCCAGAGTGGTCGGTGTGGCCGAACCGCGCCCATTTTTTCGCGACCGTATCGTGCGCGACCACGATATTTCACCGGAACATGTTTTCTCCGATTGGCGCGACGCCGCCGCAGTGCCGCGCTTTGCCGACGCCGTGATCATCGGAACTCAGGATCGGATGCACGTTGAACCGGCCGAGGCATTTGCCCGGCTCGGCTATCATATTCTGATCGAAAAACCGCTGGCGCCCGACGCCGCCGGTTGTCGCCGGATCGTATCCGCCGCCGTCAAAAGCGGAAAGATGTTCTCGGTCTGCCATGTCATGCGCTATGCCAACTATACCGCGCTGCTCCGGAGCGTTCTGGCGGAGGGGGCGGTGGGGAAAATCATCTCCATACAGCACCTTGAACCGGTGGGACACTGGCGGTTTGCCCATTCATATGTGAGGGGCAACTGGCGCCGGGAGGACGAGTCCTCAAGTTTTCTGCTGGCGAAGTCAATTCACGATGTGGATTGGATATCCTACATAGTGGGAAGGCGCAGCCGTAAAATATCGTCGTTCGGAGAATTGACTTTTTTCCGTCGTGAAAATATGCCGGAAGGTGCCGCTTTGCGTTGTCTGGATTGTCCGCTGGCCTGCAAATGCGCCTACAACGCGCCGCGTTTTTATCTTGAGCGGCTGCGGTCAGGGAAGGTTGACAGTTATCTGGAGTCGGTCTCCGGCGTTCTCACCGAGGAGGCCATTCTCGACGCCATGCGCAACGGCCCGTACGGGCGCTGCGTCTTCGCCTGCGACAATGACGTGGCCGACCATCAGGTGACGATCATGGAGTTTGACGGCGGGGTCACCGCCTCGTTCACTTTGGTCGGCTGTTCGCGGTTCGGTGAGCGGCGCACCACGATCTTCGGCACCGAGGGCGAGGTTTACTGCGACGGCTCCAAGATCAGAATATACAGCTATCTGCGCGACAGTTCCCATGAAATCGAGATCGAACCGGATCGCGGCACACTGGAGACCAAGCACGGCGGCGGCGACAAAATGTGTCTGGAGTCGTTTATTGAAGCGATACGGGAAAACCGGCCGTCGAGGATACTGTCGGACGCCGCCGGATCGCTGGAAACCCACCTGATGGTTTTCGCCGCCGAGGCCTCCCGCCGGCAGGGGCGCACGGTGTATATGAATGAACCGGAATTCGCGGTCGGCGATCCGGCGGGCGAATAAAGCGCCGCGTCCATGTTTTTTACCGGGTTGTCAGGCAGATAATGAATAAGATGTTTTTCCGCTCCGCATTTGTGGCCACGCTTCCGGTGCTGGTCGGATATCTGGCGCTGGGGATGGCGTTCGGGGTGCTGTTCAGCCGGCTGAATCTGGCCGTGCCGTGGGCGGGACTGATGAGTCTGACGATTTATGGCGGATCGATGCAGCTGGCCGGCGTGTCGATGCTGCGCGAGCACATGCCGCTGCTTCAGATCGCGGCGCTTTCGGTTGTAATCAACATCCGGCATGTAGTGTACGGACTTTCGCTGCTCGGCAAATTCAAGGGCGGCGGCTGGCGTTCGCTCTATATGATATTTGCGCTGACCGACGAAACCTATGCGTTGCTGACCGGCTGTCCGATTCCGCATGGCGCCGACCGGCATAAATACATGTTCGCCATTTCCATTCTGAACCACAGTTACTGGATTGCCGGCGGACTGATCGGCGCGGCGGCTGGAACGCTGCTGGATTTCGACTCAACCGGCATCGAATTTTCCATGACCGCCATTTTTGTGGTGATACTTACCGATCTGTGCCGTGAGAAGCGCAACCGCATGCCGGCGGTGCTGGGGCTGTCCGCCACCGCCGGATCGTTTCTGATCTTCGGAGCGTCCGGCATGCTCGTTCCCGCGATGATCGCCATTCTTGGCGGGCTGCTGGCCATGCGGCGGCGGATCGGGCGGCTCTACCCGGAAATGGAGGCGGATGAATGAGTGTCGGTTATCTGCTGGGCGCCATCGGAGTGATGGCGGCGGTGATGTTTCTGCTGCGGGCGACGCCGTTTGTCCTGTTCGGTCTGGGGCGGCGGCCGCCGCGCGCGGTGCTTTATCTCGGCCGGGTGATGTCGCCGGCGGCGGTGGCGATGCTGATCATCTACTGCATGGGCGGCGTCGATTTCGGGGTGTGGCCGTCGATACTGCCGGAGGCGATTGCGGTCGGCGCGATTGTGCTGGTGCATTTGAAGTGGCGGAACATGGCGCTGTCCGTGTTTGGCGGCACACTGCTGTATATGCTTCTGGTGCAGTTCCTGTTCCGCGGTTGACGCCGCGCGGCTGCGGATGTTGCGGATTTTCAATTTGACAAAATCAAAACGCCATGTAATTTACTCTTGCAGAGATTGTCTGGTCGATGGAAATCCAATACGGAGGAGAGTGACATTATGATTGTTGCGGTGATCTCGTTTCTGCTTTTTACCGGACTGGTGGCGTTTGCCACCTGGTTTTTCACCCGCAAGACCGAACACTCAAGCAACGACGGCTTCTTTCTGGCCGGCCGCTCGCTGAGCTGGCCATTCATTGCCGGGTCGCTGCTGCTGACCAACCTTTCCACCGAACAGATGGTCGGGCTCAACGGCAGCGCCTACGCCAACGGGCTGTGCGTCATGGCCTGGGAGGTGGTGGCGGTGGTGGCTCTGGTGCTGATGGCGCTGTTTTTTCTGCCCCGTTTTCTGCGGGCCGGAATAACCACGGTGCCGCAGTATCTCGAACAGCGGTTCGACCGTCGGGTGGAGCTGGTCTGCAATCTTATTTTCCTTCTGGCCTATGCGGTGATACTTCTGCCGATCATTCTTTATACCGGAGCGCAGGGAATGCGCGGCATCCTCGGCGTGGACGGGTTTTTCGCCGACATCGGCATCACGTCCGAATACGGCCGGCTGCTGGTGATGGTGGCGGCGGTGGCGGTGATCGGGTCGCTGTACGCGCTGTGGGGCGGGCTGGAGACCTGCGCGGTGTCGGACACCTTCAACGGCGTCGGACTTCTTGCCGGCGGACTGATGATAACTTATTTTGCGCTTGACGCGCTGGGCGGCGGTTCATTTGGCGAGGGGGCGGAGATTTTTGTCCGCGAATCCGGACAGGCCGGAATGCTGAACTCAATCGGCGGGGACGCGTCGGAGGTGCCGTTTTTCACGCTGTTCACCGGAATTTTGTTCATCAACGTCTTCTACTGGTGCACCAATCAGCAGATTATTCAGCGGACGTTCGGCGCGAAGTCGCTGGCCGAGGGGCAGAAAGGGGTGCTGCTGACCGGGCTGCTGAAACTTGCCGGACCGCTGTTTCTGGTGGTCCCCGGCCTGATCGCCTTTGTGATGGCCGCCAAATACGGCCTGATAAATGTTGCGTCAAAGGACACCGCCTACGGCACACTGGTCAACTATGTGCTGCCCAAGCCGCTGCTGGGTTTCTTCTCTGCGGTGCTGCTGGGGGCGATCCTGTCAAGTTTCAACTCGGCGCTGAACAGCACCTGCACGATGTTCAGTCTTGGAATTTACAAGGGGATTCTATATCCCAAGGCGTCGGATCGCAAGGTGGTCGGCGTGGGGCGCTGGTTCGGCGCGGTGCTGACGGTGGTGTGTATTTTTATCGCGCCGCTGCTGTTCAAGGCCGGCGGAATTTTTAATTATCTTCAGACGATGAACGCGATATATTTCATTCCGATACTCGCGGTGGTTGTGGTGGGAATGAGCACCCGGTTCGTTCCCGGCGGCGCGGCGCTGACGGCGCTGCTGCTGGGCGTGGTGCTGATCGCCGCCGGATATTTCATGCCCGGAGCAAAATCGGTGCTTGCGGTGATGAGTGAATATCACTTTGTGGCGCTGGTCTTTGCGTTTCTGGTGGTCATGATGCTGGTGTGGGGCAAAGTGGCGCCGCGCCGTTCCGCCTATGTTCCGGTGGACGCGAAGGCAACCGACATGACGCCGTGGCGCTTTGCTCCGCTGGCCGGCGTTCTGCTGTTGCTGGTGGTGGCGGCGATCTATATCTGGTTTGCCGATCTCAGCGTTCTGTCGAAGTAGTTTCCAGCCGGGTCAACCGGTCGTTGCCGGGGAGGAGTTCCTCGACCGCGCCGCCGGGAAGCAGCCGGAAGCGGTCGATCATCCGGTTGTGGAGGTCGTGCGTGGTGACGGTGACGGCTCCCGGAGAAAATTCGAGCAGAGTGCCGGAGATTTCAACGCCGGTTTCACGCGGACCGTCGATGGTGATCACCGGATAAAGGAAGGCTTTGCCGCTGCTCAGCGGTCTGGGCGGCGGCGCGGTCACGTTGGTCAGATACCGGTCGGTGCCCGGTATGGTGCGCCGGTAGGCGTGGACGTGGCCGCCGATCCAGAGGTCGATGCCGCCGCAGCCGAAAACCCGTTCTGCCAGCTGCCGCGCCTGCGGCCAGTCGCACATCATGGCCGGCGCGGCATGGGCGAAGACGATCCGGAACTCTGCGGTTTTGAATTCGTTGGACGCGGCGACGCGTTTCAGCCATTCCTCCTCCTGTTTCAGGTAGTCGTCTTCCATGACGAACATATAGCTTTTTTCATCGAACGGGTCGGGTGCGCCGCCGGAACCGGTTTCGATGAACAGGAAAAAGCATCCGGCGTGGCGGAACGCCTGAAAGGTGGCGCCGTCGGGGGTGCCGAAAAACTCGGCGTATTTCACGCAGTCGCGGCCGAAAAATTCGTGGTTGCCGCGCAGTGGAAGATAGAATTTTCCGCCTCCGGTGCGTTCGCGGAACACGTCCATCAGGCCGTCGAAATAATCCGGCTCGAAATGGTTGAAGGTGCTGCCGGCGTCGCCGATGTGGACGAAGAAGTCGGCGTCGCTGCCGCCGGGCGCGTCAAACACGGTCTCCAGCATCCGCCGGCGGTTTTCCGGCATCAGCTGGGTGTCTCCGGTGACAAACATGGAAAACTCCGGTTTGGCGTCGGCGCCGGCCGGTGCGGTGAAAGTTGTCACCTCCGGCGTGATCCGGACGGCGTTGGTGTCGGTATACTGCAGGACCGGGCGGAGTTCGTATTCCGCTCCCGGTTCGAGGCCGGAAAGCTCGATTGAGTGAAGTTCCCGGTCGCGGCGCAGAATGCCGTTCGCGGTTTCCCACACGCGGTGAAACTCAGCTCCGCCTTTTCTGCGCAGTTCGACACCGGCGGCCATTGCACCTTCGGTGGTGAAACGCACGGTGCAGCCGCCCCGGCGCGGATTGAGCAGCCACGGCGGGTTGCGCAGTTCGGCCTTGCGCGGCGAAAGGTCGGTAAACGGCACTTTCCCGACTGCGATCTTCCGGCTGCTTGAGCCGGCGAGAAACAGGATGGTCAGCGTGTTGACGCCCTCATGAACCGGCAGTTCGACGATGTGGTCGTCAATCTCCGGCACGGCGTTGCGGTTGCCGCCAGACTCCAGTGTGCTGTAAAGTTCCTTGCCGTTGAGGTAGCAGACAAACCACCAGTCCACACCGATTCCGATCTGGCACGGCGTGTCGCTTTTTGACTCGATGCGGTTGACCAGTATCGACGGCGTTCCGCACGGCACCCGGCAGCCGAGCACCGTGTTGAGGTCGGTTTTGCCTTTGATCAGTTTGAGGTCGATTGCCGGAACGCTGCGGCCGTCGGCGGTGGTTAGGAGGTCGGAATATCCGGCGGCTGTCGCGTCCTCGCGTTTCACCGCGTCGCCGGTAAACAGTTTCCAGACCGGCGCCAGCTTGAGTGTCTGATATTTTTTCATGCCTGCGCCGTGTCGAACAGCCAGCTGGAAAGATAGCGTTCGCCGGAGTCCGGCAGCAGAACCACAATATTTTTTCCGGTGAACTCAGGCCGCTTGGCCAGTTCAAGCGCGGCGAACAGCGCGGCTCCGGAGGAAATCCCTATCAGCAGGCCTTCGCGTTTCGCGGCATCGCGGGCAACGCGTCCGGCGTCTTCGTGGCGCACCCGGATCACTTCGTCGATGATTTTCCGGTCCAGCACCGGCGGAATGAAGTTGGCGCCGATGCCCTGGATTTTATGCGGTCCGGGCTTGCCGCCGGAAAGAATCGGCGAATCGTCCGGCTCGACCGCGAAAAGTTTGACCGCCGGGTTGTATTCCCGCAGTTTTCCCCCCACTCCGGTCAGCGTGCCGCCGGTTCCCACTCCGGCCACGAACGCGTCGACTTTCCCATCGCACGCTTTCCATATTTCCGGCGCGGTCCCGGCGCGGTGAGCGGCCGGATTCGCCGGGTTTTCAAACTGCTGCGGCATGAACGATCCCGGATTGGCCACCACGATTTCTTCGGCTTTGTCGATTGCCGCTTTCATGCCGCCGGCGCCGCTGGTCAGCACCAGTTCGGCGCCGTATGCGGCCAGCAGTTTGCGCCGTTCCACGCTCATGGTTTCCGGCATGGTGAGGATGAGCCGGTAGCCGCGCACCGCCGCAACCAGTGCCAGACCGATGCCGGTATTTCCGCTGGTCGGCTCCACAATCAGGGCGCCGGGGGCGATAAGACCGCGTTTTTCCGCATCGTCGATCATGGACAGCGCGGCGCGGTCTTTGACACTGCCGGCCGGATTGAAATATTCCATCTTGGCCAGCACCGCGGCTTTGCCGCCACGATTGAGTTTATTGATCCGTACCAGCGGAGTGTTGCCGATGGTTTCCAAAATATTGTTGAGTATGGCACTCATGTTGATACTCTCCTTCGATCTTGCGTGTTTTTACAGTATCATATAATATAGCACCGCCGGCGCTGAAAGAACAGCGCGGCGGCGCATTTTTTTCCGGGGGGCCCGGCGTTTACGCCTGAGCGGTGCAGGTCAGAAGCAGATTGTTGCCGGACTGTTGCATGGAGATGTCGAACCCGTAGTAACTCCACGACGAGCCGTCGCCGAGGGTGGCGGAAAAACTGTCGCCGTAAAGCGAATCGGTCAGGGTGTAGCTGTTGCCGGTCAGGTCGAGGGTGTCGGCGGACAGGATCAGAGTGTAGTCGCCGGACTTGGCGGCGCGCGCCTGAAACTCCAGCGTGAATTCCGTGGTGTCGGAGAAGGCGACCCCGGAGGCGAATTCAAGCACCGGAGCAGTGCCGTCAATCGGTTCGTTCTGCGAAAAATTGAAGTTGACCCGGCCGACGCCGGAGAGGTCGGCGGCGCGGGTGAAGGCGGCCTCGGTGTAGCCGTCGGCGGTGACGGCGTCAAAATTCATGATCCGCGCATCGACATTGCCCTGGAAGTCGTTGAACTCCAGATTACTGGTCCCCTCCACCGTTCCTCCGTTGCGCCCGGAGCCGGAGACCACGCCGGTGACTGACAGTTTGTCGGCGTTTTTTCCGGTGAAATTTCCGGCGAAAATTATCCGGCTGCCGCCTTTGACCGCACTGACCGCGCCGTTGCCGCCACCGTAGACGTTTTTAACCGTTATCACGTTTGCCGTCAACACATTTCCGCCGATGGTGATCGTGGTGCCGCCGTCAACCAGACAGGAGCCGGCCGCCGCCAGCCCGGAACCGTTGCCGCCGCCGTAAACCGTGCCGATGGTCAGCGGCGTGGTTCCCTGCCGGAATCCGAGTCCGCTGACCGTGATGTTCGCTCCGCCGTAAACCACGCTCGACTCTCCGGAGCAGTAGCCGCCGCCGTAGAGATTGACCACGCTGCCGGATTTCGCCGTGACCGCGGTGCCGTAATTGACCACGGCCGCGCCTTTCGCCGTCGTATAGGACGGGTCGGCCGCGCCGAACCCGCCGGCGTAAAGTTCATGGTTTATGACAGCGCCGTTCAGGTTGACCGCGGTTCCTCCGGTGACCTGCGAGGTGAATGTGCCGCCGTCGAACAGTCCGTATCCCACGCCGCAGCCGCCGGCGAACACATAGTTTGAAAAAGTTCCGCCGTTGAGGTTGAGCGTTACCGTGCCGACCTGCGAGGTCAGCCCGGTGTTCCGGTCGCCGGCGATCCGGCTGCCGCCGAATATCTGGGCGGTGTAAGTTCCTGACGCGATGGTGAATGCGATGTCGCCGCAGACTGTGGCGAAATTATAGCTTCCGGCTCCGGCGAAGACGTAGCCTCCGGCGGTGACTCCGGTGAATTTCAGCGATGTCGCTGCCGCCGCGTTTGAACTCATGCCGTTGCCGTAAAAGGCCGACGTGACCGTCGTTCCGGTCAAGGTGACGTTGACGCCGTTCACCGCGGCGCCGGAAGCGTTGATGCCGCCGACGAAAACCGCCGAGTAAACGCCGTCGGTGTCATTCAGCGTCACGCTGCCGTTCACCGTTACTTTTGAGGATGGTGCGTCGTTGGTCAGAAACAGGAAATTTGCTTTGACGCCGTTCAGCACCGCGGTTACGTTCCCGGTAACCGCCGCCGAGCCGGAGCCGCCGGCGACCGCGGTTGCCGAAAGCCGGTTGTATTCGCCGGATGTCAGTTCGAGCGCGGCCGAAGCAACGCTTCCTCCCGCCGCGATCGGAACTGCGACGTAACTTTCCGCCGCCGCCGTTTTCACGGACTTCGCCTTTTCAATTTCAGTATCAAAGTCAAAGCTTTGCATGGAGTTCAGAAAAAGTTCATCAAGCATGGCGACTGTCTCCTTATTATGTGCAGTGTTTTTTATTGCAACAGACAAAATAGCTTTAAACATTTAAAAATCAATATCCGGACTTTAAAAAAAGCGGAACCGGGTATATATTAATCAAATTGAATAGAGTTTTCATTGAAAATCAATATACGTTCGAGAGGTGCGGTTGTGGCGGAAAAAGTAAAAGTCGGGATTATCGGATTCGGAACGGTGGGCGCCGGAGTGGCGAACACGCTGCTCAAAAACGGAGATATTATCGCTTCAAGAACCGGAGTGACCGTTGAGTTGACGCGCATCGCGGATCTGGACATCACCACCGATCGCGGCGTACCCGTCCCGCCTTCGCTGCTTACCACCGACGCCGACCGGCTGATTGACGAAGTCGATGTGGTCGTGGAACTTATCGGCGGCAAGACCGTTGCAAAGAAAATGATTCTCAAGGCTTTGTCCAAGGGCAAGCATGTGGTTACCGCCAACAAGGCGCTGCTGGCTGAATTCGGCGGCGAAATATTTGAAACCGCCGCGAAAAACGGCGTTGACGTCTGGTACGAGGCCAGCGTCGGCGGCGGCATCCCGGTGATCAAGGCCCTGCGCGAAGGTCTGGCCGCCAACCGCATTGAACGCATCTACGGCATCCTCAACGGAACCTGCAACTATATCCTCACCCGCATGGAGGCCGAGGGCGCCGACTTTGCGCCGATTCTTGCCGACGCTCAGAAACTCGGTTACGCCGAGCAGGAGCCGTCGCTGGACGTGGACGGCTTCGACACCGCGCACAAGGCGGCCATCCTCGCTTCTCTGGCCTACGGCGAATGGTTTGGCATGGCGCCGATCCACGTTGAGGGCATCCGCGACGTTTCCCAGCTTGATCTTTCCTACGCCGACGAACTCGGCTACCGGATAAAACTGCTGGCGATCATCAAACAGATCAACGGCGACGTGCAGCTGCGGGTGCATCCCACATTGATTCCCAAGAGTGCGCTTCTCGGCAACATCTCCGGCGTCTTCAACGGCGTTCTGATTACCGGCGACACCGTGGGCGATACACTGTTCTACGGCCGCGGCGCCGGACGCAACGCCACCGCGTCGGCGGTGGCGGCCGACCTGGTGGACGTGGCGCGCAATATCGTTTCCGGTTCCGTCGGGCGGGTCCCGGCGTTCCGCGGCGGCCGCTTGTACCGCGCGCTCTGCCCGATATCCGACATCGTCAGCCGCTACTATCTGCGTCTTGCGGTGCGCGACGAGTCCGGCGTGCTGGCGGCGATCACCAACGTGCTCAGCCATTACGACATCAGCCTTTCCAGCGTGGTTCAGCGCGAGACGGTAAATCCCGACGGCAGCGTTCCGCTGCTGATCCTCACCCACGCCACCAGAGAGGCGGGAATCGAACAGGCAATTCGCGACATCGAGAAACTCCCAAGCGTGATCGGCAGCGTAAAACGCTTCCGCATTGAGGACATTTAAGGTAAAAAGACGGCCGCTTACTTCAGAGGTAAGCGGCTTTTTTGACGAATCGAAAGGACAGACAATACAAATGGCAGGTATGCATACCGTTGAGAAAATCGGCGGGACCTCGATGACGCGCTTCGGCGAAGTGATGGACAACGTCATCATCGGTCGCCGCATCGGAGCGGAACTCTACAACCGGATCTTTGTGGTCTCCGCCTATGGCGGCGTCACCAATATGCTTCTCGAAAACAAAAAGACCGGCGACCCGGGAATCTACGGCTGTTTCGCCTCCGACGATCCGCGCTGGGAGGAAAAGCTGGAGGAGACGCGGAAGTTCATGATCGAACTCAACCGCTCTTTCGAGCCGGTCGGTCTGGATCAGGTCGCGGCGGACGAATTTGTCAATGAACGCATGGACGGCATCCGCATCTGTCTGCGCGACATGAAACGGGTCCGGTCATTCGGCCACTTCTCGCCGAAGAATTATCTTCCCGCCATGCGCGAGTTCCTCAGCGCCGTCGGCGAGGCGCACAGCGCGTTCAACTCGGTGGAAATCCTCCGCAAACACGGGGTGAACGCCGTGCTGGTTGACCTGTCCGGCTGGATGGAGACCACTTCGCTGCCGATGGAAGAGATGATCGTCAAGCATCTTTCCGGCATCGACTTCGCCACCGCGCTGCCGATTGTGACCGGCTACGTCAAATGCGCTGGCGGCATCATGGGCCGGTTCGACCGCGGGTACAGCGAGATCACCTTCAGCAAGATCGCCGTGATCACCGGAGCGCGCGAGGGAATCATCCACAAGGAGTTCCACTTGTCCACCGGAGACCCGAAACTGATCGGCATCGAACACGTGCGCACCATCGGCCATACCAATTTTGATATTGCCGACCAGCTTTCCGACATGGCGATGGAGGCGATCCACTCCAAGGCGTCCAAGGAGATGGAACAGCAGAATATTCCGATCCGGGTCGCCAACGCGTTCGACCCGGACAGCCCCGGAACCCTGATCAGCAACGACTATGTTTCGCCGGAGCCGCGGGTGGATATGATCTGCGGCCGGAATGACGTGGTAGCCGTTGAGGTTCACGATCCGAACATGGTCGGCGAACCCGGCTACGACTACCGGATCATGGAAAGTTTTTATTCCCACAAGATCAGCTATATCGCCAAAAACACCAACGCCAACACCATAACCCATTATGTTTCGGAACGGAGCAAGGCGCTGGACGACTGTCTGTCCGAGCTTGGCCAGCGTTTTCCGGAGGCGGTGATCCGTACGGTGGATGTGGCGATCATCGCGGTGATCGGCTCCAATATGAAGATTCCCGGCTTCCTGTCGCGGGCGGCGAAGGCGCTGGCCGATGCGAAAATAAATATTCTGGCGCTGGACCAGTGCATGCGTCAGGTCAATATGCAGTTCATTATCTCGCGTGACGATTTCAAGGCCGCGCAGGTGGCGCTTCACCGTGAACTGGTTGAAAAAGAATAATCAACCCCTTTTTTAGGACTTTGTGTTATGAGTGTGAAAATTGATGAGCTGTTTGACGCCGCACTTGCCGGCGCCGGTGAGGAAAATTTCAGGAAATTGTACGATGCGTTGAAGGCGATGGAAAATCCCGCCGAACAACGCGATCTGCTCGGAATGCTGTTCGAGTCGTGGCCGGATGACGACGATACTCCCATCTCCGAGGAACAGGCCAACTTCACGGTGAACACCCTGGAACTGAAGTGCGGCGATTCCGCCGTGTTCCGCAAGGCGATGAACCGCGCCGTCCGCCGGCTGCTGCCGCCCTATCTCAACAAGCCGGGCCTGCTCCGGACGATCGGAATAAACGATGCGAACGTTTCACTGCATGAGTCGGTTCGCCGGTTTCGCAATCTTTTGAATATCAACGCCAACACGCTGGTCTTTCTTCGCTCGGCCAAGCGCTGGGGCGCGGTCCGCAACGTGGACGCGCTGGCCGGAACGGTGGCGTTTGTGCCGGCTGGGTCTTCGGCGTCCTCGTCGCTGCCGGTGACGACGCTGCTGGGCGACGGCGTGCTGTTCATGCTCTCGCCGGATTCCCAGAAGCTGGCCGACCCGGTTCGGCGGCGTCCGCGCAGCGGCGCGGAATTTCGCAGCATCGCCGCCAGCCGCGCGTTCGCCGCGCTGGATGATGATTTGATGCGCGAAGTGGCTCAGGCCACAATGATTCCGGCGGTGTTCAATGACGAAGAGTTTGAAAAATGGTGGCAGTCCAGCGGTGAAGCGTCCGGCGCGGCCGGCTGTGTCGCCGCCGGGGGCCGGGGGTCGTGGAATGCGCGCAGTCTTCAGGAGATGAAGATGCTGATGGACGGCGAGAACGAGAAGTGCGGAGCGGTTCCGGAGCATATTGAGGGATACCGCAAATTTTTTGTCCGGCTGCGCACTGCTTCGATCGTTCAGGAGGCCAAGGACTTTGCCGCGGTGCTCGCCGAGTTGTGGGATCGGGTGCCGCATGACCTGCTGGGCGAAGTGCTTGCTCCTCTGGCGGAAAAATGTCCGTTTCTGCCGGTGAAGCCGGCCGAGGCGAAACTTGATGATCTGTGTCTTTACGGTGAACTTAATGTGAAGACGCTGTCCAAGATGTTCAGCTCAATTCGGCTGTTCACCGGCGACGAATATCTGGCCTCGCTCGGCGTGCGGCTGCCGCTCAAGGCGATCAGCGTGCTGGCCGAAGTGATCGACCGCAAGACGTTTTTTGCCGCCATGCGCTCCTGTCCGGCCAACGCCGACGTGTTCATGTTCATCTGGCGCAACCGGGCCAAGAGCACGCAGGAACTGCTCGGTCTGATCAGCATTGTGAATGTGGTCAAGGTGCTGAACCAGTCGCGACTGCCCAAGGAGTGGATGGTGGCGGTGCGCGAGTTGAAGAATACGCTGATGGACAAGGCCGATTTTCAGGAATATCTTTTGGACGCCGCCGGGCGCGACAGCCACAAGATTACCGAGGGCGTCAAGGGTGCGCTGGTTTTGAACTCCGGCGAACTTCAGAGCCTGATGGTGAAATTCGCCCGTCAGGACAAGAATTTGCAGGAGCACCTCGCTTCCGGCGTCGGCAGCCGCATGATGCAGGAGGCCGCCGAGGCGGATAAAGACGCCAAGCCGAAAGAGCAGGAGCCGCTGTATTCCTCGGTGGCCTCGATTCGCCACCTCAAGGAGGAGCTGGACAATATCATCAATGTGGAACAGCCGAAGAACCGCGAAGCGCTCAAGACCGCCCGCGCCCACGGCGACTTCCGCGAGAATTCCGAGTTTGACGCCGCCAAGGAGCGCCGCAACTTTCTCACCCGGCGCAGAAACGAGCTTGAACGCATCCTCATGCAGGTGCAGGCCATCAATCTGGCCAGCGTCGTCATCGGCGATCATGCGCCGATCGGCTGCACGGTGACGCTGGAATATGCCAACGGAACCACCGATGTGCATCACCTGCTCGGCGCGTGGGACGGCAATCCGGACAAGCATTATCTGTCCTATAAAACCCGCCTCGGTGAAGCCATTTTCCGTCACAAGCTGGGCGAGACGCTCGACCTGCCGGACGGGTCGCGGGCGGTGCTGAGCAAGATTGAGCCGCTTACTCCGGAGATCGTCGCCGAGCTTGACGCGTAACGTGCTGAAGCTTTACGGACGGCCGCCCCGACGTCTGGCTGGCGGTCCGGTGTGAAAATATGAAACGGGTCCGTATTCCATGACCGGGGATACGGACCCGCCTTATATTCGGTTTTATGAAGACATAAAGGTGGAACGGACAATAAAAATGGGGGTCGCGGAGCATTTCCGACGACCCCCCGGACAGGGATTTGAGAGGAAGGGAATCAAACCTCGGGAACATTGGTTTTGCCTCTCTGGAGACAATTATATCAAAAAAGATGACTCAAGTCAACCCCCGGCGGTTGAAAAATGCCAAATAAAGTTTATTTTAGCAAAAAAACAATCGCACGGGAGAGATAGACAATGATTCAGAAAGCAGTTGTTCCGTTATGTGCCGCGCTGCTGGCGGCGGGTTGCTGCGGCGGCGGAGCGCGCGAGGCGTTGCGGCTGACGCCGGCACCGGTCGAAGTCGAATACCGCGGGAGTGGGACGTTCGATCCGGCGGCGACGCCGGTAAAATCCGGAATTGCCGATCTCGGTCTGCCGCCGGAAGGGTATATTCTGGAGTTGTCGCCGGACGGTATAACCGTTACCGGACAGGACGACGCCGGACTTTTCCGCGGCGAGACTTCACTGGAAAACTTGCGTGAACTTTATTCCGTTCCCGGCGGATCGGAACTTCCCGATGCAAAAATCATCGACTACCCGGCCTACGGTTATCGCGGAGTGATGGTTGATGTTGCCCGGCATTTTCGTCCGGTTGACGATTTGAAACGCTTTATTGATGTGATGGCCAGATATAAACTTAACCGGCTGCATCTTCATCTGACCGACGATCAGGGGTGGCGGTTTCCAGTTCCCGGCTATCCGGAGCTGACCACGGTCGGTGCCACCCGGGGAAAAAGCGAAATATGGCCGTCCGACGGCGAGCAGTACGGGCCGTTTTTTTACACCCGCGACGAATTGCTGGACATTGTGGCCTATGCCAAGGCCCATCATATCGAAATCATGCCGGAAGTGGACATGCCCGGCCACTCGCTTGCGGCGCTGGCCAGTTATCCTAAGCTCGGCTGCACCGGCGGCCCCTATGCGCCGATGACCACATGGGGACAGTCGCAGGACATTCTCTGCGGCGGCAACGCGGAGACCTGGAAATTTGTCGGCGCGGTGATTTCCGAGCTTGCCGGAATATTTCCTTATGAGTACATTCACATCGGCGGAGACGAGTGTCCGCTGTGGCGCTGGCACGAGTGCCCGCGCTGTCAGGCGGCGATCAAGGCGGCCGGGGTGTCCGGTGAACTTGAATTTGAACACCGTTTTGTTCGGCGGGTGGCGGACATTGCCGCCGCGCACGGCAAGAAAGTGATGGGATGGGACGAACTTTTGGACTGCGGCGTGCCGGATGACGCGGTGGTCATGGCCTGGCGCGGCGACTTCGGCAGCCGCAGCGCGGCCAAACGCGGACACAAGGTGGTCGTCTCCAGCTATTCGCATCTGTATTTCGACTACGCTCCGGGAACCGGCGCCGACGAATGGAGCTCCGGGGCATGCCGGGTAAATCTGCGGCGGGTGTACGGTTTCGATCCGCTTTTCGGGCGGGACGACGCCAAACTGCGCGGACAAATTCTCGGCGCTCAAAGCGAACATTGGAGCGAGGGCATATTCACCATGGCCGACCTTGAATACAAGGCCTGGCCGCGGGCGATAGCCGAAGCGGAGACACTGTGGTCGCCGGAGTCGCGGCGCGACTATCGTGACTTCTCCAACCGGGTCAGCCGCGAGCTTGCGATATTGTGGAAAAGCGGTCATTCGCCGCGCTGTGCGCCGCCGGAACTTGCCGATGTGATCTATTTCTCCGATGAGTTTGTGTATGACATCGGCGAACTGCCGCCGGAAATGGATATAATCTATACGCTGGACGGTTCCGTTCCGTCCGAAAATACCGCGGCGGCGCAACGGTACTCAAAAGTCCGTCCGCGGGTGACGGACAACGCAAAACTCACCATGCAGTACGATTTCGCCGCCCGTAAGCCGGAGCGCCGTTTCCCGGTCACTGTGGCGACGCTGCGCAAATCCGTTCCGGCGGCGGCCGCAGAGCTTTCCGTCCCGGTGGAATCCGGACTTGTCTTCGCCATGCAGTCGGCGGACGGAGTAAATTTCCGTTACGCGGCCTCCGACTTCGATTTCACTCCGGCGGAGAATCGGCGCGCCGGAAAACTTACCGGCACGGCAAGCGGATTCTTCTATGCGCCGGAAACCGCAAATTATGAATTTACCGTCGGCGTCGGCGGCCGGCTGGACATTGCGGTGGACGGCATTGCCGACAAGTTTTCATATACCGGCCCCGGCGTGTTCGACAATTTGCCCCATTCGTTTTTTCTGGAAAAAGGTTTTCATCCGATTGAGTTTACTTTTGAGCTTGGCGACCCGATCGGGCATGGCGGTCGTATCCAGATTTATGTGGAGTCCGGCACCGGCGAACCGCTTCCGCTGGACGGCGCGTCGTTGTTTCACCACGATGCGGATTTTTGGGCAAAATAACGGCGGCGGCTTGAAAAACCGGAAATCGGGAGTAATTGTATAGCAAAGTATTATTAAATTCTAAAAAGGATTTGCCATAATGGAAAAAAAGACATTGCGCGACGTGCATGTGAATGTCCGCGATATGTACAGCCGTGCGCTGGGATGCGCCGAAGATCAGAAAACCCGCGATTATGCGATCACCCTGCTGGCCGAAGTGGTGAAACGCGCTCCGGCGTTTGCCGAGGCCAGAGCAAAACTGCGCGAACTTGAGAGACAGAAACATCCGGGATTTTTCGCCAAGATCGCCGCGTCGTCGTCCAGTCGCAAGGCGCTGCCGCTGATTCAGGCGGAGATGGCGCAGAGTCCGCTGAAGGCGCTGTCGCTCTGCGAAGCGGAACTGGCCAAGAATCTCAACAATCCGGCGGTCATCACGGTGATGGCCAACGCCGCCCGTGCGCTTAAGGCGGATTTTATTGAGCTGGAGGCGCTGGAGTTGCTCCATGAGTTTCAGCCCGGAAACGTTGAACTGTCAAAAAATCTGGCCGAACTGTACCGTCGTGGCGGGGAAAGCTCCAAGCGTTCCGAGCTGCTGACTTCGCTTGCCAATAAATTTCCTGATGACTACGAGCTTCAAGCCGAGGCCAAGAAGGCGATGAACGAAATCAATGCGCGGAAAGAAGAAGAAAACCTTCAGGCCATGCGCGACAAAATGGCGTCAACCAAAGCCAACGTTACGCTGCAGCTTGAGGACGGCACCATTCATGACGAACGGCAGGCGCGAGTCCTCATCAGTAAATTCAAGGCCGAGCTTGCCTCCAATGACTCACTCGACATCCGCCGCAAACTGGCGGAGGCCTACATGGTGGCCAAAGAGTACGACAGCGCCATCAAGGAGCTTGAATATGTGGCGTCAAAACTTGGCACTGCCGACCCGGCGCTGGATAAGGCGATCGAGCAGGGCTATGTCGCAAAATTCGACGCTTACATCAATGCGCTCAAAACGTCGCCTGCGGACTACGATAACGCCGAACAGCAGATTGAGGAATATACCCGTCAGCGCGATGAATTCCGTTTTTCCCGTGCCGAGAACCGTCTGAAACTCTACCCCAATGACTCGCAGCTGCAGTTCGATTTCGCGGTTCTTTGTTACGACGCCGGCCGGATCAACGAGGCGGTGGAATATTTTGAAGAAGCGCACAAAAGTCAACGTCTCAAGGTGGCGAGTTCCGTCTATCTCGGACGCTGCGCGATCCGCCGGCGCGACTACGAGGCGGCGATCGATTATCTTTCGTTTGCCTGCAAGGAGCTGCTCCGGATGGACAAACATAAGCTTGAGGCGCTTTATTATCTGGCCATGGCTTATGAACGCTCCGGGAAGTATGCCGAAGCCAAGGAAAGCTACGACCTGATTGCCTCCGCCCATCCGCAGTACCGCGATGTTGCTGAACATATTAAGTTGTGCAAAGATAATTTATAAAAACTTTTGTCGGCGTATTGACTTTTTACGCGTTCGGAACTATATTTCGGATGTGTTGATTTATTGATTTTTTTAAAACTAACATATCAGGAAGCAGAGATTATGAGCGACAACAACGAGTTATTGAAAGGGATTCCCACCCCGAACGGGGCGTCAGCGGCTCCTTCCACCGATACCGGCAATGTTCCGAAGGTTTCCGCCGAGGACGATGATACCCGCACCCGCAAGACGGTTAAGCTTTCCGCCGCCGGAATGATGCCCAATATGGGCGGCGCTCCGAAGGTGAGTCCGGCTGATCTCGCGGTTTCCCGTGCCGTACCCGGCGCGCCGCCGGTCGGCGGCGCGGCTCCGGAAGCTCCGACCGTGCGTCTCCGGCCGATGGGCGGCGCGGTTCCGCGCATGCCCGGCGCCGCCGCTCCCGGTGCGACTCCCGCCGCGGCTCCTTCCACCGATACCGGCAGCGTGCCGAAACAGTCTTCCGAGGATACCCGGACCCGCAGAACCGTCCGTATCTCCGCCGCCAGCGTTGAAGATACGGTGCGTCTGCAGCGCGAAAATACTCCGCCGCCGGCTCCGCCGGTCGGCGGTGCGGTTCCTCCGGCTCCGGCCGCTGCAGCCAAACCAAAATTGACGATTCCGACTCCGGCCAAACCAGCCGCACCGACGATTCCGACTCCGGCTGCTCCGGCCGCCGTTCCGGCGGCGGAAGCTCCAATTGGTCGCGGACGCAAGGAGAAGGCGGCGTTGACGCTGAAAAAAGATGAAAGCGCCCCGTCCGGCCCGTCCCGGGTGGAGAAGGATATCGCGGCGATCGCTGGGAAGAAAAGTTCCGCCGGAGCCGGCGATGCTTCGCAGCTCTATACCGTTCTGGCGGTGATTGCGGTAATCGCGCTGATTGCCACGGCGGTCTTCAGTTCGCAATATTTGAATGTCTGGACGCCGGACTGGGCCGGCGGTTTCACCATTCTTTCCGGAAAATAAAATCCGGATCCGTTTTTTTGAAAGCCGGCGACGCCGGCTTTTTTTTTACCGAAGAACCGTTCGGAGGTTCGGCAATATGAACGTGGAGAGGAAAGTGACAATGGAAAAAATCATGAGCATGTTGTGCAAGCACATGGATACCGGGGTGGACGGCCAGATGTTCGGCGGTCAGATGCTGTTTTATTTGGACGAGGCGGCGGCGGTCTATGCGCTTTCCCAATGCGAGCGCTCCTCCCGTCTGGTCACTTATCGTTTCGGGGAGACGGTGTTTCGGAAGCCGGTTAAGATCAACCAGATACTGACGTTTTACGGGCATGAGCCCACTTTCACCAACTCCAGCATTTCATTCCGGATAACCGTTACCGCCGACGACGCCACCTGTCTGGAGGCGGACGCTACATTGGTCGCGGTTGACGGCAACGGTAAAAAGGCGGCCATCCGGCCGCGTAAAAAATTGTAATGCCGCCGGTTCGTGCTATATTATATGAATATATCTAACAATAAAAAACGAATGGTTATGCAAAATGGATATGAAACTCGGACTCGGCGACTGGAGCGTGGCGGCCGCATATTTGCTTAATATTTTCGGAGCGCTGTTTTGCGTGGCCTATGCTTTCTGCACAGTGAGAAAGGCGCGCGGCAAACGATGACCGGCGAAACTGCTATAATGGCCGGAGTCCTGTGTTTGTTCATCGGACTGATCGGCGGATTGAGCTACCTCGGCTACCGGCGCACCCGCAGCGCCAATGACTATATGCTGGCCGGCCGGGAAATCCACCCGTTCATCATGGCGATGAGTTACGGCGCCGCGTTCATCAGCACTTCCGCCATCGTCGGTTTCGGCGGAGTTGCCGCACGCGACGGAATGGGGATACTCTGGCTGGCTTTTATGAATATTCTTTTCGGAATATTCATCGGATTCCGCTTTTTCGGGCGGCGCACCCGGGCCATCGGACAGACGTTGGAGGCAAAGACGTTTCCGGAGTTCATGGGGCGGCGTTTCGGCTCCACCGGAATAACGGTCTTCATTGCGGCGGTGATTTTCATTTTCATGCCGGTTTACACCAGCGCGGTGCTTATGGGCGGCGCGCGGGTCATGGAGGAGGTGTTGAACATGCCTTACAACACCGCGCTTCTGGTATTCGCCGGAGTGATTACGGTGTACGTTATTTTCGGCGGACTGCGCGGCATGATGTATGTTGACGCGCTGCTCGGGACGATTATGGTCGGCGGCATGCTTTCGCTGCTGATACTGACCTATTGCGCCACCGGCGGCGTGATCTCGACTCATCAGTGGCTGACCGATCACGCGGCGCTGGTCCCGGAGGCGTTCCGGGCGGGCGGTCACCAGGGATGGACGGCGATGCCGGTATTCAATTCGCCGCGCTGGTGGACGCTGGTCTCCAGTCTGATGTTCGGCGTCGGCGTCGGAGCGCTGGCGCAGCCGCAGCTGGCGGTGCGGTTTATGACGGTGAAAGGTGATCACGAGCTGAATCGGGCGATCTGGGTTGGCGCCTTGTTTATCATGCTCACCGCTGGCGGCGCTTATGTGGTCGGCGCTTTGTCCAACGTCTGGTTTTATCACAGCTATGGAAAGATCGCCTACGACATGGTGCCGAACGGCAATATTGACATGATCGTGCCGCTGTTTATTCACAAGGCGCTGCCGGACTGGTTCGCCTATATCTTTACGATCACATTGCTGGCTGCGGCAATGTCCACGATGAGTGCGCTGCTGCATGTGAACGGCACAAGTCTCGGTCATGACTTTTTCGGCAACATCGGGTTTGCAAAGTTCGGGTCGGTGGTATTGACCAAAGTCGGGATACTGCTGGCCATCATTGCCAGTGTGGTGCTGGGCGCGGTGCTGCCCGGCAGTTACATTGCGCGGGCCACCGCGATATTTTTCGGAGTTTGCGCCGCGAGTTTTCTGCCGGCGTACACCGCCGGACTTTACTGGCGGCGGGCGACCCGCGCCGGGGTGTGGGCCAGTATGACGGCGGGGGCGGCGGTCAGCGTTTTCGCCTTGCTGTTCATGCATCGCGGGGAGTCGGCGCCGCTGGGGGTCTGCAAAGCGATCTTTGGCCGGACGGAGCTGATAAGTTCAGGCGTTTGGCCTTATATAGACAGTCTGGTGTATTCGCTGCCGATATCGATTATTGTGTTGGTGGCGGTCAGTCTGCTGACTCGAGCGGACAGCGAACACGCCGACCGGTGTTTTGCCGGGATAAGCAAGGAGAAATGAAATATGGGCGAAAGACTTTTTTTGAGCGGCAATGAAGCGATCGCGCTGGCCGCGGTGGACGCCGGACTCAACCGCGGCGTCGGTTATCCCGGGACTCCGTCCTCGGAGATATTGGACAATGTGTCAAAAAACGGCGGCGCCGCCGAATGGGCGCCGAACGAAAAGTGTGCTTTGGAAGTCGCGGCCGGCGTGTCGTTCGCCGGAGGCAACGCGTTGGTGACGATGAAGCATGTCGGGTTGAACGTGGCGGCCGATCCGCTGTTCACGCTGGCTTATATTTCGATTCCCGGCGGACTGGTGATTGTGTCGGCCGACGATCCGGGCATGGCGTCGAGCCAGAACGAGCAGGACAACCGCAATTACGCCGCCGCCGCCGGAGTGATGATGCTGGAACCGGCCGACAGCCAGCAGGCGTATGACCTGACACTCAAGGCGTTTGAGCTGAGCCGCGAGTTCCATATGCCGGTGCTGCTCCGGGTTACCACCCGGGTCTGCCACTCCAAAGGCGTGGCGGTGCGCGGCGGCGTTCGCAATCCGGCGCACCCGACGGCGTTCGAGCGCGATCCGCGCACCCGGGTGATGATTCCCGCTTTCGCCCGGATCGCCCATCGCCGGCTGCGTTCCGAACTGCATAAACTTGAAGATGTTGCCAATTCGCTGACGGCTGAGCATGGCAATCCTGAAGGTTCGTTCGGCATTATTGCTTCGGGGGTGAGCGTTTTGCATGCGATGGAGGCCGCTCCGGATGCCGCAATACTTCAGGTGATGATGTGCAATCCGATGCCGATAGAGAAAATGCGCGAATTTGCGGTGCGGTTCAAGCGCTGCTTTGTGGTGGAGGAGGGCGACTATGTGCTGGAGAACGCCTGCCGTCAAAACGGCATTGAGGTGATCGGACGCCCGGAACTCTACCGGTTCGGTGAACTCAATGTGGCGCGGGTGCGCCGTCTTCTGGCCGGGGACACGACCCCGGAGGCGGCGCCGGTTCCGGGCAAGCCGCCGGAACTCTGTCCGGGGTGTCCGCACCGCAAGACGTTCGAGGCGCTGCGCGATCTCGGCTGCATCGTTTCCGGCGACATCGGCTGCTATACGCTCGGTGTGCTGCCGCCATTTTCCGCGATCGACAGTTGTGTCTGCATGGGAGCCAGCATCACCGTTGGGCTGGGGCTGCGTCACGCACTGCCGGAAACCGAGGCGCGCAAGGTCGTCAGCGTGATCGGCGACTCCACCTTCTGGCATACCGGAGTCAACGGCATCGTTGAAATGGTTTACAACCGTCCGAAGACCGGCCATGTGGTGCTGATTCTCGACAATTCGATTACAGCGATGACCGGTATGCAGGAAAATCCAGGCACCGGTCGCCGGCTTGACCATACTCCGGCCGACGGACGGCTTGACATTGAAGCCGTGGTCAAGGCAATGGGGGTTGATAACGTCGATGTGATCGACACCACCGTTCAGCACGAGGAGTTCCGCGAACTTCTGGCCAGACGGCTGGCTTCCAATGATCTTACCGTTATTGTGGCGCGTCGCGTCTGCGTGATCGCCGCCGCGAAAATAAAGAGTTATGCAGCAGCCACGGAGGTGAAGTAAAATGAAGACCGTCAATATCACTTTTGCCGGACTGGGCGGGCAGGGCGTGCTTACCGCCACCGACGTGCTGGCGGCGGCGGCGTTTTCCGCCGGGTTGGATGTCAAAAAGAGCGAAGTTCACGGGATGAGTCAGCGCGGCGGTTCGGTTTCAAGCGAGGTTCGTTACGGCGAAAAGGTCGCCAGTCCGATGATTCCGGCCGGTGAAAGCGATTTTCTGGTCGTGACGGACGCGGCGCAGGTGGACGTGAATCGCGGCAAGCTAAAATCCGGCGGCGTTTTGATTACTCCGGAGATGATCGACATTGCCGGGCTGGGCAATAAAAAAGCGTTGAATATCGCGCTGCTCGGGCTGCTTTCAACTTATCTTGATTTTCTCGGCGAGACCTGGAAGGCGGCGCTGGCCGGAGAGCTTCCAGCCAAGCTGCATGAGGTGAATTTCGCCGCATTTGAACTTGGAAAAAGGTCGAGGTAGGCCATGCTGGGCGACCGTCAATATATGAACCGCGCACCGCGGGAGACCCCTGAATCCGGCCGCAGGATGCTGATCGCGCTGATTGTCATCAATGTCGCCGCTTATCTGCTGATCCCGTCGCGTTCGCTGCTCTACAACCAGATGGCGCTGTCCATTGAAGGTCTGCGGGACGGATACTGGTTTGAATTGGTCAGCTCAATGTTTCTGCACGGCAGTTTTGGCCACATATTCATGAACATGTGGGCGCTTTATGTGTTCGGATCGCTGGTGGCGCCGATATTGGGGAGAACAAGATTTCTGACGCTGTACTTTGTGTCCGGGCTTTTCGGCAACCTGCTGTGGTGTGCGGCGAATCTTAACGGGCAGGCCTATCTGGTCGGAGCGTCCGGCGCGATTTTCGGCGTAATGATGGCGGTAGCGCTGCTGACGCCGAACGTCCGGTTCATGATAATCTTCTTCCCGGTGCCGATCAAAGCGAAGACGCTGGTGATCGTTTATGCCTGCTATGAGATATTCAGCGAGCTGGTCACCTACAGCGATGTGGCGCATCTGGCGCATCTCGGCGGCATCGTCGGCGGTTATGTGTATCTCCGGATGGTGTTCGGTGCGAAACTGCCGTGGGACATTTTCCGCTTCCTGCGGCCGTCGCAGCGGCCCGGCGAGGCCGACTTTGCGGAGAGCCGCAAAAACTGGCGCAATCCGTCCGGCCCGGTGTCCCAGCACGAGCTTGACGCGCTGCTGGACAAAATATCGCGCAGCGGCATCAACAGTCTTTCGCCGGACGAAATGGCCAGACTGCGCCAGGCGCGCGAGGAGATGCATCGTTGAAATGACGCTTTCCACTTCGCTGTTCGATTATGATCTGCCGCCGGAACTCATTGCGCAGCATCCGGCCGCCCGGCGTGACGGGTCGCGGATGATGACGCTGAATCGTGTGACCGGTGAAACCGAAATTCTGCCGTTTCCGGCGATCTGCGACTTTTTGCAGTCCGGCGACGCGCTGATCTCCAATGACACCAAGGTGATGAACTGCCGATTGTTCGGCTGCAAAAACGGCGACGTTTCCGGCGCCGGATTCGAGGCGCTGCAAATTGAGCTGGTTCCCGGTTCGGACGGCCGCCGCTGGAAGGTGTTTCTGAAGCCGGGAAAGCGTGCAAAGGCCGGAACGTTCGTCCGGCTGTTCGATCTGGACCGGCGGTTGAGCGATTACAGCTTCACCGTGGTCGAGCATCGTGACGACGGCAGTTTCATCGTCGATTTTTCTTCGCCGGACTATCTGGCGATTCAACACGCCTGCGGCCATCTGCCGTTGCCGCCGTATATCCGGCATGAGGCGGACGCCGAGGACGAAACCCGGTATCAGACGGTATTCGCCCGGCAGTACGGCGCGGTGGCGGCGCCCACCGCCGGGTTGCATTTCACACCGGAGCTGCTGGACAAACTTTCCGCCGGAGGAATCAACCGGGCCACACTGACACTCCACGTCGGCCCCGGAACCTTCAAACCGGTTAGTGTGGATGACGTGAGCCGCCATGTGATGCATTATGAGAATTATGTCCTGCCCGACGCGGTGGCCGGGCTGATCAACGACACCCGGAAAAAGGGACGCAAAGTGCTGGCGGTCGGCACCACAACGGTGCGGGTGCTGGAAAGCTGCTGGTCGGAACCGGAAAATATGGTTCGCGGCGGCGCCGGTTCCACCAATATTTTTCTCTATCCGCCGCAGGTTCCGCACGGCGAAGACATGCTGCTGACCAATTTTCATTTGCCGAAAAGCACGCTGTTGATGCTGGTATCGTGTTTCTGTGAGCGCGAGATGGTGCTGGCCTCCTACCGAAAGGCGATCGAAGCCGGGATGCGTTTCTACAGTTATGGCGACTGCATGCTGCTGTATTGACGTTTCTTTCAAAAAAATCGACCGTAACATTGCGGGAATAAAATTCCTGCTGACGCTCCGGTCATTTTTTTGTCTTAATCGGCGCTGTTTTGTCCGCCGTCCGCTGCGGCGTCATCGCCGTTCAGGATCATTTCCGCCGGAGTCAGATATTTTTTCCGGTTGTTGCATTCCTTGCAGCAGGGGACCACATTGCCGCGGGTGGATTTCCCGCCGCGCGCCACCGGAACGATATGATCCATCGTCAGTTCTTCCGGCGGAAACTTTCCGCCGCAGTAGTGGCATACGCCGCGCGCCAGAAGATTCTTCCACCAGGTTGAAGCGCGCAGTTCGCGGGCTTTTTCCCGTTCCCGCGCGATTGTTTTTTTATCGGACACGGGTTCAAACCAGTCGCTCATTTTCGTCGTGACGCGGCGATGGCGCGCCGGGCCTCCATGTCATCCTGCCGTTCGCGCAGTGTTTCTCGTTTATCGCCGAAAGTTTTGCCGCGGCACAACGCTACTTCAACCTTGACAAGACCGCCTTTTAAATAAAACTTCAGCGGAACGATGGTCAACCCCTTTTCACGAACCTGCTGCTGGAGTTTGAGTATTTCCCGTTTGTGCAGCAGCAGCCGCCGTTTCTGGGTCGTGTTGTGGTTGAACCGGTTGCCGTGTTCGTACTGGGCGATGTTGACATTGTAGAGAAAGGCCTGTCCGCCCTCAATGGCGACATAGGCGTCGACCATGGCGATATGACGGGCGCGGCAGCTTTTAACTTCGGTTCCGACCAAGTCGATACCGGCCTCCATGGCTTCCAGAATCTGGTAGTCATGACGTGCCTTGCGGTTTTCGGCCAATACCGGGTTGGTGTTGTCGTTGTCTTTTTTTGCCGCGCCCATGGTGGTGTGCTCTTTCCGTGTTTACTTAAGGAACTTGCCCGCTTTGATCCGGAAATCTCCGGCAATCGGCAGATTGCCCGGAGTCAGCGACTTGCGCAGCGACTCGAACAGTTTTATCTGCTCGCCCGAAAGATTGGCCGGCGTTTCGACCTTTATTCTGACATGAAGGTCGCCGCGGCCTCCGCCGCGCAGCGACGGCATTCCCTTGCCCTTGATGCGCATCAGCGTTCCGGACTGGGTCCCGGGAGCGATTTTCACCGTTGCCTTTCCGGTCACGGTCGGAACATCCACGGTGCCGCCGATGGCGGCTGTGATGAAGTCGACCGGCAGTTCGCAGAGCAGATCGCTGTCATTGCGCTGGAAGACCGGATTGTCCTCCACCTGAATGAACACATAGAGATCGCCGTTGCGTCCGCCGCGCACGCCGGCTTCGCCTTCTCCGGCCACGCGCAGCCGCGACCCGCTGTCCACCCCCGGGGGAACGTGTATCTGGAGCGTCTTTTCAATTCTGACCCGGCCGTCTCCCCGGCAGTTTTCGCATGGACTCTCAACGATCTGTCCGGTGCCGTGGCACTGCGGACAGGGTTGCCGGACCTGGAAAAAGCCCTGATTGACGGTAATGTATCCGGAGCCGGCGCACTTGACGCACGCTTTGCGCGACGTTCCCGGCTTGCAGCCGGAGCCTCCGCATTTTTCACATTTTGTCAGCCGCGGCACCACGATTTTCCGGTCGACGCCAAGCACCGCGTCTTCAAACGAAATGCCGAGATTGTAGCGCAGATCGGAACCTTCCATCGCGTCGCTGGCGTGCCGGCGCGACCGGGAGCCGCCGCCGAAAAGGTCGGAAAAATCGAAACCGCCGCCGCCGGCTCCGCCTCCTCCGCCGAAAAGGTCGGAGAAGTCGAATCCGCCGAATCCGGCGCCGCCCTGACCCGGAGGCGGCATGCCGCCATTCTCAAACGCCGCCGAACCGAACTGGTCGTACTGCTGGCGTTTTTTCGGGTCGGACAACACCTCGTAGGCGGCGGAGATGTCCTTGAACTTGTTCTCGGCTTCCTTGTTGCCCGGGTTTTTGTCCGGATGGTACTTTATGGCAAGTTTGCGATATGCCTTTTTTATTTCGTCGGCGCTGGCGTCTTTGGCCACGCCGAGGGTCTGATAATAGTCGGCCATAGCTGATTATTGCTCCTTTTTTTCTCCGGGGCCGGCGGAAACGACCACACGGGCCGGTCGCAGCAGCTGGTCGCCGAGTTTATAGCCGCAGTTCCACTGGCGGATTACGACTCCTTCGGGAACGGTGCTGCTGTTTTCACTGGCGACGGCTTCGTGAAGATTGTGGTCGAACTTGGCGTTCACCGCGTCGAATTTAGTTATGTTCAGCTCTTCCAGCGCTTTCTTGTACTGATCGCCGATCATTGACAATCCTTTTACGATGGCGTCGAGGTTGTCGCTTTTCTGAGCGGCCTGAACCGCCATGGAAAAATTGTCGAAAAGCTGAATGAACGGGGTCACCGTTTCGATCACCGCGAAGTTGCGCATTGCCGCCATGTCTTTGGACATGCGCTTGCGATAGTTCTGGTAATCGGCCTGCGACCGCAGATATTTATCCTGCAGCTCGGTGTTTTCCGCACGCAGTTTTGTCAGCTCGTCTTCCACCGGCGGCTCCGGCGTGCCGGGTTCCGCCGGTTTCATATGCTCGTCCATTCCCGCCAGAGCGTCTTCGGCCGGCGGTCTGACCGGAATCTCGTTTCCGTCATAAACCTGATCAAATTCCATAATTGAATCCTCCCAATGGCGCTTTATCCAAACTTTCCGGCATTGTGTTTGCGCCTGCTGGCCGCGCTGCGCCCGCCGCGTGAACCGTGAATGCCGGTGCTATCATATACTCCGAACTAATAATATACATTTAAAGCGCCGTCAAGTCAAGCTGTATTGCGCCGATTTTCTGTAAAGCTTCCGGGGCTGGCGGCCATCGGGGGCGACATTGAGTTTTATGCCGGAGCCGCAACGGGTTTTGCGGAACATGAAAAGCGGCTGCGCGGATATTTTTCCGCCGGCCGCCGCATGGACTTCGCAGTTTTTATCGTGCCGAATAACTCAGAAACTTTCGACGATGGTCATCTCATAATGAACCGGCTCGTCCTCTGCGGAAAGCAGAATTGTGCTCTCCGGCTGCGGCTGCTGGGAACTGAGCAGATCCCAGTCATACCATCTGGCCGCCCGGACAAATTGAAGCAGTTGGCCTTTGGTAAGATCGGCTGACAGTCGTATTACGCCGTTGCCGTTGTCGGCGTTTAGGTGGAATTTGTCTTTGAGCTTCAGCATATCAAGCAATTTTGCCAAATCGTCATCGGCCCGTTCGGTGTTCGCCGCCGCCCATACATGGGAGACGTTGCTGTCGATGACCGCCAGCGAATCCTGATTGTTGGCCAGCAGTTCCTTCAGATACACCAGCACGGTGTTGGTGCGGCCGGCTCCAACCGGAATCAACTGATCGATCGGCAGCGTGCCAAGCTGGTTTACCGCCAGACGTCTGGACAAAGCGTTGCGGTTGTTCATGATTGCCGGCTTGGTCGAATAGTACGGATAATCCTCCGCCTCGTTCAGGACCGCGACGGTCGGATTGTCCGCTGCAAATTGAGTTTTCTGCGTTGCGTTGAAGAAGTCGCTCAGCAGCAGCGTGGCTCCGGCGACAACGAGCGTTCCCGCGGCTATGCCAAGCGGACGGATATGACGGAAAACGGAACGCCTTTTCGTCTCCGCCAGTTTGCGGTGGACGTTGAATTTGATCGCCGCCGTTGAAAACTCATCCAGCGGAATCTCCCAGTTTTCGGAAAGCAGCAGATGCAGTCTGCGGAGTTCGGTATAGCGCTGCCGGCACGCTTCGCACGACTCAAGATGAGCGTGCTCTGCGTCATTGAATTCATACTCGCCGTCAAGTGCGAGGTTGAACAGTTCGTCGTTCAGACAATGTTTTTTCTCACTCATGATACCAGCAGTTCTCCCGATGCGCCAATTTTCCCCGTCCCTTGGTTGTTTTCAATGACCTGATGCGTTTTTCTCCGCACCTGGCTTCGTTTCCGTTCTAAACAATGCCGCGCTTGTGCAACAGTTCAACCAGCAGTTCCCGGCTGCGGCTCAGTCTTGATTTCACCGAGCCGATATTGCAATCCAGCGTCTTGGCTATTTCGTCATAGCTGTAATTCTGCAGATACCGCAGCGACACCACCGGACGCAGACGTTCCGGCAATTGGTTTATCGCCCAGACAATGCTTTCACCGATTTCGCGGTTGTTGATTCCGCGATCCGGTGTCAGCCGGTCGTCCGGCAGCGGAATGTCCTCATATCCTCCGGTGTCGGCGTCCCTCAGCATGCCGGATATGCTCCGGTTGACCTCGCTGCCGCGCCGCCGGTTCCATTGGAACTTGTTGCGCGACAGGTTGGTGACGATCCGCTGAAGCCAGGTCGACAAACTTGAGTCGCCGCGAAATCCGGACAGCGCGCGGTAGGCGCGCAGGAATGTTTCCTGCACCACTTCCTCCGCGTCATGGTGACTGTCGAGCAGACTGTATGCGGTGCGATACAATCGTTCGGCGTGTCGTTCCATGATCTCGTCGAAAGCGGCGGTGTTGCCGTTGTTGAATTCGGCCACCAGTTCGCTGTCTGTCAATTCGGATGGCAACGTCATGTTCTGCCGCTGTATTTAGACTGTTGATCCGGGAAAAATGTTCCCGGAAAAAAATTAAATCACGCGTTCGACAACGATTTCGGGATCAATCTGCTCGCGCAGGATGCGTTCGATGCCCTGTTTGATGGTCATCGCGGCGTGCGGGCAGCCGCCGCAGGCGCCCTGGAGGCGGAGCTGAACGTTTTTGCCGTCGATCTGAACGATCTCAAGATCTCCGCCGTCGGCCTGGAGGTGAACGCGGAGCGTTTCGAGCAATTCGGTGATGCGGGTGGTCAAATCTTCCATAGTATCAATCTTTCATTTGGATTTTTCTGATTCAGGGTTCATATTAATATTGTCCGGAAGTGCGCGATTGCAAGACGGCAACGGAAAAAACGAAGGATATTATGATGCGCGAACTGGGAAAAAACCGGTTGAAAGTCGTTTGTGACAGCAAGATACCGTTTCTGAAAGGGGCGATGGAGCCGTTCGGCGTTGATTGTCGCTATCTGCCGCCGTCGGAAATCGACGCCGCGGCGGTGCGCGACGCCGACGCGCTGATCGTCCGCACCCGCACCAAATGCAATGCCGGACTGCTGGAGGGGTCCACCGTCCGTTTTATCGCCACGGCCACCATCGGATTCGATCATCTTGACGTTGATTATCTGGCCGGTCGCGGCATTGTCTGGCGCAGCGCGCCGGGCTGCAACGCCAAAAGCGTGGCGCAGTATGTCGGGGCGATTCTGTCCCGCGTCGGCTGGCGGGGGAAGACCATCGGGATTGTCGGCGTCGGTCACGTTGGCTCTCAGGTGGCGGAACTGGCCGCCGCGCTGGGCATGACGGTGCTGCTGAACGATCCGCCGCGCGCGGAGCGCGAGGGCGGCGCGGGGTTTGTGGCGCTTGAGCGGCTGCTTGCCGCCAGTGACATTGTCTCAATGCATGTGCCGGACGAGCCGTCAACCCGCGATCTGGCCGGCGGAAAGTTTTTTGCGGCCATGAAATCCGGCGCATTGTTTGTCAATTCTTCGCGCGGCAGCGTGGTCGATGAGGCGGCGCTGTCGGCGTCCGACGTTGATTTTGTGCTTGACGTCTGGAAGAACGAGCCGGCGATCCGCCGCGATCTTATGGCGGGAGCGTTGTTTTCCACTCCCCACATTGCCGGCTATTCCACCGACGGCAAGGCCAACGGAACCGGCATGGCGGTGCGGGCGCTGGCGGAGTTTTTCCAAATTGACATGCTGCGCGACTTCAAGGTGACGGCGGTTCCGCCGCCGGAAAATCCGGTGATCGATCTGGATGGGATGGACGGCTCCGCCGCCGTCGCCGCCGCTATTCTCCATAGTTATGATGTGGAACGTGACTCGCTGGCGTTGCGCGCCGCCCCGGAAACTTTCGAGCGGCTGCGCAACGACTATTGGCTGCGCCGGGAATTCCCGGCGTTCACGGTTGTCAACGCCGGATCCGGCTGCCGCGATGCGCTGCGCCGGCTGGGATTCAAAATGCAAGGATGATATTTATGTACAATTCAGTTCTCTGCCGCTATCACGAAATCGCCATAAAGGGGCACAACCGCAAAAATTTTGAGCGGCAGCTCATGGGCAACATGCAGCACAAGTTAAGGGATATAAACGACCTGCGGGTGCGCAGCGTTCGCGGACGCGTCTGGATCGAACACGGCGGACGGGCGCCGTTCTCCGATGCTGAAATCGCGGAAATATGCGAAAAACTCCGGTTCATGTTCGGTCTGGAAAGTTTCTCTCCGGCCATTCTGGTGGCGTCGGAGATCGAGGCGATCAAAAGCGCGGCGGCTGCGGCGGCGAAGCCGGTGTTCGACGCGGCGTTCGCGGCAAAAGAGCGGGTGCGCTTCCGCATCCGGGCGCGGCGCAGCGACAAGAGCTTTCCGCTGCGCAGCAAGGATATCGAAATTGAATTGGCCACGGTCGTCGGTGACCTCTATCCGGTTCCAGAGCTTGAGGTCCACCTTGATGACGACGCCGATATCACCGTGGGCTGTGAGGTGCGCGACGAATTCACCATCCTCTATTTCAAGTCGTTCCATTCCGGCGGCGGATTGCCGACCGGTTCAAACTCCCCGGTCATGGCGCTGCTGTCCGGCGGCATCGACTCTCCGGTCGCCGCGCTGCTGACGATGAAGCGCGGCAGCGAGGTCGATTTCATGAGCTTCCATTCCGATCCGTACACGCCGCCGGAGACCACTGAAAAAGTTCTCGGCATCGGGCGTTATCTTAACAATTTTCAGCGTTCGGGCACCCATTATTTTGCCAATCTCAGCGCGATCCAGAAGCTGATCCGCGACCGCTGCAATCCGCGTTACCGCACCGTGCTTTACCGCCGCATGATGTTCCGCATCGCCGAGGCGGTCGCCCGTTCCGGACGGGCGAAGGCGCTGCTTACCGGCGAGTCGCTGGGGCAGGTGGCTTCGCAGACGGTGGAGAATATGAGCGTCATCAACAACGCCACCGGGTTGCTGGTGCTGCGTCCGCTGGTAGGAATGGACAAACTGGAGACGATACGTCTGGCCGAAAAATTCGGAACGTACGACATGTCCAACGTTCAGGTTCCGGACAGCTGCACCGTATTCTCCCCGCCGGCGCCGGCGACCAGGAGCGACATTGCGACAATAGAGGACGAAGAGGCCAAACTTGGCGACTGGCAAAGCGTTCTTGACGAAATCATCGCAAATGTTCAGATATTGAAATAGGCTCCGCGTCAGCGAATGACCGTCCAGACTCCGCCGTCGATCATTGCGGCGGTGACTTTTTCGCCGTCGTAATATATCCGGTCGAACCCGGACGTTCCGCAGCGGTGGCGCCATTTTATTTTTCCCGAAGCCGGGTCGACCCGTACCAGATCGCCCTGCCGTCCGCCGACAAAGACGTCGCCGAACGCCTCGCACGGCGGCACCGGCGTGTGTTCGTAACCGAGTCCGAGGTCGATGACCTTTTCCACGGCTGCGGCGTCAACGTCGATCACCGCCAGTTCGCCGTCCATGGTCTTGGCGTAGGCGTGTTTGCCGTCGGTCGCGGGGCCGAGGCTTTCGCGGAATTTATATTGGTTGGTGCGCAGTTTTACTTCGCCGGTCTCGCGGTCGAAAATGGTCAGATAGCGGTCCGGAGCCACGACCGCCAGATTTTTTTCTCCGATCACCGGCGTCACGTTACCCGGTGAGAACAGGATGTTGTCCGACCCGTTGTTCCACTTCCATTTCAGTTCTCCGGTGTCGGCCGTCAGCACATAGAGAAAGGTGTCCCACGCGCCGAATGCCGCGACGTTGTCCCGCACCGCCGGCGGCGCCTGACAGCGGCCGGCCGCAACTTTGAAGTACGGCGATTCGTCCGGCGGCGGCGGCAGAACTTCCGGGATCGTTCCGCTGAAAACAAGTTCGGGCGGCGGTGGTTCGGAATCAGCCGGCCGGAATTTTACCGGATCCCACGGAATCGCGTCCGGTTGAAATTCGATTTCCGGCTTGTCCGGCTTCGCGGCGCCGACCGTCTTATTGAATACTGAAACGCGGTTACCGGAAATTTCAACCAAATTGTAGCCGCCGGCGGTTTCCGACGAATGGCGCAGGGATATCGCCCGCCCGATCACGTTGCCGAAGCCGTTGGCGTTCAGCACTCCGAGGTTGTGATAGTGGCCGGACAATATGGCCGCGACCGGATATTTCTTCAGCACCGCCAGCACCGCCTGGGCGTTGCTCAGCTCCTGATTCAGCGGATAGTGGCAGACAAAGATCACGCGGTCGCCCGGCCGCACTTGTTCTTTCAGCGCCGCGTCCAGCCACGCGAGGTCGGAGTTGCGGACATAGCCGTCGCCCATCTTCATCCACGGCCCGGAGGGGATGCCCGCTATGATAAAACCGCCGATCCGCCGGCAGAACCGGTCGCCGCCGAACAATGCAGGAAACGCTTCGCAGTTGCTGTCGCTCCAGTTGGTTTCGTGATTTCCGGGAACGGCCAGCAGCGGCTTGGTCAGCCGGTCAAGCAGCGTTTTGACGTATCGAAGTTCCGCGATGCTTCCGGTGCCGGTCAGGTCGCCGGAAAGGATCACCGCGTCGGCGTTGCCGGAGTTTATCTCATCGATCGCCGCGGCGGTCATCGCTGCGTTGGCGTTGCCATCGACAACATGAATGTCGGTCAGCCATGCCAGTTTCAGCTCTGAAGCGCCCAGCGTCAGCAGCGGCGTGAGCAGCACGGCGAACAGTCCTGAAATCCGCATAAAAAAGCCTCCTTCGATGCGGTAATATACCGCCGAAGGAGGCGCAATGCAAACCGGAAACGCGGGTTATTTCACCGCGGCGTCGATCAGGCCGGTCAGCTCCTTGAGCGCGGCGCTGGCGGCGACGTCGCCGTCGATCTGATATTCAGCAACGTTGTCGCCCACCGCGACGCAGACCTTGCCGTCATTCGTTCTGGCCGGGTTGAAGGATGCGGCTATCACCACCTTGTCCCGCAGGTTCTGCTGCTTGGCATAGGCGACCAGCTGACTGAGCAGCGCCGCTTCCTTGTTTTCGCCGTCCTGCTTGACGGTGTGAACCGTCACCACCACATCGACCTTGCCTTCGCCGGGCATGCCGAGCATGATCTCCTGAGCGTCGAACAGCTGGGCGCGATCCTGATAGTGGGTATGCAGCCGCTCGTGGGCCTTGTGACTGCCGGGGCAGCCGCCGAAAGCCTCTTCATAGCAGCGGACCACCAGGTGGTTGTCCTGCGGCTTCTGGAGCTGCTGGGTCTTGTCGGCGTTGTAAAGTCCGGCGGCGCGGATCTGACGCGCCAGCTCCGGATTCTGGGTGATCGGCTGACCGCCGCCGCAGACGCAGCCGCCAGGACAGGCCATGACTTCGATGAAGTCGTACTGCGCCTTGCCGGCTTTGATGTCGTCAACCAGCTTGCGGGCGTTGCCCAGACCGTGAACCACGGCCACGCGCAGCTTGGTGCCGCCGACTTCAATTTCAGCCTCCTTGCGGGGGGTGCCGCCGCGGACTTCGGCAAAATCCACCGATGCGAGCGGCTTTTGCTCAATCTTCTCAACCGCGTAGCGCAGCGCGGCTTCCATCACTCCGCCGGTGGTGCCGAAAATCACGCCGCCGCCGGTGGCAAAACCGTACGGCATGTCAAACGCCGAGATCGGCAGCTCGTCCAAACGAATTCCCATCGAGGAGATCATCTGGGAGACTTCAACCGTGGTGAGCACATAATCGATGTCCTGCCGGCCGTCATGTTTGAATTTCGGCAGCTGCGCCTCGAATTTCTTCGCGGTGCAGGGCATGATCGAAACCACCACCAGATTTTCCGGATTGACGCCGAGTTTGCCCGGCAGCGTTTCGCGCGCCACCGCGCCGTATATCTGCTGCGGACTGCGGGTGCTGGAGATGTTCGGAATGAATTCCGGGAAATAAGTTTCGGCAAACTTCACCCACGCCGGACAGCAGCTGGTGAACATCGGCATGGTCTTCTTGTTGGTTATGCGGTCGATCAGCTCGGTCGCCTCCTCAAAGATGGTCATGTCGGCGGTGAAACTGGTGTCATAGACTTCGGCAAAACCCATCAGCTTGAGCGCGGTGACCAGCTTCCCGGCCACGTTTTCGCCGCCCTTGAGCCCGAACATTTCGCCGAGCGCCACCCGCACCGCCGGCGCGATCGAGGCAACCACCGTCTTGCTCTTGTCATGAATCTGCGACCATACCTGTTCGCGCTGCTGTTTGGGAACTATCGCTCCGGTGGGGCATACCGCGGCGCACTGGCCGCAGTTGACGCATTCCACCTCGTTGAGGTTTTTGTCAAATGCGGGAGCGACGCGGGCGTTTGCGCCGCGGAACGCGAAGTCGATCGCTCCGACTGACTGAACCTCGGTGCAGACGCGGACGCAGTCGCCGCAGAGCACGCATTTGTTCGGGTCGCGCTCAAGCGACGGCGACGCCTTGTCGATCGGCGCGTTCTTCTGGGTCTGCTTGTAGCGCACCTCGGTGACCCCCAGCCGGCGGGCCAGACTCTGCAGCGTGCAGTTGGCGCTGCGCATGCAGCTCGGGCATTCGCGGCTGTGATTGGCCAGCAGAAGCTCAACGTTGATCTTGCGCATCATGCGCAGGTCTTTGCTGTCGGTATGGATCACCATTCCGGCCTCCGGCTTGGTGGAGCAGGCGGCCATGATGCCGCGCTTCTCAACCTCGACCAGGCAAAGCCGGCAGGCGCCGTAGATGCTCAGTTCGGAGTGGTAGCAGAAGGTCGGCATGTCGATGCCGATCTTGCGGATCAGTTCAAGCAGATTGCGTTCGTTGCCGATGGCGACCTTCAAACCGTTGATCGTCATGGTTGCGGTTGTGTTGTTCATAATACTTCAGCGTGCTCCTGTATTAAAGCCCGATGATCGCATCGAAGCGGCAGGCGGCTTTGCAGGCGCCGCACTTGATGCATTTGTCGGGGTCGATGTGATGGGGTTTCTTGACTTCGCCGGTGATCGCTCCGACCGGACACTTGCGGGCGCAGGCGGTGCAGCCGCGGCACTTGTCGGCCACGATTTCGGGCCGGGCGAGCGCCTTGCATTCGCCGGTGGGACAGGTCTTCTTGAAGACGTGGGCTTCGTATTCGTCGCGGAAATTGCGCAGCGTGGAGAGCACCGGGTTCGGCGCGGTTTTGCCGAGTCCGCACAGCGAACCGAGCTGAACCGCCTTCGCGGTGGCTTCCAGAAGTTCGAGCGTTTCGGCGGTGGCGCGGCCTTCGATGATGTCGTCAAGCAGCGCGAGCATCTGCTTGGTGCCTTCGCGGCAGGGAACGCATTTTCCGCAGGATTCGTTCTGGGTGAACTGCATGAAGAAACGGGCAATCTTGATCATGCAGGTCTGGTCGTTCATCACCACCAGACCGCCGGAACCGACCATGGCGCCGACTGTCTTCAGCGTGTCGAAGTCCATCGGCAGGTCGAGCATCTCCTTGGTCAGGCAGCCGCCGGACGGTCCGCCGATCTGAACCGCCTTGAAGTCGCGTCCGGTGAGCTTGCCGGAATTGTCGGTCACGCCGCCGCCGATGTTGTAGACAATCTCGCGCAGCGTGGTGCCGAACGGAACTTCGATCAAGCCGGTGTTGGCCACATGTCCGGTCAGGGCGAAGGTCTTGGTGCCGGGCGACTTCTCGGTGCCGCAGGAGCGGTAGACGGCGGCGCCTTCACGCATAATGAACGGGACGCTGGCCAGCGTTTCAACGTTGTTGATCACCGTCGGTTTTTTCCACAGTCCGCACTGGGCGGGGAACGGCGGTTTGGGCATCGGCATGCCGCGCTTGCCTTCAATGGAGGCGATCAGGGCGGTCTCTTCGCCGCAGACGAACGCTCCGGCGCCTTCCATGACGTGCAGCCGGAAGCCGAAGTCGGTCCCGAACAGATTTTCGCCGAGCAGTCCGGCCTCCTCGGCCTTTTCGATCGCGTGGCGCATGCGTTTCACGGCCAGCGGATATTCGGCCCGGACGTAAACGTAGCCCTCATTCGCCTGAATCGCCTTGGCGGCGATGATCATGCCTTCGATCACGGCGTGCGGGTTGCCCTCCATGACGGAACGGTCCATAAATGCGCCGGGGTCGCCCTCGTCGCCGTTGCAGATGACATATTTTTTGTCGTTCTTGCTGGCAAGAGTAAATTTCCACTTGAGTCCGGTCGGGAATCCGCCGCCGCCGCGGCCGCGCAGCCCGGACTCGATGACTTCCTGAATCACCTGCTCGCTGGTCATTTCGGTAATCGCCTTCCGGGCGCCGAAATAGCCGCCGCGGGCGATGTATTCATTGACGTTTTCCGGTTCGATCATGCAGTTGTGCAGCACAACGCGCTTCTGGCGGTTGTAGAACGGGATTTCGTGGTCTCCCTTGCATTTGACGCCGTCCACCGTTTCGTAGAGCAGACGTTCAATGACGCGGCCGCCAAGCAGCGTTTCCTCGACGATCTCGGGAACGTCGGTGACTTTGACTTTGGTATAAAGGATATTGTCCGGCATGATGTGCACCAGCGGCCCGCGCTGGCAGAATCCCTGGCAGCCGCTCTTGGAAAGATAGGTGCCGGTGAAGTTGCAGTGTTCGCCGTTTTCCTCGGTCTTCAGCTCAAGTTCGACATCGACATTCTTCTGCTTGAGCAGTTCGGCCATGGCGTCGCGGACCAGCATGGAGCCGTTGGCCATGCAGCCGGTGCCGCCGCAGATTATAATGCGGCGCGAGAGTTTTTCGCTGGCCGACTTGAATGCCGCCGCGACTTTTTCCAGATTAATGGTGGTCATTTACTTGTTCTCCTTTTCGGCGGCTTCGATCTTGTCGATCAGGGCGATTATCTGTTCCGGGGTGGCCTGTCCGTGGACCTCGTCGTTCAGCAGCACCACCGGGGCAAGCCCGCAGGCGCCGAGACAGCTGACGGTTTCAACGGTGAATTTGAGATCGTCGGAGGTGTTCTTTTCCGCGGAGAGATTGAGCCGCTTGTAAAGCGCTTCGAGGATGCCGTGCGATTTCTTGACGTGACAGGCCGTGCCGTCACAAAGCCGGAACACATGTTTCCCTTTCGGCTTCAGCGCAAAATGCGCGTAGAACGTGGCCACGCCGTACACGCGCGACGGCGGCACGCCCAGACTGGAGGCGACATAGGTTATCATGTCTTTTGAGAGGTACTTGTACACCTCCTGCACCTCCTGGAGGATCGGGATCAGACGGGATTCGGAGTAGTTGTTCTTCTCCAGAATTCGGTTCACCTCTACCAGATAGTCCTTCATGGCGGAGGTTTTTTCCATGGTTTCGAGCATATCAATATCCTTATTTTGATAGGTTATTTATTCAGATTCACTGTTCAGTTCGCGCCGCAGCGCGGTCAGTTTCACCGAGAGCACCGCCAGCCCTCCGGCGATGACTTCGCGCTGTACCACCACGTTGTCGGGAACTTTCAAACTGACGTTGGCAAAATTCCAGATGCCCCACACGCCGCCTTCGACCAATTCGTCCGCAACCTTTTGCGCGTATTCAGCCGGAACGCAGATTATTCCCATATGAATGCGCATCCGGCGGGTCAGCTCGGCCAGACGGGAGACGGGGAACACCTCGCGGTCATGGATGGTTCTGCCGATTTTGGCCGGATCGGTGTCGAAGGCCGCGATAATGCGGAGGCCGTATTCTTCAAAGCCCTCGTAGCCGAGTATCGCGCTGCCGAGCGAACCGGCGCCGACCAGAACCGCCTCGCTGGTGTTGTCCCACGACAGGAACGCCCGGATCGCGTCGATCAGCTCGGCCACTTTGTAGCCGACCCCCGGCTGGCCGGTGACTCCGGTGGACGCCAGATCCTTGCGTACGACAATCGCCTCAAGATGCATATACCTCGCAAGCTCCGGCGTCGCCACAATCTCGATCCCGGATTTGCGCATCTCGTTGAGCTTGTGCAAATAGGTGGGCAACCGTCGGATCGTCGGCAGCTTCTGAACCTTCGACATATTCAGCGTTCCTGTCTGTTGATAAGATATTTTTTTACCCAATGTATCTTATAATATAGCCCGTCAAGCTCGAAAATCAACCCGGCTATGGATATTTTTTTATCAATACTGCGAAATTTATTCAATTCATTGTATTTTTTTGCAAGACATGGTATATTTGAGAAAAACTTATTGAGAAAAGGGGTTTTTCATGGCTTTCATACAGTGTGAATTTTTTTCCAATGTGCTTGGAATGCAAATGCAGATGAATGTTATTCTGCCCCAGCCGAATACCGCGCACATCGGAACCGCCAGCGCGGCGAAGTCGGCCACCGGCGACTATCCGGTGATGTATCTGCTGCACGGCATGAGCGACGATCAGTCCATCTGGAGCCGTTTTACCGGTATTGAGCGTTATGTCAGCGGCAAAAATCTCATTGTGGTCATGCCGAACGCCCACCGCTCATATTATATGAAAATGTACAGAGGGTTTGACTACTGGACCTATATTTCGGAGGAACTTCCGGAGATCGTCGCGGGGCTGTTCCATGTTTCAAAACGGCGCGAAGACACCTTCGTCTGCGGACTGTCCATGGGCGGATACGGCGCACTGCGGCTCGGCCTGATGCGGCCCGACCGCTTCGCCGCAGCCTGTTCGCTGTCCGGCGTGGCTGACATCAAGTCCTTTCCCTCCTATGTCGATGCCGGATGCCGGCCGGAGATGGAACGGATATTCGGCCCGTTCGACAGTCTGCCGGAATCGCATGACGATCTGTTTTATCTGGCCGACCGTTTTGTCGCCTCCGGCGGCGACACCCGGATACTCCAGGTCTGCGGCACCGAGGACTTTCTTTACCGTGACAACGTCCGGCTGCGCGATCACTTCCGCAAAATCGGACTGAAGGCGGACTATCTTGAGGAACCCGGCAGTCACACATGGGAGTTTTGGGACCGGCATGTGCAGACCGCACTCGGATTTTTCGGCTTCTGATTGAAAAAGCGGCGTTGCCGCGTTATATTATATGCTTCGCTTTCCGTCAAGAATGAAAGGACGTGAGACAATGAGCCGACCGAGTAGAAAACTGCTTGAAAGCATGGTCACCGTACCGCGGCGGTGGACCGCTCTGCCGACGCTGGACTGGTATGTTATGCGGGAGTTCCTGATAAAGTTCTCCATTCTGCTGCTGGTTTCCGCCATGTTTTTCATTCTTGGCGATGTGTTCAACGATCTGAGCGACTTTCTTGAGGAGGATGCGCCGATCGGTTCCATCATCAAGTATTTCATTCTGAAACTTCCCGGCAATATCGGGTTCGTGCTTCCGATCAGCGTGCTGCTCGGGTGCATGTGGACGATGGCGATGTTCGGAAAGAATCTGGAAGTCACCGCGATGCGGGCGTCCGGTCTGTCGCTGATGCGCTGCGGCCGGTCGATTTTCATGATCGGCTTTCTGGTGACGCTGGTAAACATCTATTTCAACGAGATGCTGGTGCCGGAATACAATATGCGCGCCGCCGCGCTGCAACGCAAACTCACCAGAAAACAAGGGTTTCTGGAAGATTATCAGAAGATGCTTACATTCAAGAGTTTTGATGGACAGCGCACTTGGCTGTTCCAGACTTTTGACGACGACGGCCGCTACAACGGCGTGACGCTGAAGACCTGCCGCCCGGACGGGACGCTGGAGAGTTACGTCACCGCCGAATACGGCAACTTCAATATGCTGGACGGCTGGCGGATGTTCAACGGCTCGCGGACCTTTTACAGCAATGACGGATTCATCGTGCGCAGTCAGGAGAAATTCGACAGTCTGACACTGGAGCGCCGGACGATGAACGACTCGCCGGAGACGATCGAAAACGCAGTGAAAAATGTCGACATTCTGCCGTGCTGGACGATCCTTGAAGTGGTCATTTCAACCGAAAATATGTCCAAACGCTCCACGGACATCTACTGGACGGTTTTCTGCTACCGGCTGGCCTTCCCGTGGGCGAGCTTTATCGCGGTGTTTCTGGGGATTCCGCTGGCGACCAAGAACGAGCGTTCCGGCATCATGCTGGCGGTGATAACCGCAATCGGCGTGATTGTGGCTTATATTGTGGTCAGCGAAATGTTCAAAGTGCTTGGCCGCCAGGGAATACTGCCGCCGGCCCTGGCCGGGTTCGCACCGACGCTGGCATTTATCATCTACGGTTACTGGAACGTCCGGCGCGACCGGATATGACGTGCGGCACAAGGGAGGCGTATCATGACGGAAAATCGGTTTGACGCCGGTCAACGCAGAGCGGTTTTGGAATATGTGCGCAGTGTTATCGAACACCGTCTGGCCGGTATACCGGCGCCGGCGCGTCCGGATATGGCGGAACTGCGCGGACTCGGAAGCTGCTTTGTGACGCTGAACGACGCTTCCGGCGAACTTCGCGGCTGTATCGGCAGCATCGAGGCGGTGGAGCCGCTGGGTGACAGTCTGGAACGTAACGCGCTGAACGCCGCGTTGTGTGATCCGAGGTTTCCTCCGGTGGAGCCGGACGAATTGCCGGAACTTCATATTGAGGTGTCGGTGCTTACGCCGCTGCGTCTGATTGCCTCGCCCGCCGAGTTTGTTGTCGGCCGGCACGGGATATTGTTTGAACTCGGCCGCAGTCATGCGGTATTTCTGCCGCAGGTCGCCGTCGAACAGGGCTGGGACGCGGAGACCACGTTGAACTTTCTTGCCAACAAGGCCGGATTGCCGAAAGAGGCATGGCGCCATCCGCAGGCGCGGTTCAGCGTGTTCGAGGCGGAGGTGTTCGGTGAAGCGGAAAAATGAAGAAATTTTATAAAATTCCCGAACTGAGAGTCGATGCGATCAAATTCGACCGCTGCGGCGCCGGGATTGACGGCTGTCTGGCTGACATTATCGGTGGCGGCGTTTCTGTCTGTCACATTCTGAAAAAGAGCGTTGATTCGCGGCGCGGGTTGCCTGAGCTGATCTATTCGCTGATCGCGGAGAGTTCCGCACCGCCGGACGGCGGCGAGGAGTTGTCCGCGGCCGACGCGGCGGCGCTGCTGCGCGGCGTGGAGCTGGAGGTGGAGCCGGTGGTTGGCGGCGTCGATCGTCCGGTGGTTGTCGGCGCCGGTCCGGCGGGGATGTTTGCGGCGCTGGTGCTGGCCATGGCCGGAGCGCGTCCGCTGGTGTTGGAGGCCGGTCGCGACGTGGCGGCGCGGGCCGCCGATATTGCCGGATTTTTTGCCTCGCGGCGGCTGGACGAATCCAGCAATTATCTTATTGGTGAGGGCGGCGCGGGGACATTTTCGGACGGCAAGCTCTACACCCGCAACCGCGACGAGCGCGCCGCCTGGGTTCTGCGGATGTTCGTGGAAGGCGGCGCCGCGCCGGACGTGCTTTATCTCAAGCGTCCGCATTTGGGGAGCGACCGGCTTCCCGGCATTGTGACGGCGCTGCGGAAAAAGATCATTTCACTGGGCGGTGAATTCCGTTTCGGCACGGCAGTCGATGACATTCTGGTGAAGGACGGCGTCTGCCGCGGCGTCCGGCTGGCCGGTGGCGGCGGTACAATCGAAAGTCCGGCGGTGCTGCTTGGTTGCGGTCTCGGCGGCCGGCGGCTGGTTCGCCGGCTGATGGCGAAGTTTGATTACGAGCTTAAAGGGTTTCAGATCGGCAGCCGGATTGAGCATCCGCAGCTTATGGTGGACCGCCGGCAGTATCGCTGCGAACGTCCGGCAACGCTGGGTGCGGCGGAGTACAGTCTGGTGATGGCGCCGACGGATTCGCGGCCGGGAGTTTCAACGTTCTGCATGTGTCCCGGCGGCGAGATCATTCCGGCCTCGGCGTTTGAGGGTGAGCTGTCCAGCAACGGGATGAGCAACTATGCGCGCAGCGGCGAATTTGCCAATTCCACGCTGGTGGTCACGCCGCGTAAGATGGCGTTTGCCGACGGCTTCGCGGCGTTCGATTTTCTGGACGAGTTGGGGCGGCGCACCTTTGCCGCCGGCGGCGGAGACTATACGTTTCCGGCGCAGGACGCGGCGGGATTTCTGCGCGGCGAATCGAGGCTTGCGCGGGGGGCGAAAAGCAGCGCCCGGCTCGGTTTGCGTGCGGCGGACATTTCGGCGCTGCTGCCGCGTGAGGCGACGGCGTCGATTCGCGAGGCGCTTAAACTGTTTGACCGGAAGTTCGGCGGTTTTGTCTCGGCCGGCCGGTTTGTGGGGGTTGAGTCGTATGTGTCCAGTCCGGTGCGGTTTGTTCGCGGCGTGGACGGCATGGGATCGGCGGCGGGTTTTTTTCCATGCGGCGAGGGGGCTGGAATGGCCGGCGGCATCATGTCGGCCGCGGTGGACGGAATTGATGTTGCGCAGAAAATGATTGTGTTTATGAATAAAAAACAGAAGTCGGAGGCCGGAAAATGAGAACTGCCGAAATTGAGAGGAACACCCGGGAGACCCAGATCAAACTGGCGATCAATCTGGACGGAAGCGGTAAAAGCCGGATTGATTGTCCGGTGAAATTCATGAGTCACATGCTTGAACTTTTTTCCAGACACGGGCTGTTCGATCTGGACTGCGTGGTGAAGGGCGATGTTGAGGTGGATTATCATCACACCATGGAGGATCTCGGACTGGTGCTCGGCGAAGCGATTGCCGCGGCGGTCGGGGACAAGCGCGGCATCCGGCGCTACGGCAGCATGCTGCTGCCGATGGACGAGACGCTGGTGATGACCGCGCTCGATCTGTCCGGCCGTCCGTTTCTGGTCTATGACGTGAATCCTCCGGCGGTTACGGTCAAGGATATTGATGTGCAGCTGTTTCACGAGTTCTTTCAGGCGCTGGCGGTGAAGTCGGGAATGAATCTTCACATCCGGATGCTGGCCTCCTCCGAGGTTCATCATCTGTTCGAGGCGATTTTCAAGGGATTTGCCCGGGCGCTTGACGAAGCCACGCAGATTGACCCGCGGATTGCCGGTGAAATTCCGTCCACCAAGGGAATGCTCTGATCCAGGCTCCGCGGCTTTGCCTGAATCGGGGATAACTGCGGGCTGGATGAAAATCGTGAAAGTCGCCGGCTCCGGCTGTAAAATCGGATGCCGGTGATTTTTTGTGTTTTTCAGCCCAGAAAAACCTTTTCGAGATTGTTTCCGGTGCGTTCAAACACCGTTTCGGAAATGACGCTGAATCCGCTTTCCGGCGCTTTTGCGGGGGGAATCACTTCCCAGCGCAGGGTTGCCGGGTATTCGGGACGCAGCGGACTGATTTCTCCGGCCTTGAACCGCTTCAGCGCCAGAATTGTCGCGCGGCGGAGCGCGGAGCGCGCGGCTTCCAGCGGCATCATGCGGCCGGACTGTCTGGTGCAGCCGTATTTGACCGGACAGCGAACCGCCTGCGGCACCCATTGTTCGGCCTCCTCGCAGGTTTTGTCATCCCCCGATATCATGATGACCGGAACATTGTGTTCTCCGGCGATTCGAGCGTCCAGTCCCGCTTCTCCGACGGCCTCGCCGTTCAGTTTGAGGCAGGCGATGGTGGTGCTGCTGTAAGTATGCGAAAGTATCGCGCCCGGCGTTCCGGCCATGGCGTGATAGCCGAGCAGGATCATGGCGTCGGCTTCTTCAATGCCGAAAAACCGGGTGGAACCGGTGGCTCCCTGCACCAGCTCCACAGCCGGATTGAGCGCCGTTGCCGGAAAATTCACGCCGGAGCCGTGGCCGTCGCGCACGATCACGCGTTCGGCTCCGGACTCGAAGCAGGCGGCGGCCACCGCGTTGATGTCGTCCGCCATCAGCTGCGAACCGGCGGCGGCGAAACGCCCGCTGACGTATTCAGACCCGGATATGCCGCAGATTCCCTCAAGGTCGGCAAAAATATAGACGTTCATTTTCCGGCCGTTATTCCGCTTCTTTGACCGGATAGTCCGGCAGCGCGAAGTCCTTGGCGGTCAACGGCGGATCAAGTTTGTAGCGGATCAGGTCAAAGTCCTGGCTGTATCCGTCCTGTTCGCTGGTGAAGGTGTCCGGCAGGATCACGTCATCCTCGCGGGTGTAGGTGTTGATGATGGCGGTGTAGTCGCCGGTGGCCTTGGTGCAGAACTGGACGCGGCGGGTGAGGAAGTCCTCTTTGCTGACGAACACGTCATAGGGATTGCCGGAGCCGTCGGCGTTGAAATAGCAGCGCATCCAGTAATAGGGCTTTCCCTTGATGAGGCATTCATTCAGCTCGATTTTCGGGAAAAGCGAGGAATAGGTGGTGTCCGGCTGACCGAGCGAGACGAACCGGGAGATCATAGTGAACTGGTCCTTGTTCATCTTGGTGATTTCTTTTTTGTTGTAGTCGATGCTGAACGCCTCGGTGCCGTTGTAGATCATGCTGGTGAACAGCTTGTTGTCCAGAAAATAGTCGAAGCGGAACATATTCGGCTTCATGAAGAACACCTCCATTTTCAGGTTGGTGTCTCCGTACCAGGTGGAAAGGTTGACGATGACGCGCTGGGCGTAGCTGTTGGCGTCGCGGTAATGACCCTTGGGGTCCATGGCTTCGTTCATTTTCTGCTGGAGCTGTTCCACGGTCAGGTCGCAGGGCAGCCGTTCAGGTTCAATCAGGCTTGAGCAGCCGGTGAACAGTGTCATTGCGGCGGCCAGCAGAATGGTGAATCCCAAAAATCTTTTCATTTCTCTTCTCCGGTGTTTTTTCGCGTTGTAATATAACACCGTCAATCGTTCAATACAACGGCGTCAAGACTATTTTTAGCTTTTTTAATAGTTTGAGTTTGACATAAGCGTCAAAGCGGGGCAACTTAATAATAATTGCATGAATTTTTTCTTAATATCACATATACTGGAAGACAAACGTGAGCAAAAAACTTCTGATAGTGGAGTCGCCGACCAAGGCGCACACCATTTCGCGAATGCTGGGAAACGACTATAAAATCATGGCATCGATGGGCCATGTCCGCGATCTGCCGGAACGCTCGTTCGGAGTGGACATTCAGCATGATTTTGCGCCGATGTATACCGACAACGTGCGCAGCCGCAAGGTGGTGTCCGAACTCAAGAGCGCGGTGAAAAAGGCCGGCGAAGTTTATCTGGCGCCGGACCCGGACCGCGAGGGGGAGGCGATCGCATGGCATCTCTCCGAACTGCTGAAGGACGATTTCAGGGGCGAGTTCAAGCGGGTGACGTTTCATGAGATCACCCGGCAGGCGATCGAGCGCGCACTGGCCAACAGCGGCACCATCAACATGGCGCTGGTGGACGCGCAGCAGGCCAGACGGGTGCTGGACCGGATCGTCGGTTATCAGGTCAGTCCGCTTCTGTGGTCGCGCATTGCCCGCGGCATCAGCGCCGGGCGGGTGCAGAGCGTGGCGCTGCGTCTGGTGGTGGAGCGTGAGCGGCAGATAAAGGCGTTTGTACCTCAGGAATACTGGAATATCGCAGTGCGGCTGTTCAATCCCAAGAACGCCGAATTTACCGCGAAACTGCTGAAGATAGACGGTGTGGAGTGCGAACTTGACAATCAGGCGGCGGCGGCCGCGGCGGTTGCCGGACTCTCCGGCGCCGGTGAATTCACGGTGACGGATATTGCGGAGTCGCGTCGGCAGCGGTCGGCGCAGCCGCCGTTTACCACCAGCACCATGCAGCAGTTTGCCAACAGTCAGCTGCATTTTTCGGCGTCGGCCACCATGCGTTACGCCCAGCAGCTCTATGAGGGCGTTGACCTCGGCAAGGGGGAGGCGGTCGGTCTCATCACCTACATGAGAACCGACTCGGTGAATATAGCGAAAGAGGCGCAGACGGCCGCGCACGATTACATCGCGGCGACTTACGGCGCGGAATATTGTCCGGCCAAGCCGAACGTGTATAAGAGCAAGGCGCTGGCGCAGGAGGCACACGAGGCAATCCGGCCGACCGATGTGAACCGGACGCCGGACAGTCTCGCCGGCGTTCTCGACTCCGCGCAGCTGAAACTTTACACGCTGATCTGGACCCGCTTTGTGGCCAGTCAGATGGCTCCGGCCAAGATGAAACTTCTGGCGGTGGATGTTACGAAGACGGCCGTCGACGGTCTGGAGTACCGGCTGCGCGCCAACGCCCAGCAGACGGTTTTTTCCGGGTTTACCGCCGTGTTTCCGGATAAGGGGCGCGACGAGGAGAACGCCGACTATATGAAGATATTGTCGGCATTGGCGAAAGGCATGGATTGTCCGCTTTCGGCGGTGGATTCCGAGCAGAAGTTCACCGAGCCGCCGCCGCGTTTTTCCGAAGCCACGCTGATCAAGGAGCTGGAGGAAAACGGTATCGGCAGACCTTCAACCTACGCCACGATTCTCAAGACGATTCAGGCGCGCGATTATGTGGTGCGCGAAAAAAATTCGCTGGTTCCCTCCGAACTCGGCTGTCAGGTCAATGACCTGCTGGTGGCGGCGCTTCCCGATCTGTTTCAGGTGGCGTTCACCCGCAAGATGGAGAAGGAGCTTGACGAAATCGAGGCCGGAAAGATCAAGTGGACCAAAATGCTGCACGGATTCTACGATCAATTCACACCGTGGCTGGACAATGCGAAGGCCGCCGGCGCGGTGGAGGGCGAAACCTCGGAGCTTATGCTCAATTTGCTGCGCGGCGTCAAGTGGGCCGAGCCGGTGAAGGTGGGGCGGCGGGTTTATGATGACGGCAAGTTTTTTGACTCAATCGCCCAGAAATACGAGTCCAATCACCGGCTTTCGCAAAAACAGTATGTTTCACTTATGGAGTTGGCCGCAAAATATGATGAGCAGTTGCCAGAACTCAAAGCCATCGCTGAAAAACTCGGCGCGACGGAGCTGCTGGCCGCGGCCAGAGAAAAGCTGGCGGAGTTGAAGCGCCGTTCGGAGAAAACCGGCGGCGTCGGCGATCCCGACCGCTATAAAACGGTGTTCGCCGCGTTTGACAGTGTGAAATGGGAGCCGGCGGTGACCCGTCGCGGCCGGTCGTTTGACGACCGCAAGTTTTTCCTGTCGCTGCGGGAGCAGGGCGAGGCGGGGCGCACGTTGTCGGAAAAGCAACTTGAGGTGCTGAAAAAACTGGCGGTCAAGTACCGTTCCGGAATCGCCGACTTTGAGAAGCTCGGAGCCGAGCTGGGAATTCAGGAGCGGCCGGCGGACGAGGCTGCCGGCAGCGGCAACTCCGGCGAGGTTGCTGCGCTGCTGGAGCGGCTGAAAGGCGTAAGGGAATGGGCCGAGCCGATCAAGCAGGGAAGGCGGATCTATGACGATCAGGCGTTCTTCAAGTCGCTTGCCGAGCAGTTCGGCAACGGCAAGATTTTATCCGATAAGCAGGTGGCGGCTCTGAAGAAGCTTGCAGTGAAATACAATATTTAAGCATTGTTGCAAAAATATTTAACGTTAAAAGCTTGGTCTTTCGGCGGCTCTTGCAAAAGCCAGAACATTGCCAATACGCGTATTGACAATAACTTGTCTTTCGCAATATCCATCCAAAATCCTGACGTTTTTACTGTTCCTGTTTTTGCGACAATGTTTATCGCGCTCCTGCTATTTTATCATATAACGGTATGGCGGGGGCGCTAAATCACAGAAATCGATTTAAAAAGGAGCGGATATGTTGCAACAGAAAAGTCTTGCTTCCGGCCGCTTTTTTGAAACGGGAGGCATCGGCCGCATGCCGGTCGGACAACGGAAAATATGTGCCCGGTGTAGATCAAAGGGATGATGTCGTGCAGAGTGGTCGTGAGGGCACTCAATCCAATTCAAAGTCGAAGTCGGGCACGACGTCAAGAAATTTCCGCAGGCAAAGCCGTGCCGCACAGGATGGTCTGGTGCCGTCATTGTATTGCAACGCCACCGCCGGACAGCCGCCGGCGCACCATGGGCGGTATTCACAATCCCGGCAATACTCATAATCCGTCAACGGCTTGCGGCGGAGATCCCGCAGTTCTTTCAGGAATGCGTTGTTGCGCCAGACTTCGGCCACCCTGTCTTTATTGATATAGCCCATGACATGTTCCGGGAAGCTGGTGCAGGCGATCATTGCGCCGTCCGGCCGCACCGACATCGCTTGATATACCATGGTGCAGGTGGCATGACAGCCGCCGCAAACCACCGGGATGCCGTCCCGTTTCGCCTTTAACATATTGGACCATGTGCGCAATGACGCCATCGGTCCGGACATGGCGGCGATCCTTCCGGGATATTTTTTCAGAACTTTCTGATGTTCGCGCATGGCGTCGGCGTATTCGCGGATGGAGAGTTCCACGGCCTGCTTATCTTTCCGGTTATCGGAAAAAACCGTGGCGCCGTTGGTGCCGAAGCTTTTTACCCCGAGTTCATTGAACATGAAATCGGCGGTGGCTTCAAGTTTGCCGACGTTGTGGTGGCTGTAAGTCAGCCGCGGATACACTTTCAATCCGGCTGTCATCAGATTGCGGATGCCTTGAACCGCCGCATCGAAGGAACCTTTTCCGCGGGCGGCGTCATTGACTTCGCCGACCCCGTCCAATGAAACTTGGAGTACATTGCAGCGACCGATCGCGGCGAGGCGTTGAGCGTATTCCTGCGTGATCAGTGTGGCATTGGTTAGTAGAGTGTATCGTATCTTACTGGCCGCGCATTTTGCGATGATTTCAAAAATATCGGGACGCACAAATGGTTCGCCGCCGGAAAGGATTACCGCAAAAACTTTAAGTGACTGCAATTCATCAAAGAACTGCAGCCACTCGGATGTTGGCAAATCTCCGCACGATGCACTTGAGCTGTCAAAATGATAGCAGTACGAGCATCGGAGATTGCAGCGCGAGGTCAGCTCCAACGAAAGAAAGGCAGGAGACTGTATCACTACGGTCTCCCGCTTGGATTCATTCATATTAAAGCTGAAGTGGGACAGCTACTACCAACCCGGATCGCCATCGGGATCCTGATAGGAACCATCGATGCAACCATCCGGAATTACCTGAGTGCCGCCAGCCGCGAACTCGGCATCCCATCCGCAAAAACCATCAAGAACCGGCTTTTCGTACTTCATTACTCTGTTTTCCATTTTTTTGATCTCCAGGTTAAAAGTATCTCAGACTAAAAAGTTATCATGCTTACACCAATTAAAATACATGTCGCTATTAAATATGCAAGCCCTTTTTATAAAAATTTTCGATTTTTTTTTACCTCCCCGATGCCAATGGCATCTTTTTTTTGTGTTAATTTCTTGTTGGCGTTGTATTTCCTGAGTCCGTGAAAGAAATGAATAAAAAAGGGGCGTAAAAATAGAAAAACCTGTTGATAAACAGTATATTATGATTACTTAATTCAACCATATAAAGTTTAACCCAACAGGTGAATAGTGA
>JAQUTL010000037.1 GCA_028709805.1 Victivallaceae bacterium
CCGGTCGCTGCGGTGGAAGTTGGCCCGCCATCTGACGCCGGGCGCCGGCTGAACCGGGGCAAGCCGTTCAAGCTCCACCACCGGAACGGCCATCTCCGCCGTCCAGCCGTCTTTGAAGCGGCGGATTGCCAGTTGCCAGTCAGGATTCCACAGGAAGCCGCCCTCGCCGTTGGGTTCGTCGAATTTATTGCCGGCGTAGTCGAAACACCACTGGCCGTAGCCGCCGCCCATCGAGGGCTGGAGGAAGACGGCGACGCTGTCGGCGTTGAGAAAAACGGTGGAGTCGTGCGGCTGCGGACCGAGTTCCGGCAGTTCGCCGGAGTTGGGAACGACAAAGGCAAAATAGATATTTTTGTCGTCGTACAGCGCCCGCACTGACGGCGGCAGCGGATCGTCGCCGCCGCCGCGCGGCAGAAGATACTCCGGTTCGGCGGCGCTCCACTCGTCGATTTCCGGCACGCCGTCCACCACAACTGGAACAGCCGCCCGGTTGACCGCCAGCTCCGGCGCAACTTTTTCCACCATTTCGCGGGCGCTGTCGGCAACCTGTTTTATCATGCGGTCAGGCAAACCGGCGGCGCGGAACGGCACAAGCGATTTTTCCAGTTCAGGGAGCAGGTTTTCCAGTGCCTTGCGGTCGCCGAGTTCAAACGCCGCGGTCACCGGAACCGTCTTTTCGCGCACCGCCTCGATCAGCGGCGCGGCGCCGGAGCCGAACAGATTGGTCAGCGCGGCGCGGTAGGAGCGGGCCGGATCGTATCCGGCCGGATTCCACAGATAGTCGTTGGCGGTCAGGGTGTAGGCGTATGCCCAGTCCCACCCCGGATAGAAGACGCGGTCATTGAGATAGATGATTCCCCGGCTGTCCTGTTTCATTTCCGGATAGAAAGAGGTGTTCCAGCGCGACATCGGCCGCTCGAACATATTGGAGTTGTCCCACACGAAAAGTTCGTGGTTGGGGAGCAGTTTTTTGAACGCCAGATAATCCTTCCGCTCAATGACCGGCGAGCATATTTCCGGCCCGGTCCACACCCAGAACACCTCTTCGGGAGCCTCCGCCGCCCAGTCGGTCACATATTTGTCCATCTCGGGAGAAGTTCCGATGCCGTGGTGCAGCGAGTATGGCGCGCCGACCATGGCCAGCCGCAGTTCAGGAAAACGCGGCTTGAGCGCCCCTGCCAGCAGTTTCATCAGCCGGCCGTGCGCCTTGCCGATGGAGTGGTCGAAGGCTTTGGCTTCATCCTCATCGAAGAAGGTGTATTCGCCGCCGACCCGCCGGGTGTAGTCGTCCGCGCAGATCATGATGAACGACACGCCGTTCTCCGCGGCGAGCGCGCACTTGTCGATCAGCATCTGCACATCTTCCGGCCGGGTCAGGTTGAACTTCGGTTCGGTGTTGGGCGTGACATAGATATGGATCAGGAACATCACGTCCAGCAGTCCGAGTTCGGAAACTTTGCGGACCGCGGCGAGCTGCGCCTTCTGATTGTCGTCGCCGCCGAATTTGCGCCAGTCGGCGCGATACTGCCAGGCGAAGCCGCTGATCTTACCGGCGACCAGTTTGCGCCAGGCGGCCGCGTCCGTCGGCACCGCTACGTCCTCGGACATATAACGCTCCGGCCACTCCGGGTAATCGACCACATCGACCGGATTGATATAGATCACTCCGTCGTCGCCGCACTCCAGCATCTGGGCAAAAGTTGAAAAGCCGTAGGCCAGTCCGCGCCAGTCGGCTCCGGCAACGGCCACCTTCAGTTTGCCGTTGTCTCCGCCCGGAATGAATTTTATCACATATCCCTGCGCCGGAATATCTTCCGGAACGGCTCCGCCGAGCAGTTTAGCGATTTTCGGATGCGGAAGAAGTCCGGCGTACAGCCCGACGTCAACCGCCGCCGGATCGTCGGCCGGAGCGGGGAACTTTTTCAGAGTGTCGATCAGTACGGCGCGGGCGGCCGCGGCCTGTTCGGTGTTCTGCGCCTCCGGGGTCAGAAAAATGCGCAGCCGCCCCTTGGCCAATTTGATGCGTCCGGTGTTCACCGGCATCGTCTTCTGCGGACGCGGGATGATGTTCTCTCCCGGTTCCGCGGCGAAAATCAGCGAGCCGGCCATAACAGCGGCGGCGACAAGTCCGGAAAACTTCATATTATTCTATTTTTCCTTTGATTTTATCGTAAGTTCACCGAAAAACTGCGGCGAGTGATAGGAGGCGCCGCCCGGATTCCAGGCCTGGGAGCCGGCTTCGCCGCCGGTGCGGAAAATATTGAGCCGCCACAATGCGCCGTCAGTCGGAGCGTCCGGAGCCAGCCGCTCCAGTTCGCTGAGCGGGATCGCGGCTTCGGCGGTCCAGCGGTCGGCGGTGCGGCGGACGGCCAGACGCCAGTCAGGATTCCAGTCATATCCGCCTTCGGCGTTGTACTCTTCAAACTGGTTGCCGGCGTAGTCGAAGCAGAAATGGCCGTAGGCTCCGGCCGGCGACGGCTGGAGGAATATTTCGATGTTGTCGGCGGAAAGGAAGGTCGGGAAGTCGCGGTCTTTACCGGAAATGTCCTTGAGTTCGGCCGGATTGTAAACATCGAACGCCATAAACAGCGTGTCGCCGTTCAGCGCGGCGCGGACAATGGTGGGATTGGCGTCCGGCTTGCCGGAGCGGTCGGCCAGTTCCAATACGGCGGCGCTGCTCCACATCGGATCGGAGAGATCGCCGTCAACGGTGACGGCGCCGGACGTCCACGGCAACTCCTGGGTTTTGACCTTAAGCTCCATGAAATCGCGTGCAATCTTCAGTTCGTCCGCCACCGCTTCAAGCGGAATTGCCGGACTGCCGTCGGGAAGCGTGATGGCTTTGCAGGCGTCGAACGCGGCCTGAAACTCATCCAGAACCGGGTTGAATCCGTTGCGGTCGCCGGTGGCGATCACCGTCTGCGCGGCAACCATGGCGTTGCGCAGCCGGTTGATCGGCGCGACATTGGCTTCCCCGTAGATTTTGCGGAGCGCGGCGGAATATTCACGTTCGGCGTTGTAGTTTTCCGGATTCCAGAGATAGGCGTTGGCGCCGTAAGTATATGGTTTGCTCCACGGCGAGGTACGGGAAAGAATGCGGTCATTCCAATAAAGAATGCCGTAGCTGTCGATCACCATATCGGGATAGAACCCGGTCTCCCAGCGCGGCATCGGAGCGTTGATGCAGTTGGAGTTGTCCCAGACAAACATGTCCTGACCGCTCAGCAGACCGGCGAAGGCGTCGTAGTCCTTTTTTTCGATTTTGGGAGACACGACTTCCGGCCCGGTCCACACCCAGAACACGTCGCGCGGAGCGGCTTTTCCCCAGTCGATCACATATTGGTTCACGCCGGGCTTGCCGATACCGTGATTCACGGAATACGGCGCGCCGACCATTGAAAGACGCAGTTTCGGGAAGTCGGCGGAAAGCGCGAATGACAGCCGCTTCATCAAATAGCCGTGCGCCTTGCCGATGGAATTGTCAAATTTTTTGGCTTCATCGGGGTCGAAGAAGGTGTAGGTGTCATTCTTGCGCGGCGTGTGGTCGTCCGCACAGATCATGATGGTGCCGACGCCGTATTTGGCGACCAGCCGGCATTTTTCGATCAGCGCCTGAATGTCCTCCTCCTTGGAGATGTTGAACTTGGGCTGACCGTCAGGAGTGACGTAGAGGTGGATCAGGAACATGAAGTCCATCAGCCCGATGTCGTGCATCTTCTTCATGGCGGAGAGATTTTTGAGCACGGCGTCGGTGGGATTGAAGTTGCGCCAGTCGGCGCGGTACTGCCAGGCGAAGCCGCTGACCTTTTCGCCGGCCAGATCGAGGTAACGGTCAAAGTTACCCCATTCAACATCTTCACTGGCATAGCGTTCCGCCCACACCGGATTGTCGTCGATATCGGCAACGTTCAGCCACACCGCGTTGTCCTCGGCGGTCAGCAGCTGCTTCAGCGTGGCGAAGCCGTAGAACAGACCGCGGACGTCGCTGCCGGCAACCACGATCCGGGCGCGCTCCGGCGTATCCTGAATCACCCGGATGGCATACCCCTGTTCCGGCAGACGGATGTGCTGCCCTTCCAGCTTCTCGCAGGTACCGGGGCTGGTGGCGAGTCCGCAGTAGATGCGCACCTGCGGCGCGTCGGGAGAAGCGGTTTCGCCATTGCCCTTGAACAGCCGGTTCATCTCGTTCAGATAAAGATTGGCGCCGAGTTGGGCGGCTTCGATGCGCACCTCGGGGTCAAAAATCACTTTGGTGTTGCCGGGTACCAGCCGTATTTTGTGAAAATTTCCGTTAATGCGCTGCGGAGCCGGGGAAATCAGGGCGGACGGCTCCACGGCGGCGAATACGGCCGAAGCCGTAACGATAACAGTCAAAATAAAAAACAGATGCTTCATCTACTCTACTCCGATTCGGTTGGGGTGATGGTGGTTGAAAGGTTGCGGCGGACCCAGTCCGGCACGCTGGGAACCGGCACATAGCAGCTTTCCACCGCGATACCGGCGTCCGAAAGCGCCGTCATCAGCGGCGCCATGTCATAATCCATGATCCATGAGGAAATGTCGACCGCGGTGATGCCGTTGGCCTTGAGGTCGGCGACCAGCGCCGGGATGTCGGTGAAATCCCGGCTGTACATTGTGTTGTAAACCACCTTGCCGTCGCGGGTGGAGATATTGACGCCGCCCATGTCGCGTTTGGCGGTGTCGGGAACCACGCAGCTGAACTTCACCGGATCAGAAGTCTCACTCTTCAGCGCGAGATCGACACGCTTTTTGAAATCGTCCCAGCTGCCGGCGTCAAGAATGCGGTGCGGACAGTGTTTGCCGGTCCAGTCGTTATGCATGCGCATGTCGGCGGTGGTGAGATGGTATTTGCGCAAGAGATAGGCGCAGAGCTTCACGGCATTGGCCTCGGCCCCCTCATAGAGGTGACCGTCGGCGCCGATGCACATCGACCGGCATATCTCGATGCCGATACTTTTCATGTTGCCGTCGCCGTTTTTGTCTCCGGCGTGCCAGCCGTGGGTTCCGTCCGGCAATATCTGGACCGCCTCCTTTTCATCGACCGCGAACTGGAAACTGGTTACGCTGGAGGTCCGGGTGTTGACCCTGGTGCGCTCCTGCATGGCGTAATACGGTTCGGCGGTGTTGTGGATGGTGATGTACTTTATTTCGGGAACCGCGGAAAACTTGGTGTTGTTGTACGCGTTGTCGTCAATCACCGCCAGACGGATCAGCAGACCGTTCGGCGTGCGCAGATATTCACGCTGTTCAACCGCCGGATCGGCGACGGCGGCAGTTTCCGCCGGTGCTTCGCCGGAGGGATCGTCCGCCGGCGGCGGCACCGCGGCCCCGGAGCAAAGCCCGACAACGGCGGCGGCGACAAGTAATGACGCGCTTTTCATGTTCTTCTTACCTTTCTATATTTTTTCTGTTGCATACACAAAAATCACAAAAAAATCATCGCAGATTATCGAATATTGCCGAGAACTGTCCGGCGTCGATAAATCTGACGGCGTTCCAGTCGCGCTCCAGCGCGGCGGCGATATTCTGTTCGCGGTCATCCACATAAAGGTCGGGGCGGCCGAACCGCCGTTCAAACTCGCGGTACATCGCGGCGTCCGGCTTGCGGCGTCCCACTTCAAAACTGTACACGCCCCCCCGCGCCCGCCCGAAAAAGGACACCCGCTCCCGCACAATGTCCAGATGCGGACGCGAAATATCCGAAAGGAACACAAAGTCCCATTCCGGCGCGATCGCCGCCACCGCGTCCTTCATTCCGGCCATTTCGCCGCCGATAATCAAATTGAACCAGTCGTCCACCGGCGCATTGTCCGGCAAATGCAGTATGCTGGCGGCGGAAGAGAAAAACTCGTCCGGCTCGATTCCGCCGCACTCCAGACGCTCAACCGCGGCAAGCAGTTCAACCGGCAGCTCCTCATAGCTTGTCCGCCCGATGGAGGCCAGCGCCCGCTGCGGATGAAGATCCAGACAGACCATGCCGATATCCAGCGCCAACAGCCGTTTTTTCATCAGTTTCCCCTTCCGGTTCCGCATTTCCAGTTGCGCTGACGCGCCGCCTCGTAAAGCAGAATTGTGGTGGCGGTGGCCACGTTTAGCGAGTCGATCCGGCCGAGCATCGGGATGCGCACGCCGATGTCCGCCTCCCTCAGCCATTCCTCGGAAAGGCCGACCTGCTCGGTGCCGACGGCGATGGCGATGTTTCCGGTAAGATCGGTCTCGGTGTAAAGCGGCTCGGCGTGCGGACTGGTGGCCACGATCTGTATTTTATTCTTGCGCAGCCACGGCAGCAGTTCGGCGGTCTCGGTCACGGCCAGAGGAACGGCGAACAGGGCGCCGGTGCTGGCGCGGATGACGTTCGGGTTATAGATGTCGGTGCGCTTGTCGCACACGATCAGCCCGTCCACGCCGGCGGCGTCGGCGCTGCGCAGGATGCTGCCGAGATTGCCGGGTTTTTCCACCGCCTCGGCCACCAGATAGAAACCGTCCGGACGCAGCGGCAGATCCGCAAGCCGATGTTCACGCATCCGCATGGTGGCGATCAATCCCTCCGGGCGGTCGCGGTAAGCCAGTTTGTCCAGCAGAAAATCCGGCACCTCGTAGAGGCGGACGCCGTGGGATTGCAGCTCCTCCAGCAGCGAATGCTCGTTCACGCCGAGAAACTGCTCCGGACAGAAAAAACATTCTTCAAGCTTCTGCCCGTATTCAAGTGCGCGGGTCAATTCCCGGTATCCTTCCAGCAGAGTGAGGCCGGCGGCCTCCCTGCCCTTGCGGTCGCGCAGCTTGACCGCCTGTTTTACCGTTTCGTTTTTGGTGCTGGTTATCTTCAGGACTTCCATCGCAGAATCTCTTTTCAATTTGAAAAAAACGCTTCCAGTGATATAATATATGACACAATATAGTCACAAAAACGGCTTTTTCAATAGGGGAGCGGAAGGTTTTTCAAAACCCGGGTCCGGACAATGAACATGAAAATCGCAGCGGTCATCTACAAATTTTTCCCGTACGGCGGAGTGCAGCTCGATTTTTTGCGCATCGTCGAGGAGCTGCTCTCCCGCGGCCATTCGGTTGAAGTGTTTGCCACGCAATGGGAAGGGGAACTGCCGCCGCATGTCGGGCTGCATCTGGTGGAGGTTGGCGGCAACTCAAACCACGCAAAGATGTTCGATTTCGGGCGCCGGGCCGCCGCGCTGACCGCCAACGGCGATTTCGATCTGGTCTTCGGTGTGAACCGCGTGCCGGGTCTGGACGTGTATTTCGCGGGCGACAACTGTTTCAAGGCCCGCAGCGTGCGCGAACGGTCATGGCTGTACCGGCTGATGCCGCGCTGCCGAACCTATTGCAAACTTGAGGAATCGGTGTTCGCCCGCGGCGGAAAATGCCGGATCATGCTGATCGTTCCGGGGCAGCAGCCGGACTTCGAGCTGTTTTATCACACCGAGCCGTCGCGATTTGTCCTGCTGCCTCCTGGAATTCCGCCGGACCGCTGCCGGCCGGACAACGCCGCCGGTATCCGCGCCGCAAAACGGGCCGAACTCGGCGCCGACGAAAACACCATCATTCTGCTTCAGATCGGTTCGGGATTCGCCACCAAGGGGGTCGACCGCGCCATCCGCGCGGTGGCGGCGCTGCCGACGGCATGGAAAAGCCAGGTACGCTTTCTGGTTGTCGGGCGCGACAATCCGCGCAAATACGAACGTCTGGCAACCCGGCTCGGCGTGGCCGGCCGCGTACAATTTCTCGGCGGACGCAATGACGTTCCGGCACTGCTGCTGGCCGCAGATCTGATGCTCCATCCGGCGGTCAACGATGCCGCCGCCGCAGTGCTGGCCGAAGCGATCGTCGCCGGTCTGCCCGCCATCTGCACCGCCAACTGCGGCTTTGCCGCGCTGATCGCCCAAGCCCGCTCCGGCGTGATCGTGCCGGAGCCGTTCAAGCAGGAGGAGCTGAACCGCCGGCTGGAAAAAATGCTGGAGACGCCGGCCCAGCTTCAGGCTTATCAGGACAACGCCATTTTGTATTCCGAAAACGCCGACTTCTTCGGCCGCTCGGCCGCCGCGGTCGATTACATGGAGCGGCTCGCCGCGGAAAAGCAGGCGAAATGAAGCTCTACCTCGACGAAAATTTCACCGGACTGTGGCGCGGACACGACCCGTTCGCCGCGGTCTCCGCCATCGAAGGCGAAGTGTTCCGCCGCGTCAAAAGCCGGCGGACGCTGCGCTTTGAACTCGGCGGCAAAATCTGGTTTCTCAAACACCATCTCGGCGTTGGCTGGGGCGAGATCGTCAAGAATCTTCTGGTGTTCAAACTGCCGGTGATCGGAGCCGGCAACGAATACCGCGCCATCCGCAAACTGGAAGCGATCGGCGTGAAAACCATGCACTGCGCGGCCTACGGCGAACGCAATTTGAATCCGGCGGCCCGCGAATCGTTCATCGTCACCGCTGAAATACCGGAGGCCGAAAGTCTGGAGGACACGGCGAAACGGGCGATTCCGGCCGCGCTTAAACGCCGGTTGATCCGCGAAGTCGCCGCCGTCAGCCGCAGACTGCACGACAACGGCGTCAATCACCGCGACTATTATCTTTGTCACTTTCTGCTCTCATCCGGGGAGCTTCACCTGATCGATCTGCACCGGATGCAGATACGCCGCCGGATTCCGGCCCACTACCTGTTCAAAGACATGGGCGGACTCTGGTTTTCCGCGATGGACGCAAAATTGAGCCGGACCGACTGCTTCCGGTTCATCGCCGCCTATTCCGGCCGGCCGCCCGCCGTCGAACTCAGGGAAAACCGCAGATTCTGGCAGAAAATAAACCGGGTCGGAGAAAAACTCTACCGCCGTGAATTCGGGCGGGACCCTCAACACGCTTTTTCGGAAAATGGAAAAACCACGCACGCTTGAGCCAACCCCGTACGTTCCGTTTGAACGCTATTTCATCGAAGTAAGCTACGACGGCGGATGCTACGCCGGATGGCAGATACAGCCCAACGCGCCCACCGTGCAGGAGACGGTGCAGAAAACGCTGACCCGGCTCTACGGCGGACTGCCGATTCATGTGCTCGGCGCCAGCCGGACCGACGCCGGAGTCCACGCTCTCGGCTTCGCCGCCTCCTTTCTGGTTCCGGAGCGCCCCTACATCCCCTGCGAACGGCTGCCGCAGATACTGAACCGGCTGCTGCCGGGATCGGTCCGCATCCGCGCCGCCGGCAAGGTTCCGCTGGAATTTCACGCCAGATATGACGCGGTGGGCAAGGCCTACACCTATGTGTTCAACCGCGGCGGCGAAACGCCGTTTTCCAACCGCTACAGCTGGAGCTGCCGCTACAAGCTGGACTTCAACGCCATGGCCGAAGCCGGAAAAATGTTTGAAGGCACCCACGACTTCTCCAGTTTTGTGGTGGAGCGCCGCGAGATTGAAGACGCGGTGCGCACCATCTACCATGTGACAATGCGGGAATTCGGCTCCTACGTCTGCTTCACCTTTGTCGGCAACGGATTTCTTTACAAGATGATCCGCTGTCTGACCGGCGGGCTGGAGGCGGTCGGATCGGGGCGGGTAACCGCGGAAGAACTCGAACGGGTCTTCGCCGCCAAGCGGCGCGAACTGGCGCCGGAGACCGCGCCGCCGCACGGACTCTTCCTGATGGAAACTTTTTTCGACGAGCAACAACTGCGCAATTTCACCCTTGAACGGGTTCCTTTTTACTATTAGAAGCGGGAGACACTCTATCATGAACTGGGAAAAACTTACAAGCGACGAGTTCGCCGCCGCGGTGGAAAAATGCGGACGGGTCTGTGTAATACCGATCGGCGTGCTGGAACGCCACGGTTCGCATCTGCCGCTGGGGACCGACATGTTCACCGGCTGGCAGCTGGCCAACGCCGCGGCTGGAAAAAGCGAGGTCATGGTCTTTCCGCAATACTGCTTCGGTCAGATACCGGAGGCCACCCACGAGCCGGGCACGCTGGCGATCGACCTTGATCTGATGATAAAACTTCTGGACAGCGTATGCTCCGAGATCGCCCGCAACGGCTTTGACCGCATCCTGCTGTTCAGCGCCCACGGCGGCAACACGTTCTGGAAATTTTTCCTCGCCCGCCAGCTCCAGAGCCGCCGCGACTACATGTGCTATTATTACTTTGCGATGGGCGATGACAAAGCGGCCGAGGTCATGGCCGAAGTGCGCGAACGCACCGGCGGCTGGGGCGAACACGCCGGCGGCGACGAAACCGCCATGTCGCTTCATCTTTTCCCGGAGCTGGTGAAACTGGACAAGGCGCTGCCGGAAGAACGCTGCGTGCCGCTGACCGGACATAAAAACCATTTTGCCGGCAGCGCGGTGTCCACTCCGATCGACTGGTACGCCGGACACCCCACCCATGTCGACGGCTATTTCGGCAGCGTCACGCCGGAAGACGGCAGACTGGTCTGCGACGCGGTGGTGGACGACCTGGTCGCCGCGATTGAAAAAATAAAGTCGGACAATCTGTCCATGCCGTTGATGCGGGAGTTTTATGACCGTTCGGGGAAATAGTCCGGCCGCGGTGCGCGCCCGGCGCGCCGCCGGCAACAACCGGAAACGCAAAGCGTCCGTCTCACGGCTGCGCGTTTTTTTCCGGTGGCCGCTGCGCCATTGGAAAACGTCGCTGTTTCTGGCGCTGTTTCTGCTCGGCGGACTGCTCACCAATCTCGACCGCGGAGCGCGATATCTTTCGCGGCTGAACGGTCTGCGCCGCTTCATGCCGGCGCCGGTGGCGGAGCTGCTTCTGCCGCCGCAGGAGCTGGATTACGGCGTGGCGGCGGAGGGAGCGGAACTTTTCGGCACCGTGACACGAGTGGTGGACGGCGACACCTTTGTTTTCCGCAGCGTGGGCGACGGCGAAGCGCTGTTCAAGGTCCGCATGTGGGGCATCGACGCGCCGGAAAAGTCGCAGACCTGGGGCGAAGAGTCCGGGAAAACGCTGGAGGCGAAAATCCTGAACCGCGCGGTGCGCCTCAAGGTCATGGCCGCCGACCGCTACTCCCGTCAGGTGTGCCGGGTGTTCGGAGACCGCGAGGAGGACATCAACCTCTACATGGTCTCCACCGGCAACGCATGGCACTATCCCGACGATGCCGAATCGGACGAACTGGCGGCGGCGATGACCGAGGCCAGACGCAACCGCCGCGGCCTCTGGACCTACCAGAACCCGGAACCGCCGCGGCAATACAGACAACACAACAAATAAACCAATCCGGATGATATGAAATGAAATCAGAAACCGACATCGCCGAACGGCTCGGAAACGTCAAACTGGTCTGCCTTGACATGGACGGGACCATCTATCAGGGAAAAACTCTTTTCCCGGTGACCATCCCGTTTTTCGACTTTCTGAAGGAACACGCGATCAAACGCATGTTCCTGTCCAACAACTCCTCGTTCAGCCTCGACGAATATGTGGAGAAACTCGGCGCGATGGGCATCGCCGCCACAACCGGGGAATTCTACACCTCCACCTGTTTCGCCGTCGATTATCTTCACAGCCGCCACCCGGAGATCAAACGCATTTACGCTTTGGCGATGCCGAAGGTGCAGAAGGAGCTGGAGGCGGCCGGATTTGAAATCGAGTCGGACGACCCGCAGGCGGTGATCGTGGCCTTTGACCGGTCGCTGTGTTACGAACGGCTCTGCCGCGCGGCCTATTTCATGAGCATCGGCGTTCCGGCGCTCGCCACCCACCCCGATCCGTTCTGCCCGACCGATCAGAAAACATTCCTGCCGGACTGCGGCTCTTTCATCGCCTGTCTGGAAACCGCCACCGGAAAAAAAATTGAGGTGCTCGGCAAACCGCGCCGCGAAATGCTTGAACTCGCCGCCGCCCGATTAGGCGTCACCGCGGCCGAAACCATGATGATCGGCGACCGGCTTTACACCGACGTCCGCCTCGGCCTCAACGCCGGAGCCGTCGCCGTTCAGGTCACCGATTTCGCCGAATGCCACGCCGCCGAATTCAAACCGGACATCGAAACCGGCAATCTCGGCACGCTCCAGAAGATTTGGAGCAAAATTCTTGACAAAGCCTATTGACTTTCCTGGAAAAAATGATATAATTATCATCAGAGAGCTGGTTAATCTCTGAACATTATATGCATCGGGGGCGCAAGCCCTTAAATTACTATGTGAAAATAGAGTTTATACTGCCAGCTCTCTTTTTTTTGGCGGCCGGGCGAAAATCAAATGTCTCAACGCCGCCGGATTCTTCCGCGCCGGCGCCGCCGCGCCGCCGGATTTCAGGCGGGCGTGTCGCGGCGGTGTCCGCAAAGCGGGCAAGACCGATAAACAACAGGAAAGAGAAATGCTGAAGAAGTCCGCCGCCGCCATGCTGATGTTTCTGTCCGCCGCCTTATCCGCCCAGCCGCTTGAAGTCCTCACCGTCGGCAACAGTTTCGCCGACAGCGTATTCGTTTACCTGCCGGCCGTCGCCGCGGAAGCGGGGCGGGAACTGGTTCTTGAGCGCGCCAACCTTCCCGGCTGTACGCTGAAACGCCACTGGGAACTGACCGAGGCGGAAAAACCGGCCTATAAGGGAAAATCGCTGAAGACAATTCTCCAGTCACGCAAATGGAACGCGGTCACCGTCCAGCAGGCCAGCGGCGACAGCTGGAAACCGGAGACCTATGAACCGTATCTCACCAATTTGATCGCCTATATCAGAGAGTACGCGCCCTCCGCCGAAGTGGTCATCCAGCAGACCTGGAGCTACCGTTTCGACGAACCGCGGCTGGCCGGCTGGGGCATCACTCCGGAGGAAATGTTCAGCCAACTCGCCGCGGCATATTCATCCGCCGCGAAGAAACACGGTCTGCGGATGATCCCAACCGGCAACGCCGTCGACCTCGCCCGCCGAACCCAGCAGCCGCAACTCGTTGAGTTTCCGCTTTCGGCGCTGGAAAATCTCCATTATCCGGACCCCCTGCCGGATCAGACCGGCAGTTTCGTCAACGGCGCGCGCTGGGGAACCGACGCGGCCGGAAATCACATTCTATTGCGCGACTCCTACCATCTGAACGTCCGCGGCCAGTATCTTCAGGCCTGCCTCTGGTTCGGGTTTCTGTTCGACGAAAACCCGGCGGAAATAACCTTCTCTCCTGATGCGCTTTCGCCCTCCGACGCCGAATTCCTGCGCACAACGGCCGCGACCACGCTTGAAAACATGAGATCGGAACAGTAAAAAATGACTTCAGAATTCCGGGAAAACCTGAAACAGTTTATCTCCTATTACCGCGGCCACAGGCCGCTGTTCATTCTCGACATGTCGGCCGGCGTGCTCAACTCCGCATTGACCGTGGTGATGCCGCTGGTGGTCTACCGGGTGCTGGAGGACTATCTGCCCAACCGCAATATGCCGTATATTCTGGGCGGCGCGCTGCTGCTGCTGGTCATCGCGCTGCTGATAACCGGAGCGGAATATGTGGGCATCCGCTGGGGACATGTGCTGGGCGCCAGAATGGAGTCGGACATGCGCGACGACTTGTTCCGCTATCTCCAGAAGCTCTCGTTCAGCTACTTCGACCGGACGCGCACCGGAAGTTTGATGTCCCGCATGACCAACGACCTCAACCTGATCACCGAGACCGCCCATCACGCTCCGGAGGACCTGCTGATCGCAACGCTGACCTTCATCGGGGCATTCGTCGCCATGTTCTGGATCAACCCGCTGCTGGCGTCGATCACGCTGATTCCGCTGCCGGGGATCATCATCTGGGGCTCGATTTTCCAGCGGCGGATGCACTCCGGATTCCGCGAAATGCGCAAACAGGTGGCGGAGATCAACAATCAGGTGGAAAACTCGATTCAAGGCATCCGCGAGGTGAAGTCGTACAACAATGAGGCGGATCAGGAGGCGCGGTTTTCCAAAGTCAACCTGTCGTTTCAGAAAGCGCGTGAAAGCGTCTGCGCCACCATGGCCAACTTCCACGGCGGCATCACCTTTCTGATCCAGAGCTACACACTGCTGTTCGTGATGGCCGGCGTGGTGCTGACCTGTTGGGACATGGCGACGCTGCCCGAAGTAATGGCGTTCATGATGTACTCGCGTTTCATAGTCATGCCGATATTCCGCATGGTCAACTTCGCGGAACAGACCCAGCAGACCGCCGCGGCGTTCGAGCGGTTCCGCGAAGTGATGCGCGAACGCCCGGAAATCGTCGACGCGCCGGACGCAATCGATGTGCCGCGGCTGGCGGGTAAAATCGAATTTGAACACGTCTCCTTCAAATACGCCGGTATGAGCAAAGAGGAGCCGGAGGTGCTGGACGATCTCAACTTCATTATACCGCCGGGGCGCACCGTGGCGCTGGTAGGAGAATCCGGTGCGGGAAAGTCCACTCTGGCGTCGCTAATTCCGCGTTTTTACGAAGCCGGTTCGGGGCGGGTTCTGCTGGACGGCACCGATGTGCGTAAACTCAGACAGCGTTTTCTGCGCTCCCAGGTCGGCATCGTCCAGCAGACGCCGTTCCTGTTCGACTCCACCATCCGGGAAAACATTCTGCTCGGCAACCCGGCGGCGACCGAGGCGGAGGTCCTCGAAGCCGCCCGCGACGCCAACATTCTGGAATTTATCGAGCGGCTGCCCGGCCGGTTTGATTCAGAGGTCGGTGAACGCGGCGTCCGGCTCTCCGGCGGCCAGCGGCAGCGTATTTCCCTGGCGCGGGTGTTTCTGAAAAACCCGTCCATTCTGATTTTCGACGAGGCCACCAGCAGTCTGGACAACGAATCGGAAGCGCTGGTTCAGGAGGCGCTTGAACGGCTCTGCCAAAAGCGCACCACATTGATTATCGCCCACCGGCTGTCCACGGTGAAAAACGCCGACTACATCTACTGTCTGCGCGGCGGACGCATTGTCGAAGAAGGCACGCACGACGAACTGCTGACGAAGAACGGATATTATCACGAGCTTTACACCATGCACACATTTTAATTGTCCGGCGGAGAGTGTATATTATGAAAAACATAAATAAAGGGGCTGAAATATGAAAATTTTGGTTTGCGGCGGCGCCGGATACATCGGCTCGGCCTGTACGGAATATCTGCTGGACCGCGACTTTGAAGTGGTGGTTCTGGACGACCTGATCACCGGTCACCGCGACGCGGTTGATCCCCGCGCGAAGTTTGTGAAGATGAACCTCGGCGAACGAGACCGGGTGATCGGACTGTGCAAAAATGAGAAATTCGACGGCGTAATGCACTTCGCCGCCTTCAGTCTGGTCGGCGAATCGATGACCGATCCCTCCAAATATTTCCGCAACAACGTCGCCAACGGCATCAATCTGCTGGACGGCGCGGTGGCCGGCGGCGTAAAAAGCATCGTCTTCTCCAGCACCGCCGCCACCTTCGGCCAGCCGGAGGCGATCCCGATCCGCGAGAATGACCGGCAGATACCGATCAACCCCTACGGCGAAAGCAAACTGTGCTTTGAGAAAATTCTCAAATGGTACAATCGCATCTTCGGCCTGAAATACGCCGCGCTGCGCTACTTCAACGCGGCCGGAGCCACCCCGTTCCACGGCGAAGACCACCGCCCGGAAAGCCATCTTATCCCGATCATTCTCCAGGCCGCCGCCGGCACGCGCGACAAGGTGATGATCTACGGTGACGACTACGACACCGCCGACGGCACCTGTATTCGCGACTACATCCATATTCTTGATCTGGCGCAGGCGCACATGCTGGCGCTGTCCGTACCGGAGAGCGGCCACTACAACCTCGGCACCGGCAACGGTCTGAGTGTAAAAGAGATCATCGACTGCGCAAAACGCACCACCGGGCGCGACTTCAAAGTCGAGACCGCGCCGCGCCGCCCCGGCGACCCGGCAAAACTGGTGGCGTGCAGCGACCTCGCCCGCAAAGCGCTCGGCTGGAAACCGCAGTACGAGTCGGCCGAAGCGATCATCGAGTCGGCCTGGAACTGGAAACAGAAATTCCCCAAGGGGTACGAAAACTGACGATGGAGTGGTTTGAGCTCGGCCCGTTCACGGTGTTTGACGTGGAAACCACCGGCATGAGTCCGGCGCTGGACCGCATCGTCGAACTCGCGGCGGCGCGGGTGGACAAGGACGGCGAAATAAATTATTTTCAGACGCTGGTCCATCCCGGCCGCCGGATTCCGCCCGCGGTCCAGTGCGTTCACCACATCAGCGACGCGATGGTGATGAACGCGCCGCGGTTCACCGAAGTCGGCTACGAGTTCCTGGACTTCGCCCGCGGCAGCACGCTGGTGGCTCACAACGCCAGATTCGATCTGGGTTTTCTTCAGGAGTCGCTGGCGCGGACCGGTCTGCCGCTGTGGGACGGCAGAACTCTCGACTCCATCCGGCTGACCAAAACGCTTTACAAAGGGCTGCCGAGCTACAGCTTGCAGAACCTGCGCCGCTGCTTCAATCTGGACGAGGACGGCGACGAAATGACCGCCCACCGCGCCGGAGCCGACGTGGAGTGGACGGTCCGGCTGCTGAAAAAACTCTGTCTGGAACTTATTTCGCGGGGTTCCTGAAATCCATCAGCCGGAACGTTGGCTCCGGAATGTTTTTTCCGGCGATAAAGTCGGCCGTCAGCGCCGCCGCCGGCTCAAACGCGCCCTCGTTTATCCAGTGAATGGCGACCCCCTCGCGCTCCATTTTGCGGAAGAAGATGTCCTGCCGCTTGGCGAACTGACGGATGTGGTTGAGCAGAAGTCCGCGCATTTCGTCATAACCGGTCTTCCCCTGGAGATACTCGGCGACAAACCGGTATTCCAGACCGAGAAACTCCAGTTTTTCCCAGCTCATGCCGTAACGGTCGTGCAGTCCGCGGACCTCGTCGACCATGCCCTGCTCCAGACGGGCGTCAAGCCGCAGCCGGATGCGCTCGCGGACAACGGAGCGCGGAAAAAGCACGCCGAGAACCAACGCGTCGAATCCCGAGTCTGACGGCGGCGCGCCCGGTTCGCCACCCCGCCCGGAGGCACCGGAAGACCGGCATGAGGAGCGTATCTCAATGGCGCGGCGGAGACGGTTGAAATTGTCGCGGTCGGCAAAACCGGCGTAGAACTCAGGATCGAGCTTTTCCAGCCGCGCCTGAAGTTCCGTCAGCGACGCGGCGTCAAGGCCGGCGCGCTCCTCCGGGCACGGCGCGCCGCCGGGCAGATCATAGTTCTTCAGCAGGGCGTGAATATACAGGGCGGAGCCGCCGCAGACAACCGGAAGCCGCCCGCGCGCGGCGATAGCAGCGACCGCCGCGCGGGCGTCATCGCAGAACGCCTTCAGGTGGTAGTCCGCTCCGGGGTCGACAATGTCGATAAGATGATGCGGAACGTCTCCATACTCGGAAACGTCCTTGCCGCTTCCGATGTCAAGCCGGCGGTAAACCTGCCGGGAGTCGGCGCTCACCACTTCTCCGCCGAATTTCTCCGCCAGACGCACCGCCAGACGGGTCTTTCCGGTGGCCGTCGGCCCGGTCACCACCACTATTTTAATCCTGTTCATTGCAAATCAGTCCGCTTTTTTCGATAAAAAATTTTAAATAATTGAAATCCGGTATTATATTATGCACGGATGTAGTTTGTTTTCAAATACCTGAGTCCGTGAAAGAAATGAATAAAAAAGGGGCGTAAAAATAGAAAAACCTGTTGATAAACAGTATATTATGATTACTTAATTCAACCATATAAAGTTTAACCCAACAGGTGAATAGTGAT
>JAQUTL010000038.1 GCA_028709805.1 Victivallaceae bacterium
GCCCGCCGGAATTGACCTGCTGGACCGCACCGCTCATTATGACGCCATTGTTCGCAACGCCGCCATTGTTCACCGCCTGAGTACCGGAATCAATGATTTCTCCGGTAACAGTCTTGTTTTCCACTGGATTAGTGTACGCCATATTTCACACCCTTTTTTTGCGGAACGGTTTGAACCCGTCCCTTTTGTTCATATGTTTACAATGAAACATGATTTCAGTCTTGCTTAACATATAGCATGCTTTTTATTTTTTGTCAACACGGCAAATTTGAATAAATTGAAAAAAAATGTTTTTTTTGCCACACTCCAGCCGTTTCCGTCCGAATGGCTACCGTATCGTCATTTCCACAAAAGTTGACTCTGTACGATGCGACCGTTCAGGTAGCCATCCAGCCCGGTCCAGTATTTTTCGGAAAAATCAGGCGGCGCGTCGCCACCGACAGCACACTCGGTAAGCCGTTCGTAAACGGCCTCGACCTTGCGCCGTTCAACTTCCGGCATCGAATCCAGCCCCGGCAGCAGACCGTTCTCATATAGAAACACCAGCTTCAGCATCACCGCGCACTGGACGCGGCTCCAAACTATCCGGCCGCACAACGCGGATAAGATATTGCCCAGCGTGTCAAACGACAGCGGCAGCGGAGAGTTTTCCGCGCTGTTGCGCAACAGAAAACGACCAATTCTGGCGGCAAATTGAAGATTATCCTGACTTTTGGCCAAATCGGCGTAATCCTCCGTCGTCTCTGCCTCGGTCAGCGTTCCCAGCCCGCCGTCCCGATTCGCCGGACGAAACGCAACATTGACGCGACAGAACAGATCAAGCGCCGACATTCCGCTTCCCGGCTTGGCCGCACGGTAGGCGATCAACTCAAGCTTCCCGAAATCAGGACTGAGCCCGGCGATTATAACATCCGTTTCGCGATACGGCGTCCGCCGCAGCACGATCATCTCCGCCGATTCAATCCCGACCTCTCCCATATTTTCGCCTCCATGCGGAAAAACGGTTCAGGCGTCTCAATCGACGCCGTAAATCTTTATGCTCTTTATCGTCATGGTCTTGCCCCGCAGCACCTTGACCATCCGGTAATCAAACCGGATCGTATCAGCTTCAGAGGAAGCCGGAACAAGATATTCGACCCGCCGCGAATAGTCGGACAAAGAAAGAAAACTGACGTCCGACCAATCTCCGCAGCTCACTTCACAGGTCACCGTCCAGTTCCACGCCATCCGCATTTCCACCTGATAATATTTATATTTTCCGGCGAATTCACCAACATCCATCTTAAGCGTTCCGGCCGGACCGGAACCGTTTTTTTCCAGCGTTCCGAGATTGGAAGGCACCAGCTTGAACACGCCGCCGTCCTCGTCGGAATAAAAACCGGCAAACGGCGCTCCGTCCGGTCCGTTGCCGCTGAAGTCAAGGCTCTTGAGTTCAGCGCCGGAAATCGACCGCAGCAGCTCGCGCCGCGAAAAATAGACCGGAGGATCGAATGGAATGATTTTTTTGAACACCGTGTCCGGCTTCGTCACCCAGACCACCACGCGACGCGGCGCCAGATAGCCGTCCCCCTTGCGGGAAAGAAACCGGGGCAGGCCGTTGCCGGCGCTCATCCGGCAGAGCAGATCAGGCACAACACGGGACTCCAGCGCGGTGTAATGCTGTATCGTCGCCCCCTGCGTCATTGACGGATGGGTAAAATAACTGTCGCCCATCAGCAGCAGCGGCGAATCGCCGTCTTCGGCGATCGGCAGCGGGCGGCCGTTCAGCCACACCGCCGAGACCGCAATAGGCTTGGACGGATCGAAATCCGGATTGCCGGCCGGATAGTGGTACATTCCGTCGATGGTCTTCAACTCCGCTGCCGCCGGAAGGTCGCGCGGCAAATCGTACCGGGCGATCCGGCGCGAAATTTCCGATGCCACGACCCGGCAGCCGCCTTCGGCCGCATGCCCCTCTCCGGGTTCAAAATACCAGTACGGCGCGGTGTATTCCAGCCGGCGGGCAACCATCGCGGCGGTGAGGTCGACATACTCAACGTCATGCTCAAGCAGATATTTCTGAAGCTCGTAATAGGCCGGATTGACCACCGACCGCCGGATTTCCGGATTGAACAGGTCGGCGCATATCTCGGCCCGTCCCGGAATACGCATGACAATCAGATCAACATTGCGGCTGCGCAGATAATCGTTCATTGCCATCACCGCCGAACGGAAACTCGCGGTGTCGTCAAACGTGCCGCCGAACACCCAGCCGCCGGTCTTGAACCAGGTTTTTCCCACCCATTTTTCCGCGACCGTGCCGCCATATTCTTCGCGGAGTGGCTTCAGCGCGGCGTTCCATTTTGAAAAATCACCGCCGCCGATCTCGTTCAGCAGCCCGTCGATATAGGCCAGATCCTCGTTTATAAATCGGGTGCGCTCCGCCTCCTGAGCCGGAGTGCGCTCAAAAAACGGAAACGCCGGCGGCACCGGCAGCTCGTCATTCTCAACCGGCGTAAAATCGGCGGCCCACACCGGATCGAACAGCCCGACACGTTCGCCGCCAACCAAAAAGAACTGCGGCATGGTCACGTCGGCGATCTGATCGGCGGTCTGACGGGCGCGCAGCGTCTCGTCCGCTTCTTCAAACGGAATAAGTTTGAGCCTGACCCGTTCGCCGCGTTCAAATCCGGCCTGAGGCGACAGTTTACGCCCGGTAAAGGCGGTGGCGATCACCGCGATTTCCCCGGGCAGAGCGTATCCGGCGTCCCCGACCCCCTTGACCGTCAGGGAAAACGAATAGCCGCAGTCCGGATAATCGGCCGCTTCGGGTGACGGATAGTCCGACACAAAACCAATCTCGCCCTCAAGTTCGATCTCACCGCCAGCCGCTGTAAAAAACAGACAGAGGCAGACCGCCAGAAATGTCGTTATTTTTTTCATACCGGGTAATATAGCACCGCCGACCGGGTTTGCAACCGTCTTTTTTACGCATTTCCGGATGAACAGGGTTGATTTGCCGGCCGGATATATTATTATATATGTATATAACAAAAAAACAACGCCAACAGGCAACATGGAGAGAACACCATGAAACGCATACATTTACTTATTATGTCCTTGATCGCGGCGGCGGCAGTCGGCTGCGACCGGCGGAAACCGGCGGAGCCGCCCGCCCCGCCGACGGTGGTGACCGCGACCGCGGTTGAAGGCAGTTCCTCCGGCGGAATAAAAGTCATCGGTCAGGTTCTGGCGGATAAAGACGTGGCGCTGATGGCCAGAGTGGACGGCTTCCTGATGAAACGCAACTTCAAGGAGGGCGACGTGGTGAAAAAGGGCGATGTGCTCTATGAGATCGAACCCGACCAGTACGCCGCCGACGTCGCCGCCGACGAAGCCGCTCTGGAGCGCTCCAAAGCCGCCGCGGAAAACGCCGCGGTGGAGGAGGCCAGAGAGCTTGACCTGTATCAGAAGCGGGCCTCAAGCCAGCGGGATTATGACAAAGCCAGAACCCGGGCGCTCGAATGCAAGGCCGACGTTCAGGTTTGCGAAGCCAATCTGCGGCAGGCAAAACTAAATCTTTCCTATACTAAAATAACGGCGCCGTTCGACGGCCGGGTCGGCCTGTCCACCGTTGAAGTCGGCGACATGGTCGGCGCGGCGTCCGGAGCATTGACCACCGTGACTTCAATCTCACCGATCCGGGTCCGCTTCAATTTGAGCGAACTGCTGCTGACCGGGCTGACTGATGAACGCATCCATCCCGAAGCCAGCAAACTCGTTGTCCACCTGTTCTTTGAAAACGGCAAGGAATATCCGCTTACCGGAAAAATCGCATACTGGGACAATCAGATCAGCACCACAACCGGCACCATCCAGATACACGCCGTCTTCGCCAATCCGGACAATATTCTGATTTCCGGGCAGAACGTCAGGATATCCATCGAGGGGCCGAATTCGCCCAATGTCATCCTGATTCCACGGCTCGCGCTGCAGGAGGACCAGCAGGGGAAGTATGTCTTCGTGGTGGCGGACAATAAAATTCAGCGCCGCGCCGTCGAATCCGGCGGCGACTCCGGCGATTCCGCCATAATTCTCAAGGGGCTTCAGGCCGGCGAGACGGTGGTGGTCGAAGGGTTTCAGAAAATCCGCAACGGCATAACCGTGACCCAGATCACCGAGGCCGAGCGCGAAGCGCAGCGGAAAAAGGCGGCGGACGCCATTACCGGAACCGCCGCGCCGGCAGAGAAAACCTCCGAACCGCAACCGTCCGCGACCGCCGCCGTGCCGGAGAAATAACCGATGCTCAGTAAATTTTTCATTTTCAGGCCGCGCTTCGCTTTTGTAATTTCAATTGTGTTGATGCTGGCCGGTCTGGTGTCGATCAAAGTCCTGCCGGTGGCGCAGTATCCGAACATCACGCCCGGACAGGTGCAGATCACCGCGACCTATCCCGGAGCCGACGCACTGACCGTTCAGCAGACCGTGATCGCGCCGATCGAAGCGCAACTCAACGGCGTCAAACGCATGCTCTACATTTCCAGCACCGGCACCGACGCCGGCAGCGCGGTGATCAACGTGACGTTCGACATCGGCACCGACGGCGACCTGAATACCGTCAACACCCAGAACCGGGTCAACTGGGCGGACGCCTCGCTGCCGCAGGAGGTCACCCGTCAGGGGGTGATCGTCAAGGAGCGCAGCAACAACATGCTGCTGGTGATGACACTTTATTCGCCGAACCGCACCCGCGACGCGCTGTACCTGACCAACTATGCGCTGATCAATATCAAAGACGAATTGAGCCGCATCCCCGGCGTCGGCGACGTGTCGCTGCTTGGCGACCTCACCTACGGCATGCGCATCTGGCTGGACACCGACCGGCTGGCCGCGCTCAACCTGACGGTGGCCGACGTCACCGCCGCGATCGAGGCTCAGAACGTGCAGGTCTCCGCCGGCGCAGTCGGTGACTCCCCGGCATCTAAAGATCAGCTCTACCGCTACACGCTCCAGACGCGCGGCCGGCTCACGATGCCGGAGGAGTTCAAAAACATCGTTCTGCGCACCAACTCTGACGGCGGTCAGCTTTTTCTCGGCGACGTGGCGCGCATCGAACTCGGCGCGGCCAATTACGCCAGCGCCGGCCAGCTCAACGGCCAGCCGGCCACGCTGCTGGCAATCTATCAGCTGAACGACGCGAACGGACTCGAAATCGCCCAGCAGTGCAAGGCAAAACTGGCCGAGCTTTCGCAGAGTTTCCCGGACGACGTGGAATACGGCTTCCAGTATGACACCACCGACTTCATCCGCGCCAGCATCAGCGAAGTGGTCGTCACCCTGTTCGAGGCGGTTCTGCTGGTAATTCTGGTCACCTATCTGTTTCTTCAGGACTGGCGGGCGACGCTGGTGCCCACCGTGGCCATCCCGGTTTCGCTGGTCGGCACTTTCGCGGTGCTTGAGGCGATCGGCTATTCGATCAATCTGATCACGCTGTTCGGTCTGATCCTCGCCATCGGCGTGGTGGTGGACGATGCGATCGTGGTGATCGAAAACGTCAGCCGGCTGATCGACGAGGAAAAACTGACGCCGAAAGAAGCGGCGCTCAAATCAATGGAGCAGGTCACCGGACCGGTGATCGCCACCACCGCGGTGCTGCTGGCAATGTTCGTGCCGGTATGTTTCCTCTCCGGCATCACCGGAGAGATGTACCGGCAGTTCGGGATCACGATCTCGGTGGCGGTGTCGATCTCGTCGATCAACGCGCTGACGCTGAGTCCGGCGCTGAGCGCGATATTGCTGCGGCCGTCCGCCGGAAAAAAGAAATCGTGGTTCTTCCGCGGCTTTGACTGGATATTCGACAGAATGACCGCAGCCTACGGAATGGTCGTCGCCGGTCTGGTGCGGCGCGTCGTCGTGCTGCTGCTCTGCTACGGCGTTCTGCTCGCGGTCTGCGTCAAACTGTTCAACGACCTTCCCGCCGGATTCATCCCCTCTGAAGACCAGGGGGCGTTCATGGTCAACCTACAGCTGCCCAACAACGCCGCGATGCCGCGCACCGAACAGGCGGTGACTGAACTGATCGGCGTCACCAAAGCCGAACCGGGCGTCAAGGACGTCATCACCTGCTCCGGATACAGCATCCTGACCGGAACCGCCGCGTCCAACAATGCGATGGCCATCGTCGTTCTCGACCCGTGGGATGAGCGCAAAACACCGGAGCTGTCACAGGATGCGATCATCGCGTCGCTCCAGAAAAAGTACAACAAGATTCCCTCGGCGCAGATCAACGCGATCGCCACGCCGCCGATTCCCGGGCTTGGCACCACCGGCGGTTTTTCGTTCGTCCTTGAAGACACCGGCGGAACCGATCCGGACCGCATGGCTCAGGCGCTGTCCGTGCTTTGCGAAGCAGCAAACCGCCACCCGGCGCTCAGCGCGGTGTTCACCACTTTCGAGGCGAAACTGGCGCAGCAGTATCTGGACATCAACCGTGAAAAGGCGCTCAAACTCGACATTCCCCTGACCGACATCAACGCCGCGCTTCAAGGGCTGATGGGATACAGCTACATCAACGACATCAATAAGTTCGGCAAAGTTTACAAAGTTGAGATTCAGGCCGACGCCACCATGCGCGGTGAAATCGCCGATCTCGCCAGAGTCCACGTCCGCAACGCCGACGGCGAAATGGTGCCGCTAAGCACCCTGCTTACGCCGCGCACGGTGTTCGGTCCGCAATATCTGAACCGTTACAATCTGTACAGTTCGGCCACCGTATTCGGGTCGCCGGCTCCGGGTTACAGTTCCGGGCAGGCGATGGCGGCAATGGAGGAGGTGGCGAAAAGCGTTCTGCCGTCCGGATTCAAGTTCGACTGGACCGACATGTCGTATCAGGAGCGCGAGGCCTCCGGACAGATCGGCATGGTGTTCGCCCTGGCCCTGCTGTTCATTTATCTGTTTCTGGTGGCGCAGTACGAAAGCTGGATGATTCCGTTCGCGGTGCTGCTCTCGGTCCCGGTGGCGCTGGGCGGAGCGCTGCTGTTCCTCTACATGATGAACGGCGACAACAACATTTACTCACAGGTCGGTTTTGTCCTGCTGTTCGGCATCGCCTGCAAGACCGCGATCCTGATCGTGGAGTTTGCCAAAGTCCAGCACGAGGAAGGGAAAAGCATCGCGGAGGCGGCGGAGTTCGCCGCCAGACTGCGCTTCCGGGCAGTGCTGATGACGGCGGTGAGCTTTGTGCTCGGCACCCTGCCGCTGCTGACCGCCACCGGAGCCGGAGCCGCCAGCCGGCGCGCGCTCGGCATGGTGGTGGTGGGCGGCATGCTGCTTGCGGTGCTGCTGGGAACCTTTATGATTCCGGCGTTCTATGTGGCCTGTCAGAGGATGATTGAATGGCGGAAAAAATAAAATTTGAGGTAATTCAGCTGGCGGTGGGAGGATTTGATAAGAATTTTTCCTATCTGCTTGTCCGCAACGGCCGCGCCGCGCTGGTGGACCCCACCGGCGACCTGAGAAAGATCGAAGACGCCCGGCGCGGTTTTGAGCTTGACTTCATTCTGCTCACCCACCGCCATCCGGACCACACCGCCAACCTGAATCATTTCCCCGGAACGCCGGTTTTCGAGTTCGCCAATCTGACCGACGGCGAAAAAATCCCGCTGGGCGGCGACGGAGAAATCAAGGCGATATTCACACCCGGACACAGCCGCGACTCGGTCTGCTATCTGGCCGGCGACGCCTTGTTCACCGGCGATACGCTGTTTGTCGATTACATCGGGTTCGGCAAAGCCGAACAGTTGTTCAATTCACTGAAGCGACTGAAAAAACTGCCGGACGCCACCACCGTCTGGCCGGGGCACGATTACGGTCACGCGCCCCATTCCACCATCGGCGCGGAGAAGGCCGGCAACATCTACTTCCGGGCTGCCGGACTTGACGAGTTCAAGGCTGTTTTCGCCCGGCTCGACTGACCATTCCGCCCTGCCATTGTCCGCCCGCGCCGTCTCATCCCTTGCGCCGCTTGGCGTGCGGATGGGCGCGGTCATAAACCTCTTTGAGCCGCCGGACGCTGACGTGGGTGTATATCTGGGTGGTGGACAGATTTTCATGACCGAGCATCTCCTGAACGCTGCGCAGATCGGCGCCGGCATCCAGCAGATGGGTGGCGAAACTATGCCGCAGCTTATGCGGTGAAAGGTCTATCGGCAAATTGGCAAAGGTCAGATAATTTTTCAGATTGCGCTGATAAGTCCGCGCAGTCAGCCTGTCGCCGTGGATGTTGGTAAACACCGGCACGGCGCCGGTACCGCGGCCTCGGTTTTTGAAATACGCCCGCAGCGCGCGCAGCGCCGGACGGCCAAGCGCGGCAATCCGCTCCTTTTTTCCCTTGCCGCGGATCAGCATGGTGGCGCCGAGCATATCCAGCTCTCCGAAGTTCAGGTTTACCGCTTCGCTTACGCGCAGGCCGCCGGAATAAATCACTTCGGTCATGGCGGTGTCGCGCAACGCGGCAAAAGCGGCCAGCGCACGGTTTTCGATCAATTTATCGGCGGTCATTTTCGCGTAGTAGTCCGGAATCGCGGCGATCAGCCGGCCGACGGCGTCCACCGCCAGCACCTTGGGCAGCGGCACGGCTCGCTTCGGAGAAGCCAGCGTCGCAAAAGGATTTCCGGCCGCCGCGCCTTCACGTTGAAAAAAACGGTACATGCCGCGCAGACTCGCAAGTTTGCGCCGCACGGTGGCCGGCGACGGTGAAAGCGAATGAAGACGATACAGATATGTCTTGGCGTCGTCACGCTCAAGCGAGTTCCAGTCGTCGAATTTATCAAGGTCGATATCCATCAGTCCGGCGAACTGGGCGATGTCGCGCGAATAGCCGTCCACGGTATGCGGACTGGCCTGTTTTTCCAATTCAAGATAGCGGATGAAGTCGGAGTATTTCATATAAAATAATATAAAGTGTTTTTTTATAAAATCAACTTGCCAAAGCCGCGTATCCGGAGTATAGTTTTCTTCTTAGAGAAAACCCATACGGAGAATAAAAAATGAGCAAACTCATCATCCTGCTGCCGGCGCTGCTGCTGGCGTTCGCCGTCAACGCCGACGCCGTCGTCGGCAAAGTCCGCCCGGAAAAACTCAATGTACGCATTCAGCCGGTAGCCAACGCCGGAGTTGTGGCGAAGCTGCCGCGCGGCACCGAAGTAAAAATCGCCGGAGTCGAGGGCGCATGGTATAAAATCGAACTCCCGGAAAATGCCGACGCTTATGTGGCGGCTGATTATGTTCAGGCGGGAAAGACCATCGCCCGGGTGCAGATGCGCTACGGCGCCGGCGTGGCGTTTCACAGCTATGGCGTGATCCCGATGGACACCAAGCTCGAAGTAGTCAGCGACAAGAATCCCAAATGGCTGAAGATCAAACCGCCGCAGGGATTTTTCGCTTATGTTTCAAGTCCGCACGTTGCGGTTTCGGACGCCGACTATCAGAAAATGGTCGGCAGCGATCAGGCGGTGGCGCCGTCAAGCCGCTCCGGTGAAGCCGTTGCCAAAGTCGAGTATTCTTCGATCGAAGACGCAGTCAAGGGATTTGAACTCATGCGCGGCTGGTTCAACGGTGCGCCGACCGACATAACCGTCAGCGGCGTGCTGCTCAAGACCGATTCCGCCGCGACCGGCGCCGGATATGCGCTTGCCCGCCGCGAGGCCGACGGGAAACTGCCGGTTCTCGGTGCTCTTTACGAGGGGAAAGTTGACTGGAGCCAGTGGAGCGACCGCACCAAGCCGGCCGCATTGAAGGAAAGAGCGGTCGATCTTTCAGGAATGGTCGGCCGGGAAGTCACAATAAGCGGCAAAAAGCTTGAAGTCCCGAACTGGAGTTACCCTTACATTGTGGTGACTAAAGTCGAGGAAAAAGCCGGTGCGCCGGCGGCGGGAAAGTCAAAGTAACACGACCTCGTCCAGCTCCACGGAGCCGTCCGGTAAATTGAGAATGAGATGAAACAGATAATTGCGTCCGGCGACCGGGCGATATATCCGCACTTCCGGAAGTTCGGCGCTCGACCTGCCGGCATGGAAATGCAGTCTGGAGCTCGGAATCAGTTCAATTCCATCCACTTCGAGCGTTCCTACGGCGAAGCTGGCCGACGGCCGGTCGGCCGACACGACGCCCCGCAGAATTGCGCAGCCGCCATTGTCACCGGACCGCTCAATATGATATTGTACTGTAAAGTTTTTCATATGTGCGGTCAATATATTGCCGCAAGACGGCTTCGTCAAGATAAAAACCGGGTTTTTTATGATAAAAGACTTGAAAAAACCAATATAAGCGATAAGTTATTTGGCTCATACGATTGAGAATTTGTATACATAACATAGGATGACAGAAAAATGAAAAGAACATTTCAACCCTCGAACCGCCGCAGAAAACGCCGTATCGGATTCATGGCAAGAATGGCCACCAAGAACGGCCGTCTGGTTCTCAAGCGTCGCCGCCAGAAGGGGCGCGCCAAGTTGTCCGCATAGCGCGGCAGAGTGGGAAACTCCCCTGAAAACACATGTTTTCAGGGGTGTTGTTTTATAAAAGGTCACGGGGATCAGGCGCCGGTGGGAAAATGGCGTTCCGACACGGTGTCTGATGTTGTTTTATAAGAAGTCAGGGGAATCGGGTGTTAAGCGGGTTCGGACTCCGAAGTCCGGCATGAATCCCGAAAAAGTTTTTTTGCCAATGAATAAAAATCGCGAGCCACACCTGCGCCTGAAAAGCGAGTTTGATTATCTGCGCAGCTCCGGCCGTAAGACCGTGGCGCGATCTTTTGTTTTAGTGGCAGCGCCGAGTCCGGACGGTACTTTGCGCTGCGGGGTTGTTTGTTCAAAGAAATACAGTCTTCTGGCGGTCAAACGAAACCGGGCGCGCCGGCTTCTGTACGAGAGTTTCCGGCTGCTTCACGACGAGTTTGCTCCAACGTGGCTGCTGCTGATTCCTCGCTCACAGATGGCCGAACGGAAATGTCAGGAAGTTGTACAGGAAATGCGCACCGTTATGTGCAGAGCCGGTCTCGTCGCCGGAGAACAATGAGCGACGGACGAGACGCGGCGGAACCCGGTCGAAAGCCGGGAACCGAATCGCAGACGGAAACAGACGCCGTCCGGAATTGCAACGGCGCATGTGGCGGCGTCCGCCGTTTTCTGCTTCCGGCAAATTGGCTGATCGGGGTGATCGCGTTTTATAAATACGCTATTTCACCGTGGCTGCCGCGCGCCTGCCGGTTTGAACCAAGCTGTTCGCTGTACGCGATGGAGGCGCTGCGGGTTCATGGCCTGTGGCGCGGCGGTTGGCTGGCAATATTCAGGTTGCTTCGCTGCAACCCGTTCTGCAAGGGGGGATATGACCCGGTGCCGCCTAAAAACAACGGAAACGGACAAACCGCGTCCGCTTCCACAAAGATGTGGAGAGACAAGTGAAATTTAACAAGGATATTTTGACGGCGATCGTTATATCGCTGGTGATTTTGCTGGCTTGGGGACCGCTGAGCAAATTTTTCGATTCCGGAGCTTCAGCGCCGGTTGACCGGGCGGCCGCCGCGCAAGCTCCGTCCGCGACATCCGCAGTTCAACCCGCGTCAGCGACGCAGACGGCGAACAATCCGGCTCCAGTCGCCGTTCCGCTGGCTGCGCCCGCCGGCGAACAGGTCGCGGCCGCCACGATTTCCGGCGCTTTTGAGACCGGGGTCGCCGAACCGGCGAAAATTAATCCGGAGCGGCTTTCAAACGCTAAAATTGAAGTTGTATTCAGCGCGCCGGACTTGGCGATGATTGATGAGATTGTACTCAAAGACTACCGTACTCCCGATCGCGACGCCGCCATTGTGCTGGACAACAACCTTTCTTCGCGTTATACGCTGATTCCGAAACTTCAGCCCGGTGCGCTTTCGGTCTGCGGCGCCGTTCCCTGGCGGGAGAAAAGCCTGATCAATCACGGCCGTGACAATCTCGGTGAAAGTTATACCGTTGAGCGGCTGATCGCCGCGCCGACCGGAGAATTTAAACTTGCCCAGACTTGGACCATTGGCGACGGGTATATCATCGCCTGCGATATCGCGTTCAGCGGCACCGCCGCCGATCCGCTGCCGCTCGGCACGGTGTTCGTCTCCGGCGGCGACCTCGACGGGGTGACCGGTCTGGCCGGTTCTTCGCTGCGCGGCGCCGCCCACCGGTTCGATTACTCCACCGCCGCCGGCAAATTCGCCAGCAAGGATGTGGATGACGACGACTACAATCATGACACCGCTCCGATGAGCTGGATCGGCGTTTCCAATAAATATTTTGCCGCCGCGCTCGGAGCGGACCGGCCGTTCACTCCGGTGTTCGAGCGCGTCCAGTATGACGCGAAGGACAAACGCTATCTGGCCGGAATCGCCGCGCGGCTCGACAATGTGACAGTGCCGGCGGCCGGCGCCGCGCCGCTGAGCTTCCACTTCAACTATTTCGCCGGGCCCAAGGTGGCCGACGCACTTACCGGGCTGGCTCCCAACGCCGACAATATGATGCACCTCTCCTACCGCTGGCTTGATCCGCTGGCCAATCTGATGCTCAATGTGCTGCTTTGGCTGCATAAGTTTTGCGGCAGTTACGGCTGGAGCATCATTATTCTGACGCTGATCGTCCGTCTGCTGCTGTTCCCGATCACCCGGCGTGCCAACCTGTCGATGAAGCGCATGGCCGCCGTTCAGCCGAAAATCAAAGCGATCCGCGAAGAATTCAAAGACCGTCCGGAGCTGATGAATCAAAAGACTATGGAGCTTTACCGCACGGAAAAGATCAATCCGCTGGGCGGATGTCTGCCGCTGCTGTTGCAGTTCCCGATTTTTATTGCGCTGTATGCGGCGCTGTCCGGCGCGGTTCAGCTGCGGCATGTCGGCTTCTGGTGGTCGCCCGACCTGGCCGGCCCGGACACGGTAGCGCACCTCTTTGGCCTGCCGGTCAATCCGCTGGTGCTGTCAATGACGCTGCTGATGGTTTTGCAGCAGCATATGACACCGACGGCAATGGATCCGATGCAGAAAAAGATGATGTATTTGATGCCGCTGGTAATGTTATTTTTCTTTTATGATTTGCCGTCCGGCCTTACGTTGTACTGGACGGTGAGTCAGATTTTCAGTATCCTGCAGATGTATTTGCAACGCAAATGGGACAATCAACCCGAAACCCCGAAAAATGCGGGGGCAAAAAGCTAACCCGAACGCCGTACCGCAGAGAAAACGGCAAGCACCACAAGGAGTAGGAAGTAAATGGCAGACGCAACGAAAATGGAAAGTCAAAAGGATGAAGCCCTCAAGATTCTCGGAACGATGCTGGATTATCTCGGACTTGAGGCGTCATGCACCGGAGAATATTCCGGCAATCGCCTGATCATCAAAATCGCGAGCGAGGAGGCCGGACGCATCATCGGCCGGCGCGGCGCGACGCTGGAGAGCCTCCAGATACTTTTGAACCGGATACTGTTCCGCGGCGAAGAGGACACCCCGGTGATATCTCTGGATATTGACGGATATTCGCACGGAAACGTTACCGGCGGCCGGGAAGTCCGTAATTCCGGCGAGCGGCGTGAGCGCCGTCCGCGTCGCGACGGCGAGCGTAGCGAGCGCGGTGAGCGCATGGAACGCGGCGGCGAGCGCGAAGATGCGGTTCCGGAGGAGCAGTTGCGCATGCTGGCGTTGGACAAGGCGAAGGAAGTCAAGAAGTGGGGGCAGCCGGTGGAGCTGGCCAAGATGAATGCGCATGACCGCCGGATCATTCACATCAATCTTCAGGATGATCCTGAAATTGAGACCAGAAGCGAGGGAGAAGGAACGATGAAAAAAGTCATCATTTCTCTCAAAAAGGCCGACAACTGATTTGACTTTTTTGATTATTGGAGTAGATTAATAAGGTGTTGCGGATAAAACAACACTTTTTATTCGGAGTGTGGCTCAGCCTGGCTAGAGCGCTGCGTTCGGGACGCAGAAGTCGGAGGTTCAAATCCTCTCACTCCGACCATTTAAGTATTTCAGCATCAACGGTTTGCCGTTGGTGCTTTTTTATTGTCCCGTCCAAGTAGCCTGTTGTCAAGGACTTTGCGATTGACAGGGGATAACCCTTTGGCGGACAGAGAATCACGCAAACAGCATTCCCGGCACGCGGGCGGACGCTTTTGAGGGGAATTTCTCCGTTTGGAAAGGTCGCAGACCTCTCGGCTATGATTTCTGTAAGCGATTGAATATCAAATCGTTTTCTCTATCATCCCAAAAACAGGCGCTTTTTTTATGAAATGCTGGCGAGTTTTGCGAATGAGCGCGTATATGAAAATTCTCCGCTTCAAAAATTTTGAGGCGGAGGAAAAGGTCGAAGTCGCGCCGAATAACCATAAAAGCATCTATAATCACCCGGCGCGGTTGACTTTTCTATGACGGCATGAGCATCTCGGTAAGCCGCCGATACACCGCCGCGGCATCTTTTGCATCCTCGAAAGCGTTATGCTGGACATCGCCTGCGATATTTAAAGCGTCTTTCAACGCCTGCAGCGACACTTTCGGAAAGCGGTCTTCGCCCGTCTCCCGGCGGAAAATATCATTGACGGCGAGAGCCAGCCGCATACTGTCCCTGCCGTAGCATCCGAATATCTTACTCAAACCTGGAGATGTCCGACTATTTTTCGTACCCCGAATCCGGGGTCGGAGTTCAAAATCAGCATCCGTTTCCTTTTGCCGACAGTCCCGGATTTTTTCTGGGAAGGGCTAAAATCCGTCACATGGAATCTACCTCAACAGCGTAGGGCTCGCCGTTATGTCAAGGGCGATATTACGCAACGCCATCACGGCTGAACAGACACGCTGAGCGGCTATCGCGTGCCGCCCGCACCGGCTGTAATGGCGCCCGTAACGCCGAAATCCGGCATTCTTGCACCGGTTAATTTAATTCCGTTTTTCATCAAATTACCTCTTGCAATAGCACTTCCGCGATGTCATTTTAGCGTCATTGACCGAATCGGACATCAAGTTGATGTCAAATTCACGGTCAAGGTTACAATCCAGAGCAAAGTATTACCCGTTTTTCTCAAAACCCAGAATCATTTTTGAACAACCATGATACACACGAACCGGGCATTATCCGGAAGCGATTTTGGCGGATAAGCTGTTTCGCAATCGGGAAAATTTGAGATATTGCGCCGAACACGGGATTCGTCTTTCCGGACCGCGTCGCGGACGACCGGCAAAAATAGTTGATCCGGACTCCTTGAAACAACAACTGGCAGACAATTCGGCACGTAACGCCATTGAAGGGAAATTCGGTCAATGCAAGCGGCGTTTGGGCTTGGGACGGGTAATGTCCCGGCGCAAGGACTGTTCTGAAACCGTGATCGCCATTACCTTTCTTGCGGCGAACCTGATCCGGTGGGCACAGAAACGGGAAAGGCTTTTATCAACACCGTCCGGAATTCTATTTTTCGAGAGGATTTTCAAGCAAATCTTTGGAGAATATCAATCGGCAGCATAGTCGCCTCCGGTTCAGCAGGCCCTATATATAAGCGAGAGAATGCGAATGGGTTTCGGAAGAATAAGCGATAAATCTTGCAAAGAGACGAAAACAGCGCGGGGTGGCCGCACTGTCAAGTCGAATTCGGAGTTTTCTTGAATTTTTTATGCGGTTCATCGCCTTGCAAAATAAGCAACTATGGTATATATTCACCCCCAAACAGGCAAATAAGCAACAATGAGCAGGTTTTATGATTAACCAGCGCAGGACAAAAAAAGTTATTATTGAGGAAGATCTACGGGATCAAATCCTTTCAGGACAGATTCTTCCGGAAGATGACTTCCCGACACTCAACGAGTTGGCTGTAAAATATAATATCTGTCAGAGAACCGCAGGCGTAATTATAAAAAAACTGGCAAAAAACGGCCTTTTGGATATCTCGCCGGGACGTCGCACACGACTTATAACCCCTTATGCCCAATTGGCAAATCCAGCCTTTTCCAAACCGATTGCAATTATCAGCCCGGAGTCCGAATTGCTTGCGGTTTCCGGTTGGAGAAATTGGCTGAATGTCAACTTGAAAAAAAGATTGGAACGATCCGGTTATCATACAGAATATGTAAAGGAGAGTTCGCTTGGAACTGCGGTTTTACAAGATTTATATTCCGGTATCATTGTTGCCGGCGAACAGCTTTCTCTCGAACGTTGGGAATCGGTGCGAAAAGCGAACATCGCATCGGTAAAATTGTCATTTTTCAGACCGTATACCAGTACGGTTTTCATCGATTACCGTTCGGCGCTTGATCAACTTGCTCTTTTTCTTGCCCTGCGCGGCTGCCGTAGAGTCATCATGCTGGCCAGCGGCGAACGGGAAGCAAAGCATGCGCTCAATTGGTTCAATGACATTGGAATGATCAAAACGCTTCAGGAATATAATGTCGAAGAGCATGGAATCCATCGGTTTGCAATTACTTCCCAACAAGAATCCGGCTGGTCAAGAATCAGAGAATTGTCTATGACTCCAAAAGTGAAGACGGCATACCTGCTCAGCTGTCCCACTTATTCCGAACAGCTCATCGATATGCTTACAAAACAAAAAAAGCAGCCGGGAAGAGATTACGAATTGGCATTGCTGAGCCGTGCGCCCGATGAAGCCGGGCCTGATTGCTATATCAATGTCAAATGGCGGAAAGTCTTGGATAAGATGTTGGAAATACTTTTTCGCCATCAAATAGCCGGGAAACCACAATTCGGACAAGTAATTCATGCAGAATTTAAGTCCTAAACCGGTAAGGCTGATTTCAAATAGTTTGGGATTTTCAGTCATTTGCAAGTAAATAACGCTAAAAACACAAAAATAAGCAAATAGAACAACAAAAAGATGCTTGACATCTTTTATTCTGCAACTATAATTATAGGGTAATTTACTTGAACTGAGCCGCTGCCGCGGCAGGAAAGGCTAAGCGTGAACAACCAGACGGAGTAAAAAAACACTGGCGATTTGACAAAAAAAGAGATACCGTTGTTATTGCAGAAATAACAACCGGGCCGA
>JAQUTL010000012.1 GCA_028709805.1 Victivallaceae bacterium
GACCGTTTGCGATCCGTTCCTCGGCGGCGGCACAACCGCGATTGCCGCAAGACAATGTAACTGCCGATTCATCGGATTTGATATCGATGAATCGTGCTTGAGCACAACCCGTCAACGGTTGGGTGAAATTGTTTAGTCGCGTCGTAAGCCGCCACCACCGCACAACAATACTGGCATGGTAAATGCCCAGCGGCATTGCGTTATCACGCGACAGCGGGCGCAGGAATGCCGCTTATGGGCGTGAGGACGCAGAGTCCGCACAAGGGCATCGCCCTAGCTGAAAATCTGAAGGTACTCCTTGGCCTCGATTGAGATAGAGGGCGGCGGAAGGAATCGGAAGGCGTAAGATACGTTCCGCAAGCGTCCGGGAATATTTTGAAGTGCCTACAGTCGCTCGGAAATTGGCGTGCGACGCTCAAAATAGCGGAGGACAGCTGGGTAGTCAGGGGGCGGCTCTGCCTCCGCATAGGAGGGCATCCGGCATGATCCAAAGGTACTCCTACCGACCTTTTCTCATGGAGGGCGGCGGAAGGACTCGATATGCTAAATTAAGTTGGTTGCGAACCGATAAATTTTTTTAGCATTACGCCAGTCGGAATTTACCCTTCTGCTCGGCCTTGACGATGCGCGGCTGTTCCTTGGTCGCCATCGCGCGGAAGATCGCGCCGTAGAGCGTCTGTTCGGGCGTTTTCGCTCCGGTCGGCATCCACAGCCCCAGCGCGATAGCCTGTGCGACGATTTCGCGCGTGTTGAGCGGCTGTTCGCTCCGGCGCAGGACTTCCACCGCCGCATTCATGAGGCTCAAATGCTTTGCCGGTGTTTCTATCCAGGAATTTTCAGAATCCTCACATGAGGCTTTGGCTTTTTCATCCGGCATTGCTTCTAACCGACGCGCCGTGAATTCTTTGCATGCTTTATTGCGGACGCGGTATACGCCGCCGTCTGCTTGTGCAATGACTACCACTTCGATTGCATTGCGGCCGACCCTGGCGATTGCCTTCGTCCCGATTTTGATGTTTTCGATTGCCATATTGACCTCCATTGGTTTGGCTTACGCATATAGAAAGCTCTCCATGGGCGACATAGCAAATCGAATCCTGATTATTAACCGAACTTATTCAACGAAAGGATATTAATGACTGTTCAAAAACCACCTAAGGGAAAGTCTCTGCCAACGTCCACCGTTGCGGAGATTGCGAAAATTCTCTCTGATGCCATGAAGCGTCTGTCGGCTGTTCGGACTCCAATCCGTGCAAACTGAAAAACTTTGTCATAGAGAGCTGGCTATTATGGCAATAGCACGCTTTCAATATAGCACATGCAACCCAACTGGAAAGGAATATAATGGAACAAACAGGAAATGAGGAATCGGTACGGCGTCAACTGTTGGCGCTCGCTCAAATGTCAAAAAATGAACTGACTGAAAAATGGAAAGACCTGTTCGGCAAGGAACCGCCCAATTACGGCCCCGTTTTCATGCGGAAACGTCTTGCCTACCGGGTACAGGAACTCTTTTATGGCGGATTGTCATCGGATATGCTCCGGGCGATGCTTCGGAATGAAGATCCTGTTACCGCACAGGCGAAAAAACGCGGTCCTCGACCGGGAACGATCATCGTCCGGATGTGGCACGGCGAAAAATACGAGGTCACGATCCGTAACAACGGATACGAATACAATGGTCAACTATACCGTTCGCTGACTGCGATTGCCTATCAAATAACCGGAGCGCATTGGAATGGCAAACGCTTCTTTCAACTTACCGAGGAATAAATGGAAAACACGAAACAGAAACGCACCTATCGTTGCGCCTGTTATACGCGCAAAAGTCATGAAATCGATTCGGAACAGAATTTCAACACGCTGGAAGCACAGCGCGAAGCCTGTGAAAATTATATCGCCAGTCAGAAAGCTAATGGCTGGATCTGTCTGCCGGAACGCTACGATGATGGCGGATTTTCCGGCGGCAACATGAACCGTCCGGCTTTGAACCGGCTCAAAGATGATATTCAAGCGGGGAAAATCGACATTATCGTCATCTATAAGATCGACCGTCTGACCCGCTGTCTGACCGATTTCAGCGACTTGCAGGAATTCCTTGATGCCCACGATGTATCCTTCGTGAGTGTCACGCAAGAAATTAATACCAGCACCTCCGCTGGTCGAATGATGCTGAATATTTTGATGACCTTCGCTCAATATGAGCGTGAAATCATTGCCGAACGCGTGCGTGACAAGGTCGCCGCCGCCAAGAAAAAAGGTATGCACTGCGGCGGTTATCCGGTTCTCGGTTACGACACCGATCCGGCAACCCGAAAACTGGTGGTCAATGAACGAGAAGCGGAAATCGTGCGCTTCGTATTTGACCGATACAATGAGTGCGGTTCGGCCAAAGAAGTATCCACCGAATTGGAACTGCGCGGCTGTCGCGGCAAGGTTTGGAGAACCCGGAATGGGGTCCAGCACGATGGACAGCAGATCAACAATCAGATGATTTACCGGATGTTGAAAAATCCGCTCTACATCGGGCGCGTGCCGCATCGGGACAAAACCTATCCGGGAGAACATCAGGCAATCGTGACGCAAGAGGCATGGGACAAGGCGCAGGCGTTGTTGATTGGCAATCTCACGCACGATGCGAAACGGCGCAGTCCGAAACTTCAACCGTTTGCCGGATTGATGGTTTGCGGACACTGCGGCGGCGCAATCACGTTGGCTCATACCGTAAAGAAAGGGAAACACCGATACGGTTACTATATTTGCAACGAGGACAGTAAACGGAACTTCAGCATCTGCCCGACGCCGCGCATTCCGGCCGCCGACATTGAAACACTGGTGGTGAAAGAGCTGTCGGCGGTATTGAAAACGCCGACCATGCTGGCCCGGATCGACGCACGGCTGGACGAGTTCGGAACCGGCTCGGTATTGGCGGTGAAAGCACTTGAAAATCTGAATACTCTTTGGGAGGTGATGTGTCCGGCGGAACGGTACAAACTGATTCACGCTATTGTCCGCCAGATTATCATCTTCAAAGATCACATCAAAATCGAATTCAATCAAGACGGCTTGGTAACGCTGTTGACCGAAGCCGGAATGGAGGACGCACATGAGCAGAATTGAGACCGACGAATCCGGAACTGTGTTTATGAATATTCCGTGCCAGCTTCGAAAAAGCGGGAAACGGGTAATGCTGATCGGTCCGGAAACCTCGTTTGAGGATTTCAAAAATGAATCGCTGGCACGCGCAATTACGAAGTCCTATCAATGTGTTCACCTGCTGGAAACGGGAAAATATGGCACGGTGTTGGAACTTGCCCAAGCGTTGAAAACCGACCGTTCGGCGGTCGCCCGGATGCTCTCGCTGGTGAACCTCGCGCCGGACATCGTGATGGCTGTCTTCAATGGAACCTCGCCGGAAACCCTCACCATGGCGAAGCTTGCCAACGGCATTCCCGATGACTGGCAGACGCAGCGAGAATTTTTCGGCATGGTGTAAAAACCAGAAAGACCTCTTGACAAATCTTCCATGACGGTGTATCTTAGTATTGACAATGTGATAACAACAGGAGGTGCATTATGATAAAGTCATTGACTAAACATGGAAACAGCGCCGCTCTCGTGATTGAGAAGCCCATTCTGGACTTGCTCGGTGCGACCATCGACACCGCTTTTGAAGTGGTGACCGACGGGCAGGCACTTGTCCTGACTCCCGTAAAGGACGCTGTCCGGGCAAGCAAATTTCGCAACTCCATGGACAAGGTCGGGAAACGCTATGCGAAATCCTTTGAGGAGCTGGCAAAGTGAAATCCGAGCCATCGTTTCTGACGTTCTCCGAAGTGATTGAAATCCACGATTATCAAATTGAACACTTCGGCGGAGCGTCCGGATTACGCGATATTGAACTTCTGAAATCAGCCATCGGAATGCCGTCCGCAACGTATGGCGGAAATTTTCTGCATCCGTCCATCTATGAAATGGCGGCGGCATATCTTTTTCATCTGGTCGAAAATCATCCCTTTGTCGATGGCAACAAACGTGTCGGCGCGATGGCTGCGCTCATTTTTCTTGATTTGAACGGCATCGATTTTAACGCATCCGACGAAGAATTTACCGCCATGGTCCTCCGTGTCGCCAGCGGCAAGATGCTCAAGGCGGAAATCACCCTTTTCTTCAAGGCGCATTGTTCCGGGTGCTGACGCCGGACTTGAAAAGTCCGCAGTTCGTAAAATCGCACAGATGGTACTCCGGTCTAACGCCTAAACTTAAAAGGGCGACTTTGCTGAATATCAACGCGTTACAAAGAAGGATGTCGTCCTTCTCTTCATCGAGAAAAGAGAGACGGAGAGACGTTTTTCGGTGATTTTACCCGTCTCATGAAGGATTCAGAGACGCTGGCGAAAATCGCAAAAACCTGCCATGCAACGGGTAGTTACGACAATAAAAAAGCCGTCCATCGGACGGCTGAATTTATAATTGGTAGCGGGGGTGTGAATCGAACACACGGCCTTCAGGTTATGAGCCTGACGAGCTACCACTGCTCCACCCCGCATCATTCATAACTCTTTTAATATACTCGACTTTCCTGTTTTGTCAAGCACGATCACGTAAACTTTCACAGAATTTCACCAGACGACGCACCGCTTCACGAATGTTCGACTCGCTGCACGCATAAGACAACCGTATCGAACCTTCCGCTCCAAAGCCTTTCCCCGGCACAGCAGCAAGCAACTCTTCCGCAAGCAACCGCTCACAGAATTTATCACTCGTCAGACCAAACGATGAAATGTCACACAATACATAAAACGCACCCTGTGGACGAATGCATTTCAAACCATCCACATCCTTCAACAACGAATAAATCAAATCCCGACGCTTAGAAAACGACTCTCGCATCATCTCTACCGCCGAACCGCCGTCCCGCAACGCCGTAATCCCCGCCCACTGCACAAACGTCGTCGGATTGCTCGTACTGTGACTCTGAAATGCCACTATCCGCTTCACCAGCCACAACGGCGCCGTCAAATACCCCAGCCGCCACCCCGTCATCGAATAGGTCTTGCTGAAGCCGTTCGCCGTAATCGTCAGATCCGCAATCCGGTCATTCAACGACGCAATGCTCACATGCGGATAATCCTTGTCGTACGTCAGCTTTTCATATATCTCATCCGCCAGAATCATAATGTTGCGACGAACCGCTATCTCGGCAATCGCCTCCAGCGTCGATTTGCGATATACCGCACCGGTCGGATTGCTCGGAGTGTTCAATATCAACAACTTGGTATTTTCAGTGATCTTCGCGTCCAGTTCGGCCGGATTCAGTTCGTAATTGTCAGCGGCATGAGTCTGCAGCGGAACCACCTTGGCGCCAGTCGCCCGCACCATCTCCGGATAGCTGAGCCAATACGGCGCCGGAATGATAACTTCGTCGCCGGGACCGCAGAGCGCCGCAATCGCGCTGAAAACCGAGAATTTGGCTCCGGGCGCAATCACAATACGGTCGGTACCGGTTTTTATGCCGTTGTCCGCGGCAAATTTATCCACCAGCTCCTTCTTCAATTCCAGCAGTCCGCTGGCCGGAGTATAATAGACCTTGCCCTGATTGATAGCGTCGATGCACGCCTGCTTGATAATTTTGGGCGTATCGAAGTCAGGTTCGCCGGCCGACATGCTTAGTACGTCCTGCCCCTGCTGTTTCATCGCCTTGGCCATGGCTGCGATTGCCAGCGTCGCGGATGGAGTCAACCCTCCCATGAAGCCGGACAATTTCTGCAAATCATGCATTTGAAAACTCCTTGTTGATATTTACCGCATATTAAGATAGCGGCTGTTAAGTTTTTTTAAAGTGCGCCGCCGATCTTTTTTCCGGATATTTTAGCCGCACGCTCTTTCATGACCGGCACAACACATCGCAAATGAAGCCGCAAAACGCCGGTAGACCATTTTCCGCAATGGCGGTGAAATCGTTTCTATGCTATATTAATAAGACAACTCAACTCCAAAGACGGAAATACCTGATGACAACCGCATGCAGTTCCACCAGCCAAAACGGCGGATTCTGGGTGGAAGACCCTGAATTCTACAAAAAACTTTTCCTGCTGGCCATGCCGATGGTGCTTCAGAACCTGATAACGTTCGGCGTAATATTTTCCGACAATCTGATGGTCGGCCGACTTGGAGAGTCGGCGATTTCCGGACTCTACATGGGAACCCTTGTGCAGACGGTACTTCAGATTCTGCTGTTCGGAGTGGAAAGCACGGTGCTGATACTTTCCACTCAATATTGGGGGAAACGGGATTGCAACCGGATCAAGGACGTAATTTCCATAGGCATGAGACTGTCGCTTGCCGGGACTGCGGTCATCGCGCTGACGGCGCTGCTTTTTCCGTCGCAGATAATCGGGCTGCTGACACCCGACGCCGGAGCCATAGTCGAAGGCGGAGAATATCTTCGGGCGGTCAGCGTGTCGTATCTGCTTTTCTGCGCTTCGCAGCTGCTGATTGTCGCCATGCGCTCGGTGGAGATCGTGCGGATCGGGCTGATAAATTCAATAACCGCGTTCTGCGTCAACGTTTTTCTCAACTATGTGCTGATTTTCGGTAAATTCGGGCTTCCGGCGCTGGGCGTGGCCGGAGCGGCGTACGCCACCGACATCTCGCGCGCGGTGGAACTTGCCGTTGTGCTGTTTTTCGTGCTGAAGATCGACAAAAACCTGAAACTCCGCCTGCGTGACTTTCTCCGCTGGGACTCAAATATTTTTCACGACCTGGTCAAATACGGCACTCCGCTGCTGCTCGGTCAGATTGTATGGGCGATCAACAATATCGGTCAGGGCGCGATTATCGGCCAGCTCAAGGCCGCCGCGATCTCCGCCGCCAGTATCGCCGGCATGTTCGACCGCCTGCTCTGGATGGGCACCTGGGGCGTAGCAGCCGCAACTGGAATCATGGTCGGCAAAGCGATCGGAGCAGGCGACTACGAACTGGTCAAACGTTACGCCAGAACGATGCAGGCGATATTTTTCGGAATCGGCATCATGAGTGCGCTGATCGTTTTTTTCGGTCGCGGGATTTTTCTGTCATTCTATGAGCTTGAGCCGGAAACGCTGAACACGGCGATGCAGTTCATGGCGGTTCTGTCGGTAATCATGATCGGGCGCTGCTATCAGGCGCCGTCGCTGTTCGGGCTGGTGAAAGCCGGCGGCGACACCGCGTTCGTTTTCAAAAACGACACGTTCTGGGTCTTCTGCTGGGTGCTGCCCGCCGCATGGACCGCGCTGAAATGCGATGCTCCGCCGTGGCTGGTGTTCGCCCTGCTGCTGTCCGACCAGATATTCAAATGTTTTGTGGCATACGTCAAAATCAGCCGCTATGACTGGATGAAAAACCTGACCCGCACCTCCACCGGCGTCTGACGCCCCCTCCCCGGCAGTTATCCAAAGCAGAAAAAGGCCGACGCTCCATTCGGAGCATCGGCCGGATCAATCTTACAGCTGATTTTACTGCCGGTTGAGTTCCTCCAGCCGGCGCTCGCAATCGATCGCGATGATCGGTTCAAGCAGCAGATCAAGGTCGCCCTCCATCACGGTGGTCAATGCATAGCTGGTGACGTTGAACCGATGGTCGGTCACGCGGTTCTGCGGAAAGTTGTAAGTCCGGATGCGTTCACTGCGGTCTCCGGTTCCGACCTGAGAGCGTTTGTCGGCGGCCTGTTTTGCCGCTTCCGAGGCCTGTTTTGCTTCAAGCAGCCGGGCGTACAGAATGCGCAGCGCGATCTCCTTGTTGCGGTGCTGACTCTTCTCCTGTTGGCTGGCCACCGCGATCCCGGTCGGGATATGAGTGACCCGCACGGCGGAGTCGGTGGTGTTGACGCACTGTCCGCCGGGACCGGACGAGCGGTACACGTCAAACCGGAGGTCTTCCGGCTTGATGTCCAGTTCCACCTCTTCGGCTTCCGGGAGCACCGCCACCGTCACGGTGCTGGTGTGGATGCGGCCGCCGGCCTCGGTCACCGGAATGCGCTGCACCCGGTGAACGCCGGACTCGTATTTCATTCTGGAGTAAACCGACTCGCCGGTAAGCGAGAATGAAACGGTTTTGATGCCGCCGAGATCACTGTCCGACTGGTCGAGCACTTCGATCTTCCACCCCCGGCTTTCCGCATAGCGCAGATAGAGCCGGAACATTTCGGCGGAAAACAGCGAGGCCTCCTCGCCGCCGGCTGCCGGATGGATTTCAACAATGATGTTTTTGCCGTCATTCGGATCCGGCGGCAGCAGCGCGAGGCGGATTTCCACCTCGTACCCGGCAATATGCTGTTTGAGTTCCGCGATGTCGCTCTCAAGCAGTTCGCGCATTTCGCCGTCCTCCTCGCCGGTGAGCATCTCCTCGTTTTCGGCAAGCGAGGCGATTGCGGCGATCCAGCCGTCATACGACGCGAAGAGCCGCTCAAGCCGGCTGTGCTCCCGCGAGACCTTCTTGAGTTCGGACACCTTTCCGTAAATTGCAGGATCTGCCAGCTCCGTTTCAAGTTCCTTGAAACGGTCGCGCAGATTGTTGATTGGTTCGGCAATATCCTGTGGCGTCATATCATCTACCTCTGATACCTCTGAAAAAGCCGCGGTCCAAGGCCGCCGCCAGTTTTTTGAAACAAAAAAAGCCCGTCGGCAAGTTGCGGACAGGCTTTTATGAAGGACAACTTATTTGTTGCCGGTTTTGGCGTAACGCTGACGGAAACGCTCAACGCGCCCTGCCGTATCCACAAACTTCTGTTTGCCGGTGAAAAACGGGTGGCACTTGGCGCAAATACCTACTTTGGTTTCGGGACGAGTCGATTTGACGTCCCACACAGCGCCGCACGCGCAAATGATCTTGGCGTCGCCGTACTTCGGATGGATGTCTTTTTTCATTTTTCCTGCCTTGATTTATGTAATTTCGCTATTTATGCATGCTTATGAGAATAAAAATATACTCCACAACCTTTAATATTCAAGTCTGAAAAGAATTTTTCCGGTAAAAAAAGAGCGGCGATTGCAAAAAAAAAGTCCAATGCTAAGTTATTATATATGAAAAAAATCATTTCAAGGGCGCCCGGCGACGCCTACGACACGCCGGAAAATCATCCGCGGGCGGCGGTCGACCGGCTGCTGTTCGGTTCGCGTCTCTATTTCTATCTCTGTAACTTCGGAGTGTTCATCCGCACCGGAATCTGCGCAAAACACGGCGAACTCGACGCCGAGCGGCAGATACATTACTCCAATATGAACTTCGATCTGGTGGAGAACTGCGGCGGGCGCATCCATCTGCGCGGCTTGAACAACCTCGACCGTCTGGCGGGAAAACCGGCGGTGATCATCGGCAACCACATGAGCCTGCTGGAAACCGCGGTTCTGCATGCGATCGTCCGCCCGCGGCTGGACTTCACCTTTGTCATCAAGGAGTCGCTGCTCGACGTGCCGTTCTTCGGCAACATCATGCGGTCGCTCCACGCCATACCGGTGACCCGCCGGAACCCGAAAGAGGACTTCAAGCAGGTGCTCGCCCTCGGCCGGGAGCGGCTGGAACGGGGGTGCAGCGTGATTCTGTTTCCACAGGCCACCCGCAGCGCGGAATTCAACCCGGAACTGTTCAATTCGATCGGGGTGAAACTGGCGCGGACGGCCGGAGTGCCGGTGATTCCGCTGGCGCTGAAGACCGACTTTATCGGCAACGGCCGTTTTCTGCGCGACATGGGGCCGCTGCACCGCAACCGCGCGGTCTGGTTTGAATTCGGTGAACCGCTGGCGATCACCGGAACCGGCAAGGCGGAGCAGGAAAAGATAGTGGGGTTCATACAGACGCGCCTGAACAACTGGCGCGCCGGAGAATAATAACAACCGTGGAGTGTCGAGAATCATGTTGAAGTCAAAAATTTCAGTTTTTATGTTCGCGGCGGCGGCTCTGCTGTTCGCCGGTTGTCAGGACACCGCGCAGAACGCGCTTACGCCTGAGTATTCCATTCCACAGGCGTCCGAGCTGGGGCGCTGGAGCGGCGAGGCAGTATACTTCTTTGAAATGCGCGACCTCCCGGCGGCCGAGGCGCAGATCGACAAATTCGTCAAAGACCAGAACAGCCGGGTGATCTACCGCTCGGAACAGGCATCACAGTACATCATGCGATTCCCGGTCTCGCGCAGCGAATATGAAAAGATCGGCGGCAAACTGCTTCAGAACAGCGACCTCACCTATTTCAGCTTCACCGAATGCGACGCCGAACCCGACACCCCGGTTCTGCTGACCGTGGTCATGCAGCGCTCGCACCTCCCCGGCCCGCTCTACATTGCGCTGTGGCTGCCGGCGAAACTCCTCGAAAAGCTGGTCTATCTGGACTGATGGAGCGCCGGCTGAAACTCTGGGAAAGCAACCGCTCCGCCAACGGCGACTTTGAACCGTTCATCGAACTGCATCCGCTGTCACCGGAAGCGGGATCGGCGCTTGGCACGGTGCTGGTGGTTCCCGGCGGCGGCTATGAGACGGTCTGCCTCGAACACGAGGGCGGCAACATCGCCGAACGCTTCAACCAACTCGGTTTTCACGCCGCCGTTCTCGTGTACCGGACGGCGCCGCGCCGTTATCCCGACCCGCAGCTGGATATGCTCCGGGCGGTTCAGTTGCTGCGTTTCTGCGGCTGCGGACCGATCGCCGCAGCCGGCTTCTCCGCCGGCGGACATCTGGCGCTGTGCGCCGGAACCTTGGCCGGCGCCATCGACGTGGTGGCCAATGACGGCGCCGACAAAATGAACCCGGTGCCGGATGCGCTGATTCTCTGTTATCCGGTCGTCACCGCCGGAGAATACGCCCACCGGGACAGTTTCCGCAACTTGACCGGAGAACGCTATGACACGGAGTTGACCGCCTATCTCAGTCTGGAAAACCGGGTGAGCGATGTCACGCCGCCGCTCTTAGTCTGGCATACCGCCCAAGACACCGTGGTTCCGGTGGAAAATTCGCTGCTTCTTGAAGCGGCGATGCGCCGGATCAAGCGCCCGTGCGAACTGCATGTGTTTCCGTACGGCGATCACGGTCTGGGACTGGCGGAAAACAATCCGGCCGCAGTCTGGCCGGAACTTGCGGCCGCTTTTCTGCGGCGGCACGGCTTCCGGTAATTTTCCGCCGCCGGACGCGACAATTCCACCCGTCCGCCTCGACTCCCCCCGGTAAGACAAAATAAAGACCGCCCAATTTCTACAAATTGGACGGTTTCCCATATTGACCGCAACCTCGCCGCCGGACGAACCGGTGCGGGCAGACGGCCTCGCTTCAGAAAAATATTCCGCGCGAACTTTCCTTGACTTTTTCCGCCAGACGCGGGATAAGATCGCCAAGCTGATGTTTTTCCGCGGAAATCTCGATAATCTCAATCGGTTCGCTCTTGAGCGCCTCGCGCAATTCGGCAATATTACCGGCGCTTTCCGGCAGGTCGCACTTGTTGGCAACAATGATCGCCGGACGTTTGGAGAGTCCGCGCATATAAAGTTCAAGCTCGCTGCGCAGATGACGCAGGTCTTCAACCGGGTTGCGCCCGTCCGTTCCGGCGGCGTCGAGCACGAACAGCAGCACGTAGGTGCGCTCAATGTGTTTCAGAAACGCATGTCCCAAGCCGACGTTGGCGTGCGCACCGTCAATCAGCCCTGGAATATCGGCCACCGTCAGCCGTCCGTAGTCCGGCAGATCGACCACGCCCACCACCGGCTGAAGCGTGGTGAACGGATACGGTGCCACTTTGGGCCGCGCCTGTGAAACCGCCCGCAGCAGCGTCGATTTTCCGGCGTTGGGATAGCCGACCAACCCGATGTCGGCGATCGTCTTCAACTCCAGCGACAGCAGCCGCTCCTCGCCGTCGCCGCCGGCTTCGCACTGCCGCGGCGCCCTATTGGTGCTGGTGGCGAATCTGGCATTGCCGCGTCCGCCGCGGCCGCCGCGGGCCACACACGCCGTTGCGCCGTCCTCGTTGAGGTCGGCAACCGGTTCGCCGGAGTCGCTGTCGGTGATAATGGTGCCGACCGGCACCTTAATGGTGATATCGTCGGCTTTCCGGCCGTGCAGATCCTTGCCGCGGCCGTTCGGTCCGCGCTGCGCGGTGTAATGACGATTGTAGAGCAGATCGATCAGACTCTGCTCCGAGGTGGTCGCCTGAATAATGATATTGCCGCCGTCGCCGCCGTCGCCGCCGTCCGGCCCCCCTTTGGGGATGAACTTCTCGCGCCGGAAGCTGCAGCAGCCGTTGCCGCCGTCGCCCGCTTTGACACTGATTTTCACTTTGTCCACAAACATAATCCGCACACTCCTCTTCCTTTGTCCGCAAGGTTCAACACCCTCCGCCGCCGCGCACAACACATCGCAACGCGCACAAAAACCTGTCTATCCGCCATCCGCGCCCGGCCGTCGGTGTCGCCCGCTCCGAACAAAAAAGACCCGGGGGCGTTCCCTCGGGCCTTCTTTAATATCCGCGATCCGCGAGTTACGCCAGCGGCGCAACGGCAACCATGCGGCGGACTTTGTCAAACTCAACTTTGCCGTCAATCAGCGCGAAGATGGTAAAATCGCGGCCGAGGCCCACGTTCTTGCCCGGACGGAAACGGGTTCCGCGCTGCCGGATAATGATGCTGCCGGCGGTGACCGTCTCTCCGCTGAACGCCTTGACGCCAAGAAATTTCGGGTTACTGTCACGACCGTTACGACTGCTCGACTGACCTTTTTTATGTGCCATTTTACAGATTCCTTATGTTAATTTTAATTTTTCCCGTAATATTCAGACCCTTTAATATAATGTGCCGTCATCAAATATCAAGTATCCCGTTCCAAATATTTGTAAAAATTACCACTGTGCCACAAAAGCACAGTCACAGCACCTCATCGTTGTGCCATTCCGACACAACAATAGTTCCGGCACGCCCGTTCTTTTGCTGGCACGGTATTTGCTTGTCTGTAATCAAAAACAAACGCACTCCGCTGAACGCGACGGTCGGACGGCTGAAAACGCCGCAACGCCGCGCCGGACGGAGCTGGACGTGAAAACGCTTTCCGAACGGAGTTTACCTTAAATCAGTGAACACCGGAGCGGGAGACGCCGGACGTCTCAGAGGCAAAAGGAGAAAAAATATGAACCTTGAAAAACTTACCAACCGCTCGCGTGAGGCCTTGATGGCCGCCCAGACCGTGGCACAGGAAAACGGGAACCCCGAATTGAACAACCTCCATCTGCTCAGCGCGCTGCTGGATCAGAACGACGGACTGGCCGGCGCGCTGCTGCAGCGTGCCGGTATTCCGCTGAGCCGGATCGCCGGAAAGGTGGAGACCGCGATCAACGCGCTGCCGAAGGCGTCGGGGGGAACCGGTCAGCTTTATCAGTCGCGCGAATTCAGCGCGGTGCTGAACGCGGCGGCGCAGACCGCCGAGAAGATGCACGACGAATATATCAGCGTGGAACATTTTATTCTGGCGCTTGCAGAATCGCAGAGCAAGGCCGGCGAAATTCTGCGCGAGGCCGGTCTGGATCAGGCTACGGTGCTCAAGGCGCTTCAGTCGGTGCGCGGCAACCAGCGTGTGACCAGCGCCGACCCGGAGTCCACCTTTGAAGCGCTGGAAAAATACGGCCGCGACCTGACCAAACTCGCAGCGCAGGACAAGCTCGACCCGGTCATCGGCCGCGACGAGGAGATCCGCCGCGTCATTCAGATACTTTCACGCCGGACGAAAAACAACCCGGTGCTGATCGGCGAACCCGGCGTGGGCAAAACCGCCATCGTCGAGGGGCTGGCGCGCCGTATTTTCCGCGGCGACGTCCCGGAGGGGCTGAAAAACCGCAAACTGGTGGCGCTGGACATGGGGGCGCTGATCGCCGGAGCGAAATACCGCGGCGAATTCGAGGAGCGGCTGAAAGCCGTTCTTAAAGAGGTCACGTCGAGCGACGGAAACATCATTCTGTTCATCGACGAGCTGCACACCGTGGTCGGAGCCGGCGCATCGGAAGGTTCGATGGACGCCGGAAATCTGCTGAAGCCGCTTCTGGCGCGGGGCGAACTCCACTGCATCGGCGCGACCACGCTGGACGAATACCGCAAATATATTGAAAAGGACGCGGCGCTCGAACGCCGGTTCCAGTCGGTTCTGGTTCCGCCGCCCTCGGTGGAGGACACCATAAGCATTCTGCGCGGACTGAAGGAGCGTTACGAAATACATCACGGCATCAAACTGCGCGACTCGGCGCTGGTGGCCGCCGCGGTGCTGTCGGACAAATACATCTCCGACCGCTTCCTGCCCGACAAGGCCATCGACCTGGTGGACGAAGCCGCCGCGACGCTCCGCACCGAAATCGACTCCTCCCCGGTGGAGATCGACGAACTCCAGCGCCGCTCCATGCAGCTTGAAATCGAGATCGCCGGTCTTAAAAAGGAAAAGGACCCCGCCTCGCTCAAACGGCTGGAGGAGCTGGAAAAAGAATTGTCCGAACTTAAAGAAAAGTCCACCGCGCTGCGCGCCAGATGGGACAACGAGAAAAAGGCCATCGAAGACCTCCGCAACCTGCGCGCCTCGCTTGAGCTTGCCAAACAGCAACTGGACAAGGCCGAACGCAATTACGACCTTGAAAAGGCCGCCGAACTGCGCCACGGCACCATTCCGCGGCTTGAAGAGCAGATAAAAAAGGCAGAGGAGGCAATCAAGGCCTCCGGCGAATCGAGACTGCTCAAGGAGGAGGTGGACGAGGAGGACATCGCCGCCATCGTCAGCCGCTGGACCCACATCCCGGTCAGCAAACTGGTGCAGAGCGAAAAGCTGAAACTGCTCAATCTGGCCGACCACCTGCACCTGCGCGTGATCGGACAGGACGAGGCCGTCTCCGCCGTGGCCGACGCGGTGCTGCGGGCGCGCTCCGGCTTGAAAGACCCGAACCGCCCGATCGCTTCGTTCATCTTTCTGGGGCCGACCGGCGTGGGCAAAACCGAGCTGGCGCGGGCGCTGGCCGAAGAATTGTTCGACGATGAACGGGCGATCATCCGCATCGACATGTCCGAATACATGGAAAAGTTCAGCGTGTCGCGGCTGATCGGCGCGCCTCCGGGATACGTCGGCTATGATGAAGGCGGCCAGCTGACCGAAGCGGTCCGCCGCCGCCCCTACTCGGTGATCTTGTTCGACGAAATAGAAAAGGCTCATCACGACGTGTTCAACATCCTGCTTCAGGTGCTGGACGACGGCCGGATAACCGACTCTCAGGGGCGTACGGTGAACTTCAAGAACACCATCATCATCATGACCAGCAACCTCGGCAGTCAGCAGATACTGGCCCACCCGGACGATCCGGAAAAGGTCAAAGCGGATGTGACGCAGGAACTGCGCACGCACTTCCGCCCCGAGTTCCTGAACCGGGTCGACGAAACGCTGATCTTCCGGGCGCTGACCAAAGACGACATGATCCGGATTCTTGACATTCAGCTTGCCCACTTCTCCGGCCGACTCGCCGACCGCGGCGTGAAGCTGGAGCTGACCCGCGAGGCCAAAGAACTGCTGACCGGCGACGGTTATGAGCCGGCCTACGGCGCCAGACCACTGAAACGGGCCATTGTGCGCGAACTTGAGACGCCGGTCTCCCGACTGCTGATCGCGGGGGAACTGCCGGAGGGCAGTTTGCTGAAGGTCGGCGTCAAAGACGGCAAACTGGACTTCGACTGCGTGAAGCCGGAGTAGTTTCGGCCGATGCCGCGCGGCGAAAGCATGTCGTCCGGCGCACTTGCCGGCGGAACGCGGCAAAATAAAGACAATAAAAAACCGTCCGGTCCGGGCAAACTCCCGGGTCGGGCGGTTTTTTTCCGCCGCGTCCGCGTAACACGCGGCCACCAAGCGGATTCAGGCAATATGCGATTTAAACGTTGATCGACTCGCCCTCTTCGGACTCGGCGTTCTTAAGCAGCGGTTCAATGTCGCGCCGGATGAACTCCGCCACCTGTTCCGGAGCGCGGCCGATAAACGCCGCAGGATCGACCAGACCGTCGATCTTCCCGTCCAGCATGGCGAACGCCGGATCGCCTTTGATGCGCTCCAGCAGATCGTTGTCACGCCCGAACTCCTTGATCTGGCGGGCGGCTTCCATCGAATGGACGCGGATCGCCTCGTGCAGCGCCTGACGGTCGCCGCCGGCCTTGACCGCCTCCATCAGAATATTCTCGGTGGCCATGAACGGCAGTTCGGCCGCCACATGCCGGGCGATCACGTTCGGCCACACCTGAATGCCGTCCACGATGTTGATGAGCAGCGACAGGATGACGTCGGCGGAAAGGAAGCTCTCCGGCAGCGTCAGACGGCGGTTGGCGGAGTCGTCAAGCGTGCGCTCGAACCACTGGCAGGCCTCGGTCTGGGCGGCGTTGGCCGGCAGGTTCATCAGAAAGCGCGAGAGCGAACAGACCCGTTCGCTGCGCATCGGGTTGCGCTTGTAAGCCATGGCGCTCGAACCGATCTGACTTTTACCGAACGGCTCCTCCATTTCGCGCAGATTGGCGAGCAGCCGGATGTCGGTGGCCATCTTATAGGCGCTCTGGGCAAGCCCGGAGAGAACCGTCAGCACAAAGTAATCGACCTTGCGGGTGTAGGTCTGCCCGGAAACGGCGATGACGTTGGAAAATCCCATCTTTTCCGCCACCATTTTCTCAAGTCTGCAGATGCGCTCATGGTCGCCGTCGAACAGCGCCATGAAGCTGGCCTGGGTGCCGGTGGTTCCCTTGACGCTGCGGAACGGCAGACGGCCCAGCTCAAAATCCAGACGTTCAAGGTCAAGCATGAAGTCCTGAAGATAAAGACTGAACCGCTTGCCCACCGTGGTGAGCTGCGCCACCTGATAATGGGTGAAGCCCAGCGTCGGCAGCGAACGGTTTTTCATGGCGAAGTCGGCCAGATGGCGCATCAGGGCGACCAGTTTGCCGCGCAGAATGTGCAGACCGTCGCGCATCTGGATAAGCTCGGTGTTGTCGGTGACAAAGCAGCTGGTGGCGCCGAGGTGGATGATCGGCATCGCCTTGGGGCAGAGCGCGCCGAAGACGTGAATATGGCTCATCACGTCATGCCGGAGTTCTTTTTCCTTGGCGGCGGCGGCTTCAAAGTCGATATCGTCAAGGTGTCCGCGCATTTCGTCGAGCTGTTCCTCGGTGATGTTCAGACCGAGCGCCTTCTCGCTCTCGGCCAGAGCCAGCCAGAGGCGGCGCCATGTGGAATGTTTTTTCTGAGGAGACCAGTTGAAGCTCATCTCCTTGCTGGCGTAGCGGTCGGTCAGCGGATTCTGATAGGTGTTGTAATCCATTTGCTATTTCCTTATACATCTCAGTTTTGATCGGTAAAAAGCGAGCCGGCGGCCTGAAATTTACTGTTTCCGGCATCGTCGCGCCCTTCAATGAAAAACGTTCCGCCGTCATGAACGACGCCGAAAAGTTCAATCGCCTCGTTCAGACGCGAAGCCTGATTGAAATTGATCTGAAGCGTGCGCACCGCCGGAGTCCGTCCGAGCAGCCCGGCCAGCGCATTATGCACCATTCCGGCGTATTCGCTGTTGTTCATATGGCCGTTCACGTCGATCTGCGAATCGACGACGCCCGTACGGAAAACCGGACGGCAGTCGTTCGGCGTGACCAGTTTTCCGGGGGCGGGAAAGAATACCGGCAACCCGGCGTTGTCCGGCAGGGACTCCGCCAGATTGCGGTCGGGGCGCAGCGGACGCAGTGCGGCTGCGTCAAGCAGCAGCCAGCAGCTGGAGCCGGCAAGCACGCGGGCGCCGGATTCATCGGCCATATCGAACTGACGGTCGGCAAACAGACGGCTGAACCCGGTCGGATAGGTCTTCAACGCCAGCCGGTCGCCCAGCCGGAGCGGGCGGCTCAGCTCAATCGCAATGCGCGACAGCACCCACATCTTCCCGGAAGCGGACAAAAATCCGATGCCGCATCCCAGATCCGTGGCGTGATTGGCCGCCGCCTCCTGAAGATAGTCGAAGACGGAACGGAGTTTGACCCGTCCGGCGCGATCGACTTCGCTGTGGCGCGGCGCGAAATTTTCTGTCCATATGTTCTGCATATAGAATAATATAACGTCTCCGGCCCTTTTTTCAACCGTTTCCGGCGCCGCCGGCTTGAAAAGCGGCGCCATTCCGGGTAAATTAATCATCATGGTCACCAGAAGAAAAAAAAACAGACATCCGATTTCCGGCTTCATGCTGAAGTTTTCCGGGTTGGTCGCCGCACCGCTCCTCGGCATGGTCGTTTTCAACCTCGACCGGCTGCCGCATCTGGCGGAGCAGCGCCATCTGCTGCGCCAGTTCATGCCGGGCTGGGCCACGCCGTTTCTGCCGGGGAACGGCGTACCGTATACGGTTCTGCCGCCCGGCGCGGAACTTGAGGCGCGGGTGATCGAAGTGTATGACGGCGACACGCTGACCTGCCTCAGTCTGGATGACAAAAACAAGTACAAACTCCGGCTCTACGGCATCGACGCGCCGGAAGCCGAACAGCCGTTCGGCGACGAGGCCCGGATTGCGCTGCACCGTTTGCTCTACGGCCGGCAGGTCGCGTTCAAGGTGCTCGACTCCGATAAATACGGACGCAACGTGGCAAAGGTTTACTGCGACAATCTTTATATCAATCTTGAAATGGTCTCCGAAGGAATGGCGTTCCATTATTACGAATTCGCCAAGCGCGACCTTGATCTGCCGCTGGCCGAGGAGCAGGCCCGACGCCGGGAAATCGGCGTATGGAGTCGCCCCAACCCCGAACCGCCGTGGCACTACCGCAAGCGCGCCGCCGGAAAAAACAGTGCGGCGACCGCAACAACGCCAAAATCCTGAAAAAAAACCAAAAATCATTTTGTAAGACTTGATTTACCCGGTTGACGGCGATAAATTAGTCGGCAAGAGGACAAGATTGCATTCGGCACCCGCCGTCGGGCGAAGCGGTTTATCATGTAGCCGACTCCGCGGGCGGAATGGCGTAAATGCGCTTTTATGAGGAGGAAGCGTATGAGACGTTCATATTTTCTTCTGCCAGCTGCGGTGCTGTCGGCACTGCTGACGGCGGCGCTGTTTCTTTACGGCTGCGGCGATGACGACCACGGAAAAAAACGCACAACGGATGACGCGGCGTTCACGCCGGCGGTCAAAGTCTCCGCGGTCCGGCGCGGCGAAAGCCGGAACGTTCAGCGACTGATCGCCAGAGTGAAGCCGTTCAAATCGGTTCGGCTCACGGCCCGGGTCAGCGGCTTTATCACCGAGCGGTGCTTTAAAGAAGGCGGATTTGTAAAAAGCGGCGACACGCTGTTCCGCATCGAAGCCGATACCTATGAAATTGCGCTTGAGCAGGCTCGCGCCGAACTCGCCCGGCTGGAGGCCGAGAGCGAAAATGCCGGTCTGGAGTACAACCGCACCGCGAAACTGTACGAAGAGCAGGTTGCGGCGGTCAAACGGTTTGACGACGCGCGGGCGGCGCAAGCCGCCGCCGCCGCCGCAGTGCTTCAGGCGCGCGCCGCGGTCCGACAAGCCGAGCTGAATTTGGGATACACCGAAATCAAGGCTCCGTTCGACGGCTGGATCGGTCTGGTGGAAATCGACGCCGGCAACTATGTGCAGGCCCCAGCCGGACCGCTGGCCACGCTGAACTGCATCGACACGGTCCGGGTGGAATTCAATCTGCCGGATTCCATGCTGACGCCGGAGATTTCCGGCTTGATCGCCTCCGGCGCAAAACCGCCGTTCAGCGTCAGGATCGAGCTGCCGGACGGCGGCGGACCGGTCGGAGAATATCCGGTGGAATGCTGGAACAACGCCATCGGCGTTTCCACCTCCACCATCACAATGCAGGCGGTGGCGGACAATCCGGGACACCGGATGCTGCCCGGCGCTTACGCCACGGTGGCGGTGTCCGCCGACAAGCCGGAAAGTGTTCTGCTGCTTGACGCCGCCGCGCTGCGCCGGATGCAGAATATGACCTTCGTTTATATCGTCAACTCGGAGAACAAACTTGAACTTAGGGCGGTGGAAGTTGGTCTGGAGGAGAACGGCTCGGTTCAAGTCATTTCCGGCGTGGCGGAAAATGAACGGGCGGTGCTGGCCGGCAATCCGCGGCTGCGCGACGGCGAAAATGTGAGAATAATCCAATGACGGAGTACCTCAGGTTATGACCGCCGACCGCGAAAAACACAATTTTTTCATCGAGCATCCCTATCTGGCGATCGTCGTCGCCGTGGTGACGGTGATCTGCGGCGGCATCGCCGTATTCCGGCTCCCGATAACTCAGTACCCGAACGTGACGCCGCCGCAGGTCAGCGTAAGCACCTTCTATCCGGGAGCCGACGCAAAAACCCTGCTTGACACGGTGGTGATTCCGCTTGAGGAGCAGATCAACGGCGTGGAGGACATGATCTACATGAAGTCCACCGTGTCCGACTCCGGAACCGTGGCGACGGTGGTGTCGTTCAAAATCGGCAGCGACCCGGACCGCAACGTCCAAAACGTTCAGGACCGGGTGAACTGGAGCAACGCGCAGCTGCCGGAAGCCGTGCGCCGGCAAAGTGTCATTGTCCAACAGCAGTCCGGCAACATTCTGCTGGCGATATCGCTCTATTCCCCCGGCCGCCGCTACGACTCGCTGTTCATGACCAACTACGCGGAAATAAATCTGGTGCAGAAACTCAAACGGATTTCCGGCGTGGCGGAGGTTCAGGTGTTCGGCTCGGCGGCGTATTCGCTGCGGGTGTGGCTGGATCAGAAGAAACTGGCGGCGCTCGGACTGTCGCCGGACGATGTGGCGGCGGCGGTGAAGTCGCAAAACGTTCAGGTCCCCGCCGGAGCCGTCGGCGGAGCGCCGGAAGCCGACGGCAACTTATTCCGCTTTGAACTTTCCGCCCGCGGCCGACTGAGAACGCCGGAGGAATTTGAAAACATCGTCGTGCATTCCGAACCGTCCGGCGCGGAGGTGATGCTCAAAGACGTGGCAACAGTTGAACTCGGCGCGGAAAACTACGATTCGCTCGCCTCGTTCAACGGCAATCCGGCGGCGATCATCGTGCTGTATCAGAAGCCGGAGGGGAACGGTCCGGCCATCTCCGCCGCCGCCAGAGCGCTGATGAAAGAGGCGGCGACGGCCTTCCCGCCGGGGCTGGAATACGGCGTGCAGTACGACACCACCGACTTTATCCGCGCCTCGATCTCCGATGTGGCGGAGACGCTGTTTCTGGCAGTGCTGCTGGTGGCGCTGGTATCGCTGGTCTTCCTGCAAAACTGGCGGATGGTTCTGGTGCCGGTGCTGGCGATACCGGTCAGCATCGTCGGCACGTTCGCGGTGTTGTACGCGGTGGGATATTCGATCAATCTGCTGACGCTGTTCGCCCTGATTCTGGCCGTCGGCATCGTGGTGGACGACGCGATAATCGTGGTGGAGAACATCAGCCGGCTGATGGAGAAGGAGCATCTGCCGCCGCGTGAAGCGGCGGAAAAGTCGATGCGTCAAATATCCGGAGCGGTCGCGGCGACCACCGCGGTGCTGCTGGCAATGTTTGTGCCGATCTGCTTTTTATCCGGCATAACCGGAGAGATGTACCGGGAGTTCGGGGTGACGCTGTCGGCGGCGGTGGCGCTGTCGGCGGTCAACGCGCTGACGTTGAGTCCGGCGCTCAGTTCGCTGCTTCTGAAGCCGCGCGGCGAAAGCGGAAAAACGTTTGCTCCGGCCGCGCTGTTCAACGCCGGATTTACCAAACTAAGCTCCGGCGTCCGCCGTCTTCTGCCGCCGCTGATCCGGCTTTCGCTGCCGGTGATGCTGCTCTATCTGGCCGGCGGAGCGGCGGCGGCGCTGCTTTATTTCAAATTGCCGCGCGGATTCATCCCGGAGGAGGATCAGGGGTATTATTTTGTCAACGTGCGGATGCCGGGCGGATCGTCGCTGGCCGGAACCGCCGCGGCCGCCGCAAAAACGGAGGCGCTGATGCGCCGTCTGCCGGGGATCGCCGACGTGGTGGCTTCGCCCGGATACAGTCTGCTCGACGGCATTCCGACCTCCGGCAGCGCCTTCGTCATCGGCATTCTGGAACCGTGGGAGAAGCGGCGGACCGCCGAGACCTCGGCCTCCGGGCTGATCGACGCCACCATGCTCGCCGCGGCGGAGACCATTCCCGACGCGCTCATCATGGCGTTTCAGGCGCCGCCGCTGCCGGGGATCGGCGCCGCCGGCGGGGTTGACCTGATGCTGACGGCTCCCGCCGGCGCCGAACCGGACGAACTCAACGCCGCGCTGGACAAACTGCTGTTCGCGGCCATGCGTTCGCCGTCCCTCGCCAATGTCTTCTCAACGTTTTCCGTGGACACTCCCGGCGTGTACATCAACGTGAACCGGCGCAAGGCGCTGCAAATGGGCGTCAATCTCGACGTGCTGCACTCTACGCTGGAGTCGCTGCCCGGAATAAATTACGTCAATCAATTCAATGCTTTCGGGCAGATTTACAAAGTTGAGTTTCAATCCGCCGGAGAGGGGCGCGCCGCCGCCGGCGACCTGATGACCATTTACATTCCCAACCGGAACGGCGAAATGGTGCCGCTCGGCGCAATCGCCGAACTCGAAAACCGGACGGGCGCCGGAATTCTCAGCCGCTACAATCTTGCTCTCGCCGCCGAAATACAGGGGGAGCCGGCGCCGGGAGTGTCCTCCGCCGAGGCCATGGCGGAGATGGAGAAGCTCGCCGCCGAAGTCCTGCCGGCGGGGATGACCGTTGAATGGACCGGCATGTCCTATCAGGAGAAGATCGCCGGCGGTTCCGGGCGCACCGTTTATCTTCTGGCGGTGGTGTTCATGTTCCTTTTTCTCGCCGCGCTTTACGACAGCTGGCTGCTGCCGTGGCCGGTGCTGATGGCCATTCCGCTGGCATTGGCCGGCGCCGCCGCCTTCCTCTTCATGCGGGAAATGACCGACAATATTTATACCCAGATCGGCGTGGTGCTGCTGTTCGGAATGGCCTGCAAAACCGCGATTCTGATCGTTGATTTCGCCAAGCGCCGCGAAAGGGACGGAGCGTCGGCCGCGTCCGCCGCCGCGTCCGCCGCCAAGCTCCGCTTCCGCGCCATCATGATGACCGGCATGGCGTTTATTCTCGGCACGCTGCCGCTGATGTTTGCGTCCGGCCCCGGCTCGGTCAGCCGGCGCAGCATCGGGACCGCAGTGGTCGGCGGAATGCTGGGGGTGGCGCTGTTCGGCATTCTGCTGGTCCCGGTGTTCTACTTTGTCCTGCGCCGGATTGCCGAACTTCTCAAAAGGAGGCGCGACAAATGAGACGATCATATCTGGCCATCGCCGCCGCTCTGATCTTCTCCGGCGGCTGTTACTCGCCGCCGGAAGCCGGACGGCTGATAATGCTGCGCCAATACACGATAGAACAGAATCCGCCGGAGACTGAAAAACTGCCGGAAGAAGGATCGCTGACTTTGAACGCGGCGCAGAAAATCGCGCTGGAAAACAATCCGTCGTATCTGGCGGTGTTCCACGCGCTCCGTTCGGCCAAACTGCGCTGCTATCAGGCGTGGGGCGCTTATTCTCCCGACATCGGAGCGGCGGTGGCTCCCGGCGACCAGCTGTTCCGAACCGGCGGCTCAACCGACAATCTTTTTTATAACTTCACCACGGTTCAGGCGTCGTGGGTGGCGTTCGACGGTCTGGTTCGCGAATTTGAACTCGCCGCCGCCGTTCACGGCGAAACGCGGCAGGAATTTTTGAACGCCGACCAGAAACGCATACTGCTTCGCGGCGTCGGCTGCGCTTTTCTTGACGTAATCGACGCAAAGACGCAAATCGCCATCGCCGCCGCCAACGCCGAATTTCTCAAGCTGCAACTGGCCGAGGCCGAAAAAAAGTTCTGCGCCGGCGATATCCAGCGCAGCGACGTGCTGAATTTTTCCGCAAAACTGAAACAGGCCGAACAGTCCATCGTGCGTGCCGGACAGTCATTTGAACTGGCCAAAACATCTCTGGCCGTTCTGATGGGACGGCGCTCCGGATGCTTCCCGGATAATCAGGAGTTCGAGCCGACGGAAGACAATGCGGCGACAGACTCTCTCCCCGTCGATTATTATCTTGACTGCGCATTGAACAACCGCCCGGACCTGAATGCCCTGCGTGAAGACCTGACAATCGGAAAATTCGCCTATTACGCCACTTTTTCATCGTTTATGCCCCAACTTCAACTCTACGCCAACTACAGCAACAGCGTATCCGACACCTCGAACTCCGGCAACAATCCGATGTTCGCCGGATTCACCGATCAGGGCAACAGTTTCAGCTACGGCGCACTGGCCTATATGGATATCTTCAACGGATTCCGCAGTTTCAATCAGGCACGGGCGGCAAGGGCGATGCTCGACGCCGCCTGGCTGAACGCCTCAGGAAAATGGCTGGCGGCGGTCGAAGAGGTCCGCAATGCCAAGATCAATCTTGACAATGCGCGCCAGCTGGCCAAACTGACCGGCGAAAGCGCCGTCATTCTGCGCGAACAGCGCGATCTGGTGGCGAAGGAATATCGGATCGGCGAAGTCAACATCGTCCGCATGAACGAAGCGCAGACCGATTTTGTCGTTGCCGAGCAGACCGCCAATTCCGCCGCCACCCGCGCCGCGAAGGCATGGATTGAACTTGAAGCCGCCGCCGGACTCCAACCATTTTGACGCCGCCCTTGCGCCGGCGCCGACGCGGTGTTATATTACCCGCAAACCATAAAGATGGGACGTATAACATATGAAAATAAAAATCCACTCCGCCGCGCTTCTGATTCTGACACTGTGCGCCGGATTCGCCGACACCCCGGAACTGAAACAGGCCAGATGCGAAAAACTTCCAACCGCCGACGCCGTCCAGATTGACACCGGCTTCCCCTATTACGCCGGCCGTTCGCCGCGCAGCATCGCCAATGAACTCGAAGTAAACGGCATTCAGGCCGTCTACTATTTTGTGATCCTGCCGCCGGTCATGCCGGGACTGATCCCCGAACTTCAAAGCCGCGGCGTGCCGGTGGCGCTGATGACGCTTCCGGCCATGGTCTATCCATCCGAGGCGGCGCTCGACAACCTGCTGCCGGAAAACTGGCGCGAATGGCAGGTGGAGTTCACCGATCCGGCGCGCATGAGCCAGTACATTTTCATCGGATTCAACTACCCGGAGTACCGCGCCTGGTACAAGCCGTATCTGAACAAAATGCTGACGGATAACAATTTCGACGGGTTCACCTTTGCCGAAGTGATGTATCCGATCGGCGATGGCGTCGAACAGTCGCCGCCGTTTTACGGCGACGTTTCGGAGAACTTCCGCCGCTCGTTCATGATTGAGACGGGAAACGACGCTTTTCCGGATTTTTCCAATCCGTCGTCGCCGCATTATTTCAAAACCGACACGGCGCTTTATCAGGCGCTCGCCGCCTACCGGGTCAAGGTTGTCAACGAATTTTACAACGACATTATCAACTCGCCGGACGGCGCCAGAGCCGCCGTGCCGAACATCCGGTTCGCCACCTGGACGCTGGGCATAAATCTGCCGGACGGCACGGCTAAACTCCGGGAACGGGAGGGCAATGACATCGCGTCCATGATCCGGCTGGTCCGCCCGGATATGCATTTCATCCAGACGCACGCTCCCGACTGGAGCAACCCCGATCTGCCGCCGGACTATCCGCTGCTGTACGCCCCGTTTTTCGAGGAAATCCGCCGGGCGGCTCCGGGTGTCAAAGTCGCGCTTCAAGGCGACTTCGGCTCGCTGACCGCCACCCGCCGCTCACCGGAATGGCGGCGCATATTCCATGACGCCGCCGCGAAAGCCGGCGTGGACTCCACCGTCTGGTACGAATTTTCGCTCCGCAGCGAAGTGTACGACCAGCCCCCTGAACCGCGCAAACTGACGGCCAACAGCACAAACGCGATCCTGACTTTCGACCACCGGCTCGGCCCGGACGCCGAAAAAATCATGACCGGCCGCCGGCTCGGACGCGCCGTCATCCGGGAATCCGTGGTTGACGGCTGCGACCTGATTTGCGAGCTTGACACGCCGCTGTATCCCGGCGAAATCGTAAACATCGATTATTCCGGAGTGCCGGACGATCCGTCCGTCCGCTTCGGCGACGACACCGGACCGGTCAACGCCGCGCCGGAGGAGTCCGCCGCGCCGCTGAAAGTGCTGCCGCGCCCCGATCCGGCCGGATAGCTCCGGTTCAATCCGGCATATTTGGCCGCCGCCGCCGGATTTGACGGCAGAAACTCCACCGCGCCGAGTCCGAATCCGGAAACAATGCGCCGCACCGCCTCAAGTTCCGCCGGCGCATCATTGCAGCCGGGAATGACCGGACAGCGCACCTTGATGCGCGCTCCGGTTCCAGCCAGAGCTTCAAGATTGCCGATAATTGTGCGATTGCCGCGGCCGGTCAGCCTCCGATGCAGCCCGGGATCGGCCGCTTTGAGGTCAAAATAAAAAAGCTCCACATATTCCGCCGCCGCCAGCAGATGTTCCGTCGGCAGTTCGCCGCAGGTTTCAACAACCGTCGTTCCGATTTTTTCCGCCGCGGCGAGCTTCAGCAGTTCAAGCGCGAAGTCGAACTGAAACAAAGGTTCGCCGCCGCTCAACGTCATGCCGCCGGAAGCTCCGTAGAACGGAACGTCGCGCCGCACCGCGGCCAGCACTTCCGCTGCGGTCATCCGCCGCCCGATTATCCGCCGCGCCCCGTAAACGCAGACCGCGGCGCAGCGGCCGCAGCCGACGCAGTTTGCACGGTCAAAATTCACCGGACAGTCAACCGTCCGGCATTTTCCGCATCCGGCGCACTTTTCCGGCTCAAAAAAAAGCTCCGGCGCCAAGTTCTGCGATTCCGGGTTGTGACACCAGACGCACCGCAGGGGACAACCCTTCAAAAATACCGCCGTCCGGATTCCCGGTCCGTCGCGCAGCGAAAATCCGGCGATGTCGAACACCACTCCGCTCATGACCGCGACTCCCCGGCCGCCCGGTTGATGATCATCTCCTGCCATTCGCCGGACAGCGTGGCAAAACGGGCCGACCAGCCGGAAATGCGCACCACCAGATTGGGAAAACGGTCGGGATCGCGCCGGGCCTCGCGCAGCATTTCAACGCTGACCGTGTCCAGCTGTAAATAAAAGCCACCGAGTTTGATGAAGCCGCGGAGCAGTTCGACAACCGCCGCCGCCGCGTCTCCGGTTCCGCGAATGCCGGCCTCCAGACGCAGGTCAAGCGGACAGCCGTTGGGCGTCCGCGTAAAATCCATTTTGCAGTAAGAACGGATCGCCGCGGTCAGCGGCAGACGCCCGGTCCCCGGCGTGGGCGAAAGATTCGGCGCCAGATATTCCCCGGCAAACCGGCCGAACGCCACCGCCTTGCGGCGACGCGCAAATTCGATCTCGCGCCCGAATGTGCTGACGCCGCACGGCACCAGAACGTCACGCACTTTGGAACGGGCGGCGACGATGGCGGTGTAGTCATTGAACACCCGGAGCATCATCGCGTCGGCCGCGTCGTCGTCATTGCCGTAGCATATCAGGTCGCGGACAATCTCGCGGCGCAGCGCTTCGGCGCCATGCCAGTCGTTCTCCAGCACGGCGGACAACTCGGCCAAAGTTAAACGTTTCTCGTCGAACACATATTTTTTGATCGCCAGAAGCGAGTTCGCCACGTCCGGCAGACCGCCGGCGTGAATGGCGCGCACGGTGTATTCGGCTCCGAAGTCGCAGTACGACCGCCCGGACTCGCGGCAGGAGGGCATCAGCAGCGACAGCACAGCCGCCGGATGGCTGCACCTCCCGGTGTAAAACTCCGCTTCAATCGAGTCGCGCAAATCGTCGCACATTTTTGCCAGTTCTCCGGTAAAACCGGCGTACAGCGACTCGAAGCTGTTCATTCCGCGCGGCGGAAACAGCACCCGCTGCAGCGCGATCAACGCGTCAAACGGCCGGTAGCCGAAGTTGGTGCGCCCCGGAACAATCACCTCCCAGCAGCCGTCATTGGTGAACGAAAGCGCCTGACGCTCCGGTATTCCCAGACCGCGCAGACCGGCCAGCACCACCGGTTCGTTGTAGATCGACACTATTCCGCCGCCGCAAAGTTGAACCTCCGCAATCCGGCGCAGCAGCTGTTCCGAAGTGCCCGGCCCCACGCGGACCGCCACCGGGTAATCGCTGATATGCAACTCCTCAATCACGTCAAGGACCAAAAAAGTTACAGCGTTCTCCACCGGAAGACCGGTGGCGGGGTCAATGCCGCCGAGAATGATGTTCTGATACACCTGCGCGTCGCCGCTGCCGGGCGCGAACCGCGATCCCGCCCGCAGACCGTGACACCATTCCGTTCCCTTTATCCAGAAGTGCGCCACAAGCTCCCGGGCGAAACCGGGCGTGATCGCTCCGGACGCCAGATCGCGCTCAAGATATTTGCCGAGAATCAGGTCGAACCGCCCCAGTCCGCTCCAGTTTCCGCAGAGCCTTTGAAATTCAAAGAACAGCCAGAAACTTTGCAGCGCCTCGCGGAAATTCGACGGCGGTGCCGTCATCAGCCTGCGCAGTACGGCGGAAATATCGAAAAAAAACTCGCGACCGGCGCCGTCATCCCCGCAATTTTCAGCCATATCCTCATATGCGGCGGCGTAACGCCACATCCATGTCCGCATTGCGCCGGCCGCGGTCAGCAGGGCACGGCGGAATCCGGCGCGTCCGGGATCGCTTTCACGGCGGTTCAACTCCGCCAGTTCCGCCTCCAGACCGGACAGCCCCTTGGCCACCGCGTCTCCAAAATCAACAGTGGTGTGACTGATCGACCCCATACCCGGCCACCCCGGAATGAGATGTTCCGTCGCCTCCATGAACGGCGCGGCGCCGGCGAGCAGCTCCTCCGGCACGATCTCCAGCGGTGCAGAAGCGGCGAGCCGTGCCGCCAGCTCCGCATGACGCGTCTGATTGTCCGCCCCCGGACATCCGGTTGCGCCGCTCATCAAGTCGCCGGCGCGAACCAGCCGGCCGGCGAATCCGCCGCTGAGATAGCGCCATGCCAACTCTCGGGTTTTCGTGCTCAGCCGGACCGGACCGTCACCCAGCGGATTGAAGCCATGCGTCATAATCGCCGCTCCTTATTTTACTTTGAGGTAATATATACCGGCGGACGGCGCCGCGCAAGTTGTTTTGCCGCCGAACATGGAACCGCAACTTGATTTTTTCACCGGACGATGCCATATTACAGTCGGCAACAAGAAAAAAAGGGAAATATTTTATGGAAAATATTCTGAAATCAACGGCGGCGGCGCTGCTTGCGCCAATCTCGCTGTTCGCCGCCGTCACCGTGCAGATGAAGCCGATCGACGGCCTGCAGATCAACACGCCGTTCTGTGAACTGTCCACCGCCTCACGGCTGATCGCCATCGAGCCGCCGTGGGGTCACTGCTACTTCAACAACGGCAAGGACAAAGTCGATATTTCCGGCGACGGCCAAGCCGCCTCCATGCTTCAGGCCGTTCCGAATGAATTTGAACTCACCCGCTACACCGCGACAACCGCGGGCGACACCGCCACGGTCACGCTTGAATGCAAACTGGTAAAAGACGTCAAGGCCTTTCTTGAATACACCGCCTTCGCCGTTCCCGGCTATGTTCTGGCCGGCAGCGACTATTCAGCCGTTTCAATGGACGGCAAAACCGTCTCCGGGCATATCGACACCGCCGAGGCCGGAGAAATATACCGCTACGCTGAAAATTTCAAAACGCTGGAAGTCATTTCAAAGCTCGGCCGGCTCAATATTGAGGTGGTCTCCGGTCCCGGTCTTAACTTTCTCGACCGCCGCGGCACGAAATTCATGGATCGCGGCTGTTACTGGATCGGCAACCCGCACACCGCGCTTGAATTCGGAAAAATCCTGAAGTCGGAAATAAAAATATCGTTCACTCCGGCCGGCGACCTCAAGATCATCGAGCCGGCCCTCCCCTCCGGCAATTTTTCCGCAACCGACGACCCGGCCGTGGTGAAGCCGGCGGCAAAGCCGGAGATACCGCTGGTTCCGGTTCCGCGCTCACTGGAAAAACTCGGCGGCACATACACGCCGGGCGGACAGGCCGTCTTCAAGTCGGCGTTCACCGGCCGCGACGGTGAACGACTGCGCGCCGCCGCTTCCAGATTGACGCCCGACGCAACAGTTGACATCACCATTGATGCCGCGCTTGAACCGGAGGAATACCGGTTGACCGTCCTCGACTCCGGCTTGAATATCGCCGCCGCCGCCGCGCGCGGCGCGTTCTATGCGCTCCAGACCGCCGCCAGACTCGAAAAGAACGGCGCCTATCCGCAAGTAAAAATCAACGACGGACCGGATCTGCCGTTCCGCGGCGTCCACCTCTGCCTCGACGCCGGCGACCGCACCTATTACGAACTGGTGGAAAAGGTTTTGGCGCCGTCAAAGATCAACACCGTTGTAGGCGAAGTCGAATATGTCCAGTGGGACGCCACAAAACCGCTCGGCATCCACCAGGAGGACGGCATGACCAAAGAACAGCTTGCCGAATTCGCCAAACTCTGCGATGACAACTTCATCGACTTCATCCCGCTCATGCAGACGCTCGGTCACTGCGGCTGGCTGTTCGCAAACGGCCGGAACTCCGCCATGGCCGAAGATACCGACACCCCCTACGCCTACAACGTCTCCAATCCGGCCGTCTACCCGCTGATGAGCGCCATTCTCGACGAGCTTTTCGCAATCCGTCCGTTCGACCGTCTCCATATCGGCCACGACGAAGTCACCATGCGCGGCCGCTTCCCGCACCGCCCGGAAAATGTGGCCAAGGGCATCAAGCAGATCGTTTTCGACGACGTGATGTTCTACTACAACTACGCAAAAAAACACAACGCCGAAATCATGATGTGGCATGACATGTTCATGACGCCGGATGAGTCGCTGATCGCCTTCGGCGGTGCGCCCAACAATCTTGCCGAGCTGCGCCAGGACCTCCCGCGCGACATCGTGTTCTGCGTCTGGCGCTACACCGGCGACAGCTTCCCGGAATTCAGATTGCTGAAAAAAGAGGGCTTCGAGGTCATCGGCTGTTCGTGGTACGTCAAAAACAATCCGGAACAGCTTGCCGAAACCGCCATAAAGGAGGGCACGTCCGGCGTGCTGGCCACTACATGGGCCGGATATTTCGGCAGCAAAACCCTGCTGTCGGAAAATTTCTATCAGGTCGAGCCTTACGTCCGCAGTGCGGCCTGGGGCTGGCGGACGTCGCGCCGCGACAATTCCGGCATAAACTTCTCCCGCTTGCTCTGCGACCTCCTGACCGTTCCCGGAACCGGAGAACACTCCGGCACAACGATCGATCTTTCCGGAGCCGCCAATCTGCCGCTCGCCCGGGAAAACGCGCCGTTCCTGCTCTGCGACAACATGGATATCGACCTGCTGCCGGAAGCCGGATATTTCGGAGACACCAGATTCATTCTGCCGCGTCTCGCGGGAAAACCGGCGGCGGTGGCGTTCAAGTCACGGCTCAATCCGCTTTTCCCGGAAAACTCCGTTCCGGTGCCGGTCAACCGCAAGGCATCCTCGGTGCGCGTATTGGCCACCACCGCCGGACTGACGCCGCCGGACAAAACTCCGATGTTTTCCCTGACGCTGAACTACGCCGACGGCTCGTCCGATACGCTGACCGCCCTGAGCGGCATAGACACCGGAGCGCCGTCCGCCGATTTCAACCTTTATCTGCCGCCGTACAAGGCCTGCACATGGCGCTCGGACGGCGCGGAATTCAACATCTGGAGTTCCGAATTCAAAAACCCGGAACCGGACAAGGAGATCGCATCCATCGTATTCTCCGGCTCGCCAGAGGGGTTCGCCTGCTACATTCTCGGACTTGCGCTGACCGACTGACCTCCACCGTCGCAATATGACCGCGGCGGCGGCCGGGAACAACCGTCTCCCGGAACGCCGCCGTTTTTCCGCATCCGCCCGGCTTGACGCAACCGGTTTTACGGTGTAATATATATTACAGTAGAAAAATATCAACGACGACAAGGAGTGGCAGTAGGGTCATGAACAGAGGGAACGCCGGATCGAAGCCGGTCGCAAAATTCGCGATCGGCTATTTCTTCAACAAGAAAAAACCGTTCGTCGAAATTATTGAAAAATATCTGCCGCACATCGCCGAAATATATTTCCCGTGGCCGGGACTGCTCTCCGCCCGCCAGATACATGTGGACAACGGCGAAATGCTCGACGCGCTCACCGCCGATCTCAAATGGTGCCGCGAACACCGCCTGGCGCTCGATCTGCTGATGAACGCCACCTGCTACGGCGACGCCGGCGGAACCGTTGACCAGCAACTGGCGATCGGCCGGTCGCTTGAGCAGATGGACAAGGCCGGGTTGCTGCCGGAAGTGGTGACAACCACATCGCCATTCGTCGCCCGCGTGATAAAAATGGCGGCGCCCCAAATCGAAATCCGCGCCTCCGTCAACATGCGGCTCAACTCCACACTGGCAATGGAATACATCTCCGACTTCTTCGACTCGTTCTACATGGGACGCGATCTTCAGCGCGACCTGCCAACGCTGAAGCATTTCAGCAAATGGTGCACTGAAAACGGCAAAAAACTGTGCCTTCTGGCCAACTCCGGCTGTCTGCGCAACTGTCCGTGGCAGACCTTCCATGAAACGCTGCTGGCTCACGACTTCCAGCGGGCGTTCCATGACTGCCGCCGAATTGACGTGCCGTCGGTCCTCTGCTCAAAAATGTTCAAAGAGCGCCGTTTTGTGGAATTTCTGCGTGCATCGTGGATCCGCCCGGAAGACCTCCACCGCGTCGAACCCTATGTCGCCGCAATCAAACTCTCGACCCGCGATGTGCCTGACCCGGAATTGATCATCAAGGCCTATACCGAACGCAAATTCAACGGAAATCTGTTCAAGCTGATCGATCCCGGATTCAGCAACACCTATTCCCGCTTCAGCCTCGACAATACCGCATTCCCGCCCGACTGGTTCGACAGCGGTATCGCCGGACTGTGCGCCATCAACTGCACCCACTGCGGACGCTGCGAGCAGGTAATGGATAAAGTGCTTCGGGAAAAACCGCTGCCGACCTTCGCCCTCTCCGCCGACCGGGTGGACAACATCACCATCTGAGCCGATTACCCCTGCAAAAAAACACAAAACTCCGTTTACCATGAAATACGGTAAACGGAGTTTTTTTATCCGTAATGCGCGACGCTGCGCCTGAAACGCAACGCCAAGGGCAACCCGGCTCCGAACTCAGTCGTTGCGGATGAAATTAGTGGCGATCGGCTTCTCGCGCACCGGCGGCTCGATCTTGGCGGCGGCGATGCATTTGAGCAGCCACGCCATATTGTGCCCCAGTGTGCGCATGATCTGCATGCCTTCAAGGTCGCGTTTGACATCAAGCGTGTTGACGCCGTGCACTTCGTTCCAGTACTGCGATGAAACCACCGGCATGTTGGAGATCATGAAATATTTGTTCAACCGTTCAAACGCCGCCGAAGCTCCGCCGCGCCGGCAGCTCACCACCGCGGCCGCCGGCTTGTAGGCGTATTTATCCGCCTTAAGGAAAAACATCCGGTCAAGCAGAGAACAGAGACTGCCGTTCGGCCCGGCGAAGTAAACCGGAGAACCAACGACAATCCCGTCGCACGCCGCCGCCAGATTGATGCATTCGTTCACCGGATCGTCCCGGTAAATGCACAGCCCGGTCTTCGCACAGCCGCCGCAGGCCACGCAACCGTGGATTCCCTTGCTGCCGATATGGAATTCCTGCGTCTCAATGTCATCCTCATTCAGCGCCATGGCCACCTCGCTCAACGCAACGTGCGTGCAGCCCTGAACATGCGGACTGCCGTTGATCAACAAAACCTTCATTCTTTATCTCCCTTGATTTTATCTCAGCGCCGCCCCGCCCGTCGTCTTCCGGGTGAAGCAAGCGACTTGACTTGTCTTTACCGCCGGCGTTCACGACGCCGCCTCATCATCCAGACGCTGACCGCGCCGCCGGCCAGCAGCGTGGACAGCACCCCGGGCAGCGGCATGCCGGAAGGCGGCTTGTTGTCGCCGGGAACCTTGCCGATCTCCACTGTGAAAGACAGCGAACCCGATCCGCCGGACGGCGCCCAGCCAGGACGGCTGTCGATGTACCCCATCGACACCGATGTATTGTTTTTGCCGTTGTTGCCCTCATAGACGGCGTTGCGGTCATCCCCCTTGTCCCCGCGGTAATAGGAATCGAGATAATTCCCGTTCTCGTCTTTCATCCAGAACACCACGGTATCGCCGCGGTTGAAGTCTCCGACCTGCGCCGCGCCGTTGTTTGCCAGAGCACCGGTGTCAATCTCGCCGCCGACGTACTTGCCGTTCTCCATCAGCGGATTGCCAGTCGCGTCAATCTTGTAGTAGCCAAAGTTTGTGATGCCGGCGGGCAACGCGCTCATTCCGTTGACCGTGATGAAAAGCGACAGCGAACCGCCAACCTTGAATCCGACACCTTTGTTAGGATTGATGCGTGAAATCTGCTCGGCGGCAAAAACCCCGGCACCCAACAGGCAAGAACACAGCACAAATAAAAATTTCTTCATTTTCAACCTCCCGGGCCGTGCATGCGGCCACCATAATTAGTCACTTGAATATATCATATCGAAAAATGATTGTCAAGTCTTTCAATCTTTATTATCGGTTTTTAACGCGCCGGCAATCCGGGCCGCAAAATCCGCAAGCCGCTTTTCCGCGGCGGCTTTGCCCTCGTGACCGTCAATAGCGGTGGAAAGCAGAATACTGCGCCAGCCGTCCGCATCGCCGCCGCGCCGGAAACGCATGAAACTTCCGGTTGAAACTCCGGGCCGCTCATACCACGCCCAGACCAGAATCCGCCGGCCGCGACCGGACGCCGTCAACGAATTGACCTGAAAAACACGGCCGGAAAGCCGAATTTCCGCCAAATCATCCGTCTCCACGCCAAAACCGCCGGAACGCAGACAATAACCGGCCGGGTGAATCTGATGAACGTCGGCAATTCCAGCGACATCAAGAACGTCGATTCCCTCGCCGTCCGGCGCAGCAAAATAATAACGCCGCACCGTGGAACCGGCGAAAAACCGCCGGTCGGCCGCGTCAGGATCAATCTCACGACCGAAGTATTCCGGAGCGGAAACGCCGGAAAAATCCGGTCGAACCTCCGGATAACTCCGCCATGACACTCCGCCGCACCAATATCCGGCAACCGCGCCGCCGCCGGCCAGACAGAATAACAAAAATTCCGGACCGACAATCCACCTCCACCGCCACACCGTGAACTGCCAGATCAGCGCCGCCGCCGCCACCGGCAACTTCGCCCCCCACGGGTCAAGACCGAACAACGCGCCGATCCGATATCCGACGCCGGGAATCACCAGCAGCAGCACCGTGAACGCCGGAAGAAACCGCCACCCGGTCCGCCAGCCGCCCAGCAGCCACGCCGACGACCACCACAGCATTATGCCCCCAGCGATCACCGCGGCGTTGATGTTCACAATCAATCCGCCGCAGCACAGCACCGCCGACGGGACCGCCGCAGTCAACGCCTCCGCGGATAAAGGTTCATTGCTTTTGAAGCCGTTTAACCGTGCCACCCCCAGCATCGCCAGAAACAACAGCAAGAACCCCCAGTTGTAACGCTCCAGCGGAGAGTCCAGCCACGAACGGACAAGATAATCCAGCCGTATCACGGAAAAGAGCGAGCAGCACCAGAACAGTGCAATCTTATTTCTGCAATTCATCGCCGGACGCCTCCCCTCCGCATCGTCCGCAGCCATCGCCGAAACAACGGCGCACCAGCCACAAAAGCATCACCGCCAAAGCGATAAACCCATATCCGAGAATCGTGTGAATATCATATTCCAGCGCCCGGTCGCCCAACAGCAGAAACAACCATGACGTAATCAGCAGCCGTACCGTATTCGCGGCAATGACCACCGGAAGCAGACAAAGAAAATAGAGCGACTCCCTCCACCACGGCGCCGAGCGCAACCCGCCGAGCAGCAGCCACGAAATCAACAGCAGCACGCCGAGCTGACCGATTCCGCTGCACGCATCGGTGATCGCCAGACGGTCTCCGCCGACAAAAATCGACGTCTGTTCCCAACTCGCTCCACACCCGGTCAGTCTCAAAAACACAACGGTGCAAAACGCCGACAGCAACCGCAGAGGATAACCGGCCGAAAGCAGGACGATCTCCTGAAACGGCAGAATCAGGAAATCCAGCGTCAGCAACGGAATCAGTTTGAGCGCCCCGGCGCCGAACCGCCGGACACCAAACGCAAGCACGCTCAGCAACAGTCCGCAGTTGCGCACGCCGTCCCGCCCGGCGTCGGGCGGGATCACCCACACCGCCGCCGCACCGGCGATCAACAGCCCCCATGCCGCGACCGTCGCAACAGCCGCACCGCAGCCGGACGACTCACCGCTCCGACGCCTCATCCACCGCCAGGTCATCGCCGCCGCCAACAGCCCCAGCGCCAGCGGATCGTCCCATTTTCCGCCGCCGGACAACACCGCGCCGGCAACGCCGAACAGCCACGCCGCCGTCAGCAGCCCGCCGAACAGCACACCTTCCGGATTATTTCGCGGCGGTTCCGTCATTGCTCACCGCCGCCACTTTATCGGCATATTCCAGCGCCACCCGGTTTTCCGGAAAGCGCTTATATAGTTTGTTGCAGTACTTGCGGCATTCGCCATATTTTCCGGCGGCAAACGCCTGCTTGATCAACTCCTCGGCGGAGCCGCTCCACGCGGCGGACACCCGGTCATCCGTCTCGCCGTCCACCAGTTTGCCCAGCACCCGCTCCGCCATTTCATATTTTCCCGATTCGTAAAGACGAAGACCGTAAATTCGGCGGGAAGTGTCCCCGTCATCGGTTTTCCATACCGCCTCCGCCTCGCTGAGCGCCTGCGCCCGATCGCCGACTGCCGACAACAGCTCGGACAGATTCAACCTGATTACTTCCGGTGACGGATATACCGGTTTGAGCCGCTGATATATTTTGATGGCGTCATCGTTTTCGTTTGCCACGCCCAGCAGCCCGGCCATGCGGAACAGCAATTCGGCGTCTTCCGGCTTGCGCTCATCCAGAAAATTCTCGGCCAATATCCGCCGAACCCCGGCAACCGCGTCTTTGGTGTCGCCCCGAAGCATGGAGGACTCCGCCGCTATCAACGGCAGCAGGCGGTCGTCTCCGGAATTTTTGTTGTTTTTCACCGCGTCGGCAAGCAGATCCAGCCCGGAGACTTCGGAATGGCGGACACAAAACGCCAGATAATTTTTTATGATGCCGGAGTCATCCGGAAACGACTTCAATAATTCCTGAAATTCATGGTTGGCCTCGTCAATCCGGCCCAGTCCCTCAAGCGCGATCACCTGCTGCATAATCACCGCGGAAGTGCGGTTGCCGTTGTCCAGATTGCGCACCGCCAGATTCAGCATTTCCGCAAAATCGCCGCGCTGCATGGCGTGCATGGCGGCAACGTCAAGCACGGTGGGGTCGTCGGGGAAATTTTTCAGCGCGTTGTTCAGATCCAGCTGAGCCACCGTGCCGCCCTGCATTTCGTCAAGCAGCAGAGCGCGGGTGAGCAGCAGATTCGGCGCACCGGGAGACGCCAGCACCCTGGCCAGCGAAGCAAGCGAGTTGATCCGCACCTGATCGTACAGCCGGGTAATCAGCGGCTGCACCATGTCATAAGCATACGGATAGAGATAGTTCAGCCGGGGCAGTCCGCGAATAAGGCGAATCAGCCGAACCACCTGCGGCACATTGTCGTGCCGCGCATAGGAGGAGAGCTGAATCATCACGGCCAGGGCGGAATCAAAACTCTCATCAAGTTTTGGCACAAATTCATCGACTTTCGCGTCATCCCCCTTCAGATAAGCCGCCAAAGCGTCAAGATAACAGCCGGTCATCAGCTCAGGTTTGCCGCCGGAACGGAAATATCCGGCAAGTTTTTCGATACCGCCGATATCTTTTGAATAGGCCAGCGATTCACCATAGCAGATCACCGATTTCAGCGTCAGTCCGTAATACATCGCCTTTTCATAAACAACGGACGCCGCTTCAAACTTTCCCTCGTCAAAATAAAAATCACCGAGAATCGGCATACCGACTTCGGGATTCAGCTCGGAAAGTCTTTTCAAAACGGTTCCGGCCTTCTCAAAATCGCCGGCATTTATATCAATTTTTGCCAGAATCAGCATGGCTTCGCCCGCCACGGCGATGTCGGAGGAGCCGGCGAACGCCTCGAGTTTGCCGCGAACCGCCGGAGTATCGTCCAACCGCTCCCCGAAAATGAACAACAACAACCCGGCCAGCGGCGATTTGGCCGCCTCATTCGCCGGCAACTTCAAAAACAGTTCCTGCGCGGTTTTCTGTGATCCCGCCCGGAATTCGGCCAGCGACCGCAGCGCCAGCACGTCATCGCGTTCGGCAACCGCCGACGGAAGCGGTCCTGCCATGGCCAGCAGACTGCGGTATTCGCGGCCGGACGCCAGCGCACGCAGCGCATTCACCGCGTATTCCTTATTGTACGGATTCAAGGCTCCGGCCATGCTCCAGACTTCGGCGGCGTCCCGCCAGCGCTTCTGCTTTTCCAGCAGCTCGGCAAAACGGACCACCAGTTTTTCGTTGTCCCGATCGGCCAGCACGCAATAACGCAGCAGCACTTCGGCCTGATCGTAATCACCGGCGGCCATCAATTTTTCAGCCTCGGCAACCCGGCTCACCCGCCGGTAATGACGTACACCAAAATAACCGCCGACCAGCGAGGTTGCAACGACCGCGACCGCCGCACCCGCCAATACCAACTTTTTCATCGGACCGGACAACACCGACGTCTTTGAATTTTTTTCCATAAGCACCTCTCCATTTCTGCTTCCGGCGCAAGCGCCGCATACGCACAATACCCCTGCCCCGCAACGGATTCATATGGACATTACGATATACCGCAACTTCAGCCCCGTCAATCTTTTTTCAAAAAAATAAGAAAAAAGTCTTCCGGCAACCGCACTTGAGACATTGACAAAAACTTCAGCCGTGCTATTTTTAGAGATACTGAAGAGGATGTATACACCAGCGCACAAACAAATATTATGAAATATATCCACTTTACCGGCATACAAAAATTTCAGATGGAAAAACTTCCGTTGCGCTATATCATCCCGATGATTCTGGCGATGACGGCGATATTGTCCTTTTTTTTCGGCAAAGAGGAGGCCGAGAATGCCCACGGCGGCAGCAATGTTCCAATGGACGTGGCGGCGCAGCGCATGCCGGACGGCGCCTCCGATGTGCAATATTACTTCAGTCCGACCTTCACCGCGTTTGAATTCAACACCGACGAGCCGACGTTTACACGCTGGGCCGCCGCATGGACCCCGCACGAAATTTCGTCCCCGGTCAAAATCAAGCGTCACAACTATATGGGCGACGCCGCCGGACCGGTTGACGCCCCCGACGAAATCACCGTGACCGCCGGTCTTGCCGCCGGACACATGAGGCCGGACGGCACCGGTGAAATGACGGTGTTCGACCGCACGCTGAACCGGGCGTATTATCTGAACATTCCATAAGCAGACGAAAAAAATCCGGCCGGGGCATAAACCCGCAGCCGGAGTCGCGCCGGAAATCCCGGCATTCCATGGATCAGTCGAGCGCCGACAATCCAAGCAGATAATACGGAATCCCGCGGCCGGCCACCTTAATGGCGGCAATTTCCTTATCAGGCGCCGGATTATCCCAGGAAAAACACCAGACCCGCACCGGAGTTCCATCGTCCGCCGTCCATTCGGCGCAGCGGTGCTTCGGCAGCATCGTGTTGTAGTCAGCGCCGGTCAGCGCCACTTCGCGGTTGAACCGTACCGGAATATCCGCCGTGGAACCGTCGGCATATTCGACCGTCAAATCAGCCACGGCCGACCCGCCGTACATGGCAACGGGAGGTTTTCGCATCGAATTCAGGAAATAAAGCCGCGAAGCCTTCAACCCGTCGGGAAATGCGATCTTCGCCTCATCCGGCAGAACCGGGTTCAACTGGGAATGAACGGAAATCACCGCGGGGAACCCGTCTCTTTCGCCGATTCTGAACCTGACCGCGCAGTCAAGCGGCTTCAGCAGGGCGGTATCGAAGCCCAGCATCGGCTCCACCAGAAACGGACGGACGGCCGGATCAAGCTTCAGATTGGCCGCGTTGCCCAGATCGATCATGCGGCCTGGTCCGGCGTTGTCGACCACCTCCGGGAACATCCGCAGATTCAGTTCGTCGCCGGGAGAAAACATATTAGCCGCGTCGGAGGAGTCCCAGGCGCGGGAGCCGACCGCGATATAGGCGGCCACCTGCTCCGGATTGTCCTGATAAATCCGGTCGAACCCGTTGTAACCGGCCCAGATGGTGCCCATCACGCCGAGACACTTGTTCCGCAAAACAGCGTCGGTCATATTCCGGACATTGTCCGGCTCCATCCAGTGGCAGCCGACCACATCGAACCCTTCGCCGCGCATATCGACGATATTCGGCTCGTTGACGTCGGCGCCGTAGTTCCAATGGGCGAACACAATGTCGCGCGGAAGCTCCTTCCTCGCCTCGTCCAATCCGAAAAGACTGATCGTTTTGCCGTCGGCGGCAAACACATCCGGCGAACGCATGAACATATCCTGCCACATCATCATGCGCAGATTGTTGCGTTTGCAGTAGTCGTAATAGAACATCACGTCGTCCATAATCAGCTTGCGGGCGCCGATCGCGCGGTTTTCCGGCAGGACGGGATAATCGTATTCGCTGCCGACTTCATCATGCCCGATATGGAGATATTGCGGATGATTGAAAACCTCTATCACCTCATCCAGCGTCTCGGCCATCAGCGGATGAACCGCCGGATGACGCGGATTGTACACCGTGCATTTGTCCGGATTCTCGGCCATATCGCGGTTCTGGCCGTTCTTGAACAGCCACTCGCAGTGGCCGAGCGTCTGAAACAAAGGATTGACGTCGATAAAATTATCGTTGGCAATTTTTATGAGTTTGCGGAGATCGTCCTTGCTCATCGCCCACGGCTGGCGGACGGAGGTCGTGGCATCCCACGCAACATATTCGCACTCAATGAACAGCGTGTTGATCCGCAGCGGCGTCAACAGTTTTTCGATAATGTCGCCGTGCACTTTGAGCGAAGAATCGTCAACCATGATCAGAACGGCGCGCATATCGACGTCCGGCCAGTCCTCGATGCGGACGTTGCGGCGGCGGCGGTCGGCCAGAGTACGGATCGCATAGAATACGCCGCGCGAATTGGAGGCGGAGATATTCACGCCGTCGTGAGCGGTTTCCAGAACATAGCCGTCCGGACGGATGGTTTTGTCCGCGGTGACGGTCACCGGAAGTTTTTTATTGCGGTCGCCGGTGTTGAGTTTCTCCAATGCGGCCGTCAACCGGTCGCCGTCGGGGAAGCCGTCCGGCAGAACCAGATAATAATCGGTTTCCGGCAGCAGAACCTCGTCGCGCACGGTGATTTTTTTGCAATTCGGCAGCAGTTCAGGCTTGCGCGCCGGCGTAACGGCGAGCCGGTCAACCGCGACCGCCTCCGGCGAACCGAGCGGCGACAGCGGCGGCGGGAAATTGACGCCGGGCGCAAAATCGAAACGCACCGAGATCACTTCATGTATTTTCTCGCCGGCGGCAAAGTCACCGATACGACCGATCCAGATGCCGGGCGTCGAGCATTCAACGCCGATGTCAAATCCGAAGCCGCGCCGGTCCACCGCCGAAAGCGGCAACCCGGACAGCACCTCGATCGTATAGGTGCCGAGCTTGGTGTCAAAAACGATTTTTTTCCAGTTTTCAACCAGCGGGCGGGCGCGATAAACCCAGTCATCCGGGATTTTCCCCTTAACCGTCGAGCCGTCCGCCAGCGTTGCGGTGAATCCGGCATCGCGCATCAGCGCCTCAGGAATCATCAGAGCGGAATATTCAAACGCGGCCGGAACGTCCGCCAGCGCCTCGCCGTCAAGCGTAACAACGGCGCAGTCCGGACAAACCTCCACCGAATATTCATCGAGCCGGTATTTTTCCGGCGGCGGCAGCAGTTTCAATGTCAGCTTATAGCCGTCGGCCGTAGCGGTTTCAACCGTCTCGGTCTTCCACCAGGTGGTCATGAAATATTTGTCGCCCCACGGCGGCTGGGCGGCGATGAATCGGGAGAACAGCGACAGGTCGATCCCGCGCCGCAGCGCAACACCGCTTGACGACAGATCGGCCGAATAACCGGCCGCCTCAGGTGCTTCGGATTCCCCGGCTCCCGCACATGGAACCGCCGCAACAACGCCGAACGTCAGCATTGCGGCTAATTTCAAGACAAGTCGATTCATTTTCTTTTCCTGTGTTTTTTATTGTTCATTGTCCAACAACATATCAATGTTCATTCCGCCGAACAGCTTCATAAGCCGGGCGCGACGTTCGGACGCGGCGGCGTCGGGAGAGCGCAGCGCCGCCAGAACCGCCGGCGCAACCTCGGCGCCATAGACATAGTTCCGGTATCCGGGACAGACCAGCGCCGCATTGCGCGACTTCACCGCCGCCACTATATCCGCCGGCCCGTCGCCGGAAGCGAGGATCGCGGTGTATTCGCCGTACAATATCCCGCCGTGAGTGTCGCTGGAACCGACGATCGGCAGCCGCTCGGCGGCGCCGCCGATTCCCTCCGGCGCAACGCCGTCCGCCGCCGCCTCGAAAAATTCAATATGCCGCTCGGTGGCGTCCAGACCGGACGCGGCGATGTCGCCATACCAGAAATCATTCAACGCCACTCCAAACTCGGTCGGATGGTTCCACTGCACAACGGCGTTCTGCGACGCGGCCGCGGCCAGAATATCCTCGAACGACAGATACGGACTGATATATGCGCTGAGCGGATATGCGTTCAGATGATACGCTCCGGCGGTGATCTCCTCGCCGGGAATCAGCTGGAACCCCAACCCGGCGGACTCCAGCAGTTTCGCGGCATTGAGCGCACCCTCCACCGAGTTGTGGTCGGAAACCACCAGCAAATCGCAGCCGTTGAATACCGATTCGACCGCAAGGCCAAGCGGTGTTGACGTGCCGTCCGACCATTTTGTATGAGTGTGAACATCCCCCACCCGCAGCCGGCGCAAAGCGTCCGCCCCCGCCGCCCGGATGCCGGGATAATTACGCTCGATCCGGCCGATCAGCTCCAGACGGAGCCGGTCGGCAACCCCGGCGTCAAGCGGATCGCCTTTCAGCAGCGCCGCCGCAAACGCTTCGTCCCCCCCGTCAACCGTCCACAGTTCGCGGCCGTGCAGCAGCACCATAAAACGCAGAAACGTTCCGGAGGCCGAAGTCCGATGTTCGCGGCACATCGATTCGGGGACCCGGCCGGCGGCGGCAAACACCGGTTCATCAGTGTGTTCGCCCGGCTCAAGCGTTCCGTCAAAAAACTCCACAATATGTTCCGGCGCGTCCGGGAATGCCATCACCTTGGTCGCGCCGAGCGCATACGCCTGCTCCGCGGTCATCCGGTAGCCAACCCCCCGCTCAAGCGACGAAATCAGCAAAACCGAACGTTCAATCTGATAATCACCGGGCAGCTCGCCCCAGCACTGAAACCCGGTCCATATTTCTCCGCCGTCGATCGCCCCGGAATCCGAGCCGATGGCCAGAACCGCCCGCTTCGCCATTTCCTCCGCCGCCTTCTCCGGCGATTCAAAAAGCTCAACCTTCGCCCGCGCCAGCGGCAGATTGCCGGAACGCAGGACGATCATGGCCAGATCGCACTCCGAACCGCGCCGGAAAGACACCGACAGCTGATTTTTAAAGCCGCGCGCCAGATCAAGCAGCCGCAGCAGTCCGCCGGACGCGGTCTCCGGCAGCGGCCGGTCCTCCAGCAGCGCCAGCCGGGCATCCAGTTCAAGCCCCGCCAGCTCGGCGCGGCGATCACTGACGGCGGACTTCAGATATTCAATGCCGGACAGCAGTTCAAACCACCAGACCGCCCGTTCGGGATCGGTCTCCGCCAGTCTGACAAAATCGACATTGCGCAGTTTCCCGGCGACGCCGCGCGCCAGCGTCACCCGGCGCGTCAGCCGGCCGACCGGTTCGCCGTTGCGGAACGCCTTGAACACCACATCGAAGGTGCCGTCCGGCAGATCAGCCGGAAAATCAACGGAAAGTTGTCCGCGCCGTGCGGACACCACAGTGTTTTTTCCCGCCGTCTCAACTTCAACGCGGTCGTAGTCCGATTCCGGCATGTCCGCGGCAATCCCGCCGTCCAGCGACCACGGCCGGGCAATGATCTGCCAGTAGCCGTCCAGATTGGAGTCGCCGGATAGCTTCCGGTCGGCGGTAAGCTCAATCGGAATGTATGACGAAAAGTCGCGGCTCAATCCCGTCGCGCCGTTGATTGTCATATAGCGCGGCTGCATGGCGGAGCCGTCGCGCCCGTCGTGGTCGTCAACCATCAGCTGAAACGCCGGAACCATCCCGGCGCGCCAAGAGTCCAGCCCGAACACCGCCGGCGGAATGCCGACTTCAAGTTCATAGCCCCCGGCAATCCGCCGACCGGACAACCGCGGAGCGGCCGCCAAAGCCAAAGCGCCGTCCGGCAGCGACATCCGCACCGCGCCGTTTTCATCCGGCGCCGACACAATGAGCTGCAAATGGGGCCGTGACGCGCCTTCCGGCCCGAGCAGAAATATTTCAACCGCGTCGTGAAAAAACAGCAATCCGTCCGGCGCCGTGTTCGCCACGTCGTCATCGGTTACCACGAAGCGGAACGACAGCCCGTTTTCACTCCATCCGCCGCGCACCGCAGCCGAAAGGTCGGCCGCGCCAAGCCACTCGCCGCCGGACAGCCGATGCACCGCCGCCGCCGAATCCATTACAATCTCCGGCAACTTGTCATAACCGCCGCCGTCAAGCGCCAGCCACGGCGTCACACCCGCCGGCGACGAACAGACGGCAAACAGCACGGACAAAAGAAAATAAAAACGTTTCAAAACTTTTCCCCAACCTTATTTAAAGTTATTTTTCCAGTGTACGGGCGATACGATAGCATGGTTTTACCCGGCTGTCAAGAGATTTTTTTTTCAGCTGGTCGCAATATGGCGAGCAAAGCGGTGATGTCCCGGCCTGGTGAGCACCGCCATTGAATGGAACGCCATCCGGCCGGGAGACGCCTGAAACAAAATAACCGCCACGCCAGCTCCGCCGTCCGGCCACACCACCGCCCGGAGCCGTCGAAAAAAACGGCGGATCAACCAAAATAACGCGATTTTTTCAACCGCGCACCAACCCGGCGGTTGCAAAAACAGCAAAACCATGTATATTATCTCCAAAATAGAGATGTTTCATTATCGAACCATTTCGGAACGGGGATTTATATTGATATGGACATGACGACATTCAAGCGGATGTGCCGGCTGCTGGAATTTCAACGGCGCGGCTATTTCGAAAAAGCCTGGCCGCTGCTGTGCCGCAACAGTCTGGCCGCCGATCTTTCGCCACGTCAGATCAACCATTTAATGATGATCCGGTTCCGCATGCCGTGCAATCTGGCCGAAGTCATGCACCTCACCGGATTGTCCAGTTCGGCGGCGTCGGTTTTTGTGGACCGGCTGGTAAAATCCGGCGTGGTCCGGCGCGACATCGACGCCAGCGACCGCCGGAACATCCTGATCGGGCCGACGCCGGAAACCCAGCGGCTGTTCAACGCCATCGACGAACGGCTCAACAATTTCATTATCGAACAGCTCGAATTCTGCACCGACGCGGAACGCGAACTGATCGAAGCCGCCAGCGCCATCCTCTGCCGCCGCCTCGACGAAATACCGGACTGTGCGGCGGAAATCCAAATCAAATCCGGAGAAAAACTATGAAGTCTGGCTCATTTCAGTCCGTTGCGGCGATTGTCGCGCTGACCGCGCTGCTGTGCGGCTGCGCCTCGACCGCGCAAAATGACACTCCGTCGGAAAGCGCCGCGGTGCGCGCCGAAAGGATCGCGTCGGAGTCGCGGGCGCTCGGTGAAAAAATGCTCGACGCCTATATCGCCGGCGACGGCGACAACTTCGCGGCGCTGCTTTCCAACGATGTGCGCCGCAACTTCGGAGCTGAAGAATTTACCGAAAACCGCGCCGCCATGGAGGAAACCATCGGGTCGGCGCAAAGCTACGAATTCCTTACCGGACTCGACGCTCCGGTATTCCGCACCTATCTTTGGAAAGTGCGCTTCATCAGAAAAGCCCAGCTGGACGGGGAAAAGCAGTACAGTCAGGAGACGGTGTTCCGTATAGTCACCGCCGACCTCGACGGCAAGCCGTGCCTGATCAGTTTCGGTTTTCTATAAAGAAAGAAGTCTCAACAGGGGAACCACAAAAAGATGCAACACCTACGAAGCGCGGTCATGGCCGCCGTTTTCGCCGTTCTGCCGACCGCCATTTCAGCAAACGCCCAGGACGACACGCAGGTAATTCATTTGCGGCAGGACAACGCCCAAGTGAATTTCGTCAGCAAACTATACGAACTCAAGCATGTCCGGGCAACCGACATTCTGCCGTTCATCAATTCCGCGGTGCTGCGCTACAATGCGAACTCCACGGTCAGCCGGGTCAAATACGCGCCGGGCGAAAACGCGCCGGACGCGCTGATGGTGTCAACCGGCGTGGATTTCATGCCCTACGTGGACAGTTTGATCGAGATGATGGACCGGCCCGGAGTGAAGGACGAAGCCGGGTCGCTGCTGGAAGGCACCGGCGTCTGCCGCGTCGCCTACACGCCGCGCCACCGGGCGGCGCTTGAGTTCGCCTCGCTGATCGACATGCTGATAAGTTCGTCCGAGGGCAGCGCCTACGTCAACAGCGACACCAACACGATTTTCTGGCGCGACGAGGAGTTCTCCGCAAAAAACACGCTGAAATGGGTTGAACAGCTGGACCGTCCGCTGCCGCAGGTGGAGGTTCGCGTCAACTATTACGAGGTGCGCGACAGCACGCTGCGCGACATCGGATTCGACTATCTGGCCTGGAAAAACGGCCCCGGCGTCAACCTTTTCGGCGTCGGTTACAATGCCGGAGCGCTGACCATCGACGAAGCGTTCCGCAGCGTCGCCACCAGCGCGCCGGTGATCGCCGATCTCGCGTCTTCCTGGAGCTACGGCGGCTTTTTCACCGCGCCGCAGTTCGACATGAGTTTCATCCGGGTGCTCCAGCAGTCCGGCAACGCCAACCTCGCCGCCTACGGTTCGCTGACCATGATCAACACCCCGGTTGCCACCAACGCGGAATACCGCGAGCTGCGCCGAGCCCAGAAAACCAATCCGGACACCGCGCCGTACATCTACCGCATGTCCATGTATCCGGAATATCAGAACATCGCTAAAAACGCCGAGGGGCGCAGTTTCATCGGCGCCAGCTTCGCGGAGGAAAATTCGACCAAGCGCAAAGACCCGCCCGCGCTTGACATCGCCATCAGCAATCCGATCATCTGCTTTCCGGCCGCGACCGGAAATGTGGACAAACTCGGGTTCATTCCGTCCGACGCCGAATTCTACAACCGCAAAGACGATCTTACCGATTCCGGCGGCGTGATTTTCACCTACCGGTTCGCCTTCAAGAACGTGGTTGAACGCGGCGCCACCGGCAGCGAACTCAGCAACGAGACCGTGCTTTCCGGCGGCGTCACGCTGGGGTTGGATCATGAAAAAATTCTTTCAGTCTACGAAAAAGAGAATGAAGTCACCCAGACCATCGGTCTTCCGGTGCTCTGCAAGATACCGGTGATGAAATATCTGTTCAGCACCACCACAACCATCGAAGAACGCACCTACATTGTCGTTACCGCCGAAGCGTCGCTGGTCCATCCCGCCGGACGCGCCGGAGACAATGGCGCGAATAGCGTTTCCGGCCGCGTCACGGACAGAAAGTAACAGGAGACCACGACAATGAATTTCAATATTCGGATTTTTTCCGCCGCGGCCGCCATTTTTGCAGCCGCCGACCTTGCCGCCGCCGACGCCGGCACACTGAATCTCATCCCGTATCAGATTCCCGGCACGCCGCGCAGCTACAACACCAAGACCGGAGAAGGCTACGGCCCGTCGTCGGTTCAGACCCAGCTCCGGGTCAACGTCAAGGATCAGACCCGCCTGCTCCATTTCATCCGCGACAACACCGACCCGTTCGTCATCACCAAAGCCTACCGGATCACCAAGGCCAATCCCTATGCGGTGCGGGGCTACATCCTCGGCGCGGTGAACGCCAGACACACCGACAGCAGCCCGGTTCAGGTCACCGCGCTGAAGTTCAACGACGGCACCGGACTGCTGCTTGCTTCGGCCGAAGATTATCGCTTCAAAGACTCCGCCAACGGAGAGGGTATCGACACGCTGGTGGCGAAACTCGACCGCGCCGACCTCACCTTTCCCCGCAAGACCGAAACTTTCATCTATTTCCCGAAAATCAACACCGCCGCCAACATGGCGGAAATGCTCCGACGGGTCGGCAGCAATGAACTCGACCCGGAATTCGCGGTCGCGCCCGACCAGATGCTGGTGGACGGCGGAATCAACGCCATTGTGATCGCCGGTCCGGAGTGGTCGTGGAAGCACATGAAGCGCATGCTCGACGCGTATGACAAACCGATGCCGGAAGTCCGCATCAGCTACCGGGTGCTGGAAATCTACGCGGAAAACGACGACCGGCTCGGCGTCGACTTCCAGTCATGGAAAAACAACGACGGCGTTGACCTGTTCTCCGCCGGCGCCCGCATCCGCCGCAACTGGTCCACCTTCTTCACCGGCGGCGTGACGCCCTCCGGCAACAACAAAGTGGAATACTGGAACTTCAATCCCAAGTGGAACACCCGCTACCTCGACTTCCTCACCAGCATCGGCAAAGCCCGACTGCTGACCAGCGGAACACTGGTGGCCAAGAACCGTGAACTCTCGGAAGTCCGGGTCAATTCGGGATTTTTTTACGACCGCACCGATGCGTCGTACACTGAAAAAGACGCCGAATTCTACTACACCTCGCCCAATCCGGACATCATTCCGCGGCAGGCGCTCAACAAGATCATTCCCGAAGACATCATGTATGAAATGATGCCCAACCTCAACCGCTCCGGCTACTACTGGCGCATGCTGAACAACCTCGCCGGAGCCACGAAATACGACACCGAAGTCGGGGAAAAAATCAAAGAACAGCTCGCCATCATCAACAGCGCCACCGCCACTCAGGCGCAGAAGGCCGCCGCCTACCAGCAGCTTCAGACACTGCTTCAGGAGGAGGGGCTTACCGAGCTGCTGAATTACGCCTACTACAACCGCAACCCGATAACCGGCAGCACCACCGACAATGACTACGATGTGCTGACCAACAGCACGCCCGGAGTGATCCACGGCAAAATACAGCTGCCGATGGTGCAGAACGGCTTCCTGTTCGACCTGGCGGTGATGCCGGTGGTCACCGGAGAAAGCGCCACGCTGGAACTGAGCATGGCGTCGATCTCGCTGATCGGCTGGAATTCCGACGGATCGACGAGATCGAGCAAGTCGGAAGTGTCGGCGCAGGTGCAGATCGGCTATGAAGGCAAGGATTTCGTGGTCGGCGGACTGAAGAAGTCGGAATCGGTCCGCAGCGTGTCCGGCCTGCCGTTCGTCAAAGACCTCCCGGTGATCGGGCTGCTGTTCTCAACTGAATCGGAGTCGATCAAGCAGTCGCAGCTGGTCCTGATCGCGTCGGTCAGCTATTCACCGCCGGACGGCGCGGCCGATCCCGCCGTGGTCGAGCAGCTTGGAAAAATCGTCGAAGGCGTGAACAAGGGCATCGAAAGCCCGACCGGAAACGTCTTCTTCCAGCAATATCTGCTTGATACCGACAGACCTGAATAAGCCCCTACCCCCGGCCGCCGGACGGCTGCGCAACGCAGTTGTCCGGCGGCCTTTTTTGTCTCTGCCGCCGGACGCTGGCGGCAACCCCACGCCGCACCGGACGGACGCAGTCAGGATTTTTATACAAAATCGCATGCCGAATAAAAAATAAAACAACCGGTCGGCGCGTTTGATAAACAGCGACAAACCAATCAACGGAGACCGGTTGGGCATGAAAAAGACAATTATGATCGCGGCTCTGGCCGCACTGTTCTGCGTTCTGCGCCTTGCCGCACAGGACGGGGGGCAAGATTTTGGCAATTCCATGCCGCCGCCACCGCCGGACGGCGGACCGCCGCCGGAAATGACGCCGGACTACGACGGCGCACCCATGACGCCGCCCGACATGCGGAACAGCAACACACCAAGCGCGCCGTCCGCCGATTCGTCCGGTATCGAAAGCGCCACGCCGGAACAATGGCAAACCCTGCGCGACTGTCTGAAGAAAAATTATCCGGTCGAATTCGCCGCATTGGAAAAAATACAGGCGTCCGCCCCCCGCTCCGCCATGGCCGGTTACCGGAAACTGGCAGTGCTGGCGAAACTGCCGTTCACTTCGCCGCGCGGACTTTACGCCGCCGCGTCCGGCGGGCGGAACACCGCCGGCCAACGCGACGCCGTCTCCAGATTCAAAGCGCTCGATGCCGCGATCGCCGCCGGATTTCCCGATGAATATGCGAAAATGACGGAACTAAGAAAAACCGACCGCGCCGCCGCCGCCGCCATGTTCACCCGACTCGCCGCAAAAGCCGCCCAACCCTTGCCGCCCCGAACCGCCGAACCCGGCGCGGAGGCACAGCCATGAGTTTCCTGATCCCGAATGAATTCGCCGGTTTGTCCGTCGGCCGCTCAACGGTGTCGGCGGTGACGCTGAAACGGGTCGGCGGCAAACTGAGGATATTGAACAGATTCTCCGCGCCGGCCGATAAGGAAGACGCGATAAAACGCGCCGCCGCCAGAGTGGTCACCTCCGCCGACACCGTTCTGGCGGTAACCGCGGCCGTTCCCGGCGCGATCGTCTTCCACTGCGCCACGCTGGACATAACGCTTGAACGCCAGCGCGAAGCGCTTGAATTTGAACTGCCGCGCCACCTGGCGGCAACGTCAACGGCGATGCGTTTCGGCCACACTTTCACGCCGGACGGAAAAGGCGGCGGAACCGCCGTGGTCCTCGCGGCTCCGGCAGCGGCGCTCAGCACGCTGTGTGCAACCCTTGAGAACGCCGGAATCAAAGCCGACGCGCTGCTGAACCCGATTCAGGCAATGCCGCCGGAATGCGACGGACAGGCGCTCTTCCTGCCGGATTTCGACCCCGACTACTATTGGCTGAACGGCGGATATGAACGCGCCGGAGCGGACACCGCCGCCAATGTCTTGAACTCGACGGTCGCCGCCGAACTCGCCAAGCGCATCGACGCGCCGGCCGAAGACATTCTGGAATATATCGCGCCGATACTCGCCGCCGACTTCGCCGCCCGTCCGGAATTCTCCCGCCGGGCGAAACCGCTGCTGCCGCTCCTCCCCCCCCGTCTCCGCACCGGACGCTGCCGGATATGGGCGAAAACCGCGATGATCCTGGCGGCGCTGCTGGCGCTGAACTACGGGTTCGCCGGTCTGCGCGCCGCATTCCGCAATCACGCTGCGTATCAGACGGTCGAAAGCGAACTGGACACGCTGACCGGAAAATTCAACGCGCTGAAAAAGTCGGTCTCAGCACGCGAACGCAACGTGAAGGAGATGCAGAAGGCGCTGGACGGCTCGGCCGCGGCGGAAAATCCGGCGGCGGACTGGGCGCTGCTGGCAACCGTTCTGCCGGAGGGAACCACGCTCAACTATATACGCTGGAACGGCGGCGCGATTCAGCTTTCGCTTCAGACATCCTCCGAAGAAGATATTCCGCGACTGCTGACCAACGCCCGGCACAACACGAAAGTGACGGTGAACAGTCAGGGGGCGCGCGGCGATTCCCGCTCTATGGAACTGACCATCGCCGACACCGGAGGTGGAAAATGAAGTCCGCAATAAAGAGAATTTTCTCCACTCCGGCCGGCCGGCTCGGCGGTGCCGCCGCAGTGATGCTGATCTCACTGCTGCTGCTGGCGGCTAATTCGCTCAACTTCTCCGGCGGCTGGCTTTCCGGCGCTTCCGGCGTCAGACAACTGCAGGGCGAACTTGCCGCGAAATATGAAAAATACAATCAGCTTGCCGCCGCCGACAACGCGCTCAAGGCGCGGGAAAAACAGTATTCCGCCCTGCTCAGTTCCTGTCTGCGCCAGTCCGACGCCGGCGAATACGGCGACCCGGCCGAACTGCTGCGCCGCAACGCCGAAAAGTCGGCGGCGGCCGCCGGTCTCCGTCTCAACAACGCCGGCGCCGTCCGCGCCGGGTCGCTTAACTCGGAGATCACCTCGTACGAACTTGAACTCTCCGGCAGCGCGGCGCCGGAAACCATCGTTGAATTTCTTCTGGCCGTGAACAATGCCGAACCGCGGGCGCAATGGCGCAAATTCGAACTTCGCTCCGGCCGCGGACCGGGCAGCGACTCCGGCAGCCTGAACTTCTCCGGCACGCTGATCCTGCTGGAATACCGCGGCAACGGAGGAAACGGAAAATGAAAATACTGCTGATCGCACTGAATGCGCTTCTGGCGCTCCTGCTGCTGTTCGCCATTGCCGGCCATTTTGACGAAGCCGACACGCCGGTTTTCCCGCTGGCAAACACGGCGGTTCAACGCACCGCCGCCAACGCTTCATCCTCCGAGCCGCGTGAACGCATCCGCACCGCCGACGCGGAACACGCCGGATACACCGTTGACGCAATCCGCTCCGCCATCGCCGCGAACTCGCTGGTGGGGGTGACGACGGACGGCGGCGCCGCCGGACCGCGCCGCGGCGGAACCACCGTCTCGCTGGTCGGCACCGTGACGGCCGGCGAACATTCGGCGGCGATATTTCTGATCAGCGCGACGCGCAGCCGCGACTTCCGCGACCGCAACGCCAGCACTCAAACGCAAAGACAGCCGGAAGACTACAGCTTCAAGCAATATATCCGTCTCGGAGAAACCAACGCCTCCGGCTATAAACTCATTGCGGTGGAGCCGAACCGGGCGGTGTTGACCCGCGCCGGAGAGCGGCTGGAACTTGTGATGGCCGCGCCGTCGCAGAACGCGCCGAGCGCCTCAAGCGCCGACACCCGGAACAATCAGTCCGCCAACGACCGGTTCACCACACGCGACGCCCTCGCCATGCAGATGTTCCAGAACATGCAGATGATGCGCATCATGGACCGTCTGATGCGCCAGCAGCAGCGGACCGGTTCCGGTTCGTCGCTGAGCGGACGGCGCGGCAGTTCGTCCGGCGGCGGATTCGGCGGCGGCGGGTTTCCCGGCGGCGGCATGGGTGGCGGCGGCTTTCCCGGCGGCGGAGGACGTTAGGACGATTTCATGAAACTTGAATATAAAACAAAGGTATCGCACATGAAAAAATGGCTCATGGCGTCGACCGGAGCGCTTTTGGCCGCGCTCTGTTGCGCCTCCTGCTCACTGGACGGAATGTTCGATGATAAAAAGGACGACGCGCCGGTCAGAATCGAAGACGCCGACCGCTATACGTTCGTGAAACGCAACCGCAACGAGTCGGAGGTGAAATCCCGCGATGTCGGCGAAGAGGAACTGCCTCCCGCTCAGGACGCCATCCCGCTGGCGAAAATTGACACGCCGGCGCAGGTGGCGGAGGTTCCCGGAGTCAAAGCCGTAAAGCCGGAACCGTTCTACTCCGAGCTTATCGCCCTCGACGCCGACGAGGAGCTCCCGGTGCGCATCTCACTCAACTCCGCGCCGCTGATCGACGCACTCCCCGCCTTCGCCGACATCCTCGGCTTCAATTTCATAGCCGACAGCGAAATAAAAAGCGCCGTCACCGTGAACATCGACTCCGTTCTCACCCGCCGCGAACTCTGGCAGACGCTCGACCAGCTGATCGACCTCGCCGGATGCAGCGCCAAACTTGACGGCCAGATCGTCAACATCATCCCCGCCGCCAAGCTCGGCGCCAGAAGCACCCTCGCCGCCGGAACATCCGGCGCGCCGGAACTCGTTTTCCGTCAACTGAAAAACATCACCGCCGCCAGCGCGCAGGAGCTGCTCCAGCCGTTCTGCTCCTCCGGCGCCGTCATCAAGCCGGCCGCCGCCGCCAACGCGCTGCTGATCGCCGACACTCCGGCCAACGCGGCAAAACTCAATGAAATACTCGACCGCATCGACACCGGGAAACGCGCCGGCTGGCCGCGCGGCGTCTACCGCTGCGACAACGTGGTTCCCTCCACCGCCGCCGCCGAACTCGCCGCGCTGCTGCCGATCCTCGGCTTCACCGTCGATCTCACCGGCGGCCAGTCGCAGGAGGCGGGCGCGGTTCAACTCATGGGCGTGGATCGACTCCAAATGCTGGTGGCCACCGCCGCCACCCAGGACGCGCTCGACGAAATCGCCCGCTGGATTCACATCCTCGACACCGCCGACAACGCCCAGCAGGAACGCGTCTATGTCTACAAAGTCACCAACGGCAAGGCCGAACAGCTGGCGCAGGCGCTGAGCATCGTCTTCAACGTCTCCTCCGGCACCAGCCTCACCGTGGACTCCGCCGACGCCATCGGCTCCGGATCCAACACCAAAAACCTCGCCAACACCGGCAGCGCCAACACCACCGACGGAGTGGACAATCTGCCCAACACGCTGGTGGACCGGTCGTCCAGCGTCTTTGAAGTCCCGGTCCGGCTTTTCGCCGACGGCGTCTACAACCGCCTGGTCATCCGCACCACGCCGCGCTGTTATGCGATGGTCAAGGCGCTGCTCGACCGGCTCGACACCGTGCCGTCACAGGTGCTGATCCAGATACTGCTGGTGGAAATAACGCTCGACGACTCCACCTTGTTCGGCGTCGAATTTTCCTACGCCGGTTCGGGAGGCGGCGCCGACAGTCTGCTCCAGACCAACTACACCGAACTTAAACCGGACGAAGGCGCCGGCGAAGGCTTCAGCTACCTCATCACCAACCCGGACGACCCGAGCCAGAAATTCGGCTACCTCCGCGCCAAGGCCGGAAAAAGCCGGCTCAAAGTCATATCCAGCCCGCAGGTGCTGGTGTCCAGCAACTCCACCGCCACGGTGCAGATCGGGTCCGACGTGCCGTATCAGACCGGGTCGATATCCAGCAGCAGCTCGTCCGGCGCCATCACCAACTCATTCCAGTACCGCACCACCGGCATTGTGCTGGAGATCAAACCGCAGGTGACCAGCAACGACCTCATCTCTTTTGAAATCTCGCAGGAAATCTCCGAGGCGGTGAAAACCACCACCAGCGACATCCAGTCGCCCACCATCACCGTCCGCAAGATCGAATCGACCATGACCATCGCCAACGGCCGCAGCATGATCCTCGGCGGCCTGATTCAGGAACGCGAAAAGGAGGCGCTGGACACCGTGCCGATAATTTCCGAAATTCCTCTGGTCAATTCACTGCTGGGCAAAACCGAAAAGTCGATCGAACGCACCGAAGTGCTGATGATGATCACCGGATATGTCATCAACGAACGCAGCCCGGTGGAGGATCTGCTCCGCCGCTACAATGAATCGGTGCGCTCGCTGAATTCGTTTGAAAATAAACTTGAGGACGAATACCAGAAGGATGTCGCCGGCCTCTCCGCCGTCCGTTCCGGCGACACTCCGGTGGTGATCGCCACCGCCCCGGAGACCGCCGCAAAATGAACGAGCTTGCCGCCATCACCGGACGCGACCTCGCCGGACTGCCGGAAAAACTCTCCCGGCTCGCCGCTGCGCTCAAGGCGAAATTCGACGACTACCCGGAAAACGGAACCGCGGAAGAAAAACGGGAGTTCGACTCGTCGCTTACCGAGTCCGGACAAATCACCGAAGTGGAGCTGACCGCGCTCTACCGTTCCGCCCTGAACCTGGCGGAGACCGACGAAAATGATTTTTCCGTCCCCTCCCCCCGTCCCGAACTCTCCGCCGACTTTCTCGCCGCCAACGCCGTCCTGCCCGCCGAAACGCTGCCCGACGGCACCGTCCTCTGCTACGCCGCCGACCCGTACGGACTGCCCGGAAAATCCCGCGCCCTGCGCGACGCACTGGCCGCCGAACCAGCCTTTAAACTGCTCCGCCGCACCTTCCTCGAACGGCAGATTGCCAAAGTCTGCCAGAACGGAGACGACGACGAATCGCCGTCCGACGCCGACGCCGCCGGAGAATCCGAACTCCGCCAGCTCGCCGGCGAAGCCCGCATCGTCCGTCTGGTCAACGACATCTTCACCCGCGCGCTCGAAATGAACGCCAGCGACATCCATATCGAACCCGGCGGGGACGCCGTATCCGTCCGCTGCCGGGTGGACGGCGTGCTGACCGAAATACTCACCTGTCCGCTTCAGCAGTTCCCCGCGATAAGTTCACGCATCAAACTCATCGCCGATCTCAACATCGCGGAGAGCCGGCTGCCGCAGGACGGCCGCACCGGATTCCGCCTCGGACGCACCGAACTCGACATGCGCGTCAGCACCATACCGATCCTCACCGGAGAAAGCATCGTACTGCGTCTGTTGAACAAGGAGTCGGTGGCTTTCGACCTCGCCAGCCTCGGAATGAGCAGCGGACTGCTCGCGGAATTCGACCGGCTGATCCGGATTCCGCACGGCATCATCCTGGTGGTGGGGCCGACCGGTTCCGGCAAAACCACCACCCTCTATTCGGTCATCTCAAAACTTAACGACAACCGCCGGAAAATCATCACCATCGAAGACCCGGTGGAATATCAGCTGCCGGGCCTCTCACAGATGCAGGTCAATTCCCAGATCGGCGTGACCTTCGCCGCCGGACTGCGCCACATCGTCCGCCAGGACCCGGACATCATCCTGGTCGGCGAAATACGCGACCGCGAAACCGCCGACATCGCCATCAACGCCGCGCTGACCGGCCATCTGGTGCTGAGCACGCTCCATACCAACGACGCGGTCGGCGCCGTCACCCGGCTGGCGGACATGGGGGTGGAGCCGTTCCTGATCTCCTCGGCGCTGTTCGGAGTGCTGTCGCAGCGGCTGGTCCGCAAGCTCTGCACCGAGTGCGGCGGCTCCGGCAGCGTGGACGGCGCCCGCTGCCGCCGCTGCAACGGCGCCGGATTCAAAGGACGCATGGGCATTTTTGAACTCCTTACCGTCAACGAGCGGCTGCGTCACGCCATCACCGCCAATCTGCCCAGCGACGAACTCGAAAAAATTGCCGAGGCCTCCGGCATGGTTCCGCTGGCGCAGGACGGACTGGCCAAAGTGAAGTCCGGCGTAACCACCATCGAAGAGCTGCGCCGCTCGACCGCCGACATCTGACCGGGAAAAAAACAAGACATTCAACAGGACAACAACCGCCATGCCAACATTCACCTATCTGGCCGGAGAACCCGGAAAACCGGAAAGAAACATCACGGTGGAGGCCGACAGCCGCGCCGACTCGGCGGCAAAACTGCGACGGATGGGCTTCGTCCCGATCCGGCTTGTCGGGGAAAACATCTCCGACGACCTGCCGGCCGGTCACGGCAAAATCGACGTCAACTCATTCACCCGCGAACTCGCCGTGCTGCTGAAAAATCACGTCGCCATCGAAAAGGCGCTGGCGCTGATCTCCGAGAGCGCGGACGCGCCGGCGCAGAAGGAGTTCGTCAACTCGCTGCGCCAGGGGCTGCACGAGGGACGGCGCTTCTCCGAACTGGTGCGGCGGCACGGCCGGGTGTTCCCCGGATTTTACGCCAACATCGTGGAGTCCGGCGAAGAGTCCGGCTGTCTGGCCCAGGCGGTGGAGCGCCTGAATTCGTTCATGGACGAAAGCCGCGAACTCAAGGAATTCATCATATCCAGCTCGATTTATCCGGCGGTGATCCTCGGAGTGTGTCTGGCGATGATGGTGGTGCTGTTCGTCTGGTTTGTGCCGAAATTCGCGGACGTGTTCGCCCAGATGGGGCGCGAACTGCCGGGCGCGATGAAGTTTCTTACCGTGCTCGGCGCAATTCTCTCCTATGCGTGGTGGCTGGTTCCACTGGCCGGATTCGCCGCGTGGAGAATTATGAAAAAAACAATGGGCGCGGAACGCATGGAGGAATGGCGCGGCAGAACGCTGACCAAACTGCCGGTCTTCGGCAAAATCGCGATCCAGCTCGAAATGTGCCGGTTCCTCCGCACGCTGGCCATTCTGGTGGAGAATCATGTGGAGATAATCCGCACCGTCCGGCTCTCCACCGGCGTGATCCGCCACGCGGCGATCCGCAGAAGTTTTGCCGACGTGGAGGGAAAACTGCGTTCCGGGCTGAAGCTCTCCGCCGCGCTGTCCGGCAATCCCTATCTGCCGTCCGGCGCGGCGGCGATGATCCGCATGGGCGAGGAGTCCGGCGAAGTTTCCGAAATGATCTCCGGCGTGGCCGAGCGGCTGGAGGAGACCACGCGAGCAAAGATCAAGCGCCTGCTCAGTCTGTTCGAGCCGGTGGTGATCGTGGCGCTGGCGGCGGTGATTCTGGTGGTGGTGGGGGCGATATTCATGTCGATCATGGAAATGAACGCGATAAACGCATAAAAGTAAAACGGGAGGACGCAAGATGAAAAAGTCGAAAAAAAACAACTTTACGCTGATCGAAGTCATGGCGGTGATGATGATTCTGGTGTCGCTCGCGGCGGTGGCCACCGTGGTGGTCTCAAACATCATGGACAACTCCAAGATTTCAACCGCGAAAACCCAGATCGGAGAACTCAACTCGGCGGTGGAAGTCTACCGCATGGGCGTCGGCGACTACCCCGGCCAGCTTGAGGACCTGATCGAGAACCCCGGAAACGACAACTGGAAAGGTCCGTATCTGAACAAAGCGGCGATCCCGGCCGACCCGTGGCAGCAGCCGTACATTTACATTTGCCCCGGCGAACGCTTCGCCTTTGACATCATCAGTTACGGCAGTGACAAAACAGAGGGCGGCGAAGGATCGGCCGCCGACCTCTCCAACCACTAAAAATCCGGGAGACCGCCGCTGATGTCCGCACGCCGTTTCACGCTGATCGAGATCATCGCCGTCACCGTCATCATTCTGGCGGTGAGCACGGTGGCGGTCGGCACGCTGCACGAGCCGCCGACGGCTTTCGCCGTTCAGTCGGCCGCCGACGACTTCGCGCTGTTCTGCGCCGGAGCCAGAATGCGGGCGATGGAGCGCGGCTGCGACATTGCGGTGGTGTTCACCCCGGAGGACAACTGCTTCGACGCCCGCGAATCGCGGACGCCGCCGGTGCGCTGCGTGCTTGACCGCCCGGCCGACGACACCGCCGCGGCCGGCGCACCGGACGATCCGCTGTTCAGCTGGCAGCTGCCGGAAAAATTCGTCACTGACCTCGCTTTGCCGGAAAACACCGGATACCGGACCGGAGAATTTGAAGTCATCCGCTTTTTCCCCGACGGCGGTGCAACCGGAACCGCGCCGTTCCATATCGCTTTCGACGGCGCGTCAAAACGCATCGGCGTCTCCCCCCTGTGCGGAACCGTGACGGTGTACGATGAGCAATAAACGCTTCACATTGATCGAAGTGGTCGCGGCGCTGGCAATCCTGGCCACCTGCGCCGCGGCGCTGCTCGGCTATTGCGCCGCGTCCGTCCGCCAGATATCCGCGGCAACGCGGAAGGAACGCGATTTCACCATGCTCCAGCAGGCGGTCGAGTATTATCTGCTTCAGGGCGATCAGCTGAACGATCCGCCGGCGGAAGTGTTCGACTACCCCGGCTTCCATCCGCGCTGCTCGGCCGCCGCGTCCGCCGGAATGGACGACGCGCTGAACACCTCCGCCACCGATCTGGTTCAGCTCGACTGCCTGACCATCGAAATCATCCGCGACGCCACCGGAGAACCCGTTGAACAGATAAAAATCGACAGGCTGCACCATGACGATGAAAACTGAAAAAAAACGCCGTTTCACACTGGTGGAAATGGTCGCCGCCCTCTCGATCATGATGGTCATAGCCGGCATCATCGCCGGCGCGGTATCCATCTTCGCCACCGCCTATATCGACAGCCGCGCCGCCGCCGCCACCCTCCGCCGCAACCGCACGATCTCCGCGGTGGCCGACCGGGTGCTGCGCACCGCCGTCCCGTTCGTCTGGACAGACGACGACACCGCAACGGAAAGATCGCTGTTCCACGGCACTGCCGACGAACTGTACACCGCAAGCCTGAACCGCGCCGGCGGCGCCGGCAGCTCGCCGTTTATCTTCACCCGCATCCGGCTCGCCGGCTCCGCCGTGGTCTGCGACACCGCCAGTCTCCCCATGCCGTACTGGGACGACATCGACCGGTTTGCATACACCACCGAAACCGTGGCGACCGACGTCCGCTCGCTCAAATTCCGCTACTTCAATCAGGACGACGACGGCGAACCGGTTGCCACCGACAGCTGGAGCGAAGACTACGAATACACCATCCCCCTCGCCATTCAGCTTGAAATCGAATTCAGCGACGGCACAACCGAGCGCCGCCTCCGCCGCACCGCCGGCAACGGCGGCTATACCCGCTTCGGCTCCCGCGAGGAGGCGCTGGAATGAACGCCGCCAAATCACAACGCGCAGAAGAAGGCATCGCGCTGGTCGCGGTGCTGATGCTGCTGTTTGTCGCCGGACTGCTGACCGCCGCGGTCGTCGCGGTCGCCAAACTCAACACCGCCGACGCCACCGCCGCCGCCGAACTCGGCCGCTCAACCTACATCGCCGAAGGAGCCGCCGCCCGCATCGTCTGGCTGATCGCCGCCGACCGCTACAACTATTCCGACGCCGTAATCGGGGAAATCGACTACGAACAGTATGACAACGACCGCTTCGCCGCCGACGGCGTCATCCACACCATCGACTATTACGGCACCCCGGTCACCTTCGCCATCGACGACGCCGTGCGCGGCATGAATCCGGAAAACCTTCAGAACGAATTCGCCGTCGCCGCCGAAGCCAACGACGGCGATGCCGAAATTCAGGACAGCCTCGACGCACTCCTGAACCGTTGCAACGATTATACCGACACCGACTCCGACCGCGCCGTCTCCGACGGCTTCGAGGCCGACGACTACGAAAACGAAAACCGCCGCCCCCTCCCCCGCAACGCTCCTTTGGAATACCGCGAGGAACTTTCCTGGGTCCCCGGCTTTTCCGACCTTTTCCCGTTCGACGCCGACGGCCGCCTCACCGCCGTCCAGCTGCTGCCGCCCCACGGCTGCGAAATCACCCTTTCCGGCGGCGTCCCCCTCATGAACGCCACTTATGCCCAGCTGCGCCGCGCCGGGCTGGAGGAGTCCGACGCCGAAACCGCGCTCGACGCCATCGCCAGCTATAAAAAAGACCGCACGCCGCTCTCCGACAATCTGAACGCCGACATACTCGACGCAATGCGCAACACATTCACACAGCAGGAGTCCGGCGTATTCACCGTCCGCATTCTTCACGCCGCGCACGACAATCACCCCTCCGCCAGACTCGCATTCAGCTTCGCCGCCTTTCCCGCCGCCGGCCCGACCGACGGCATATTGACGTTTCTCGAATTCTTCCGCTATTGATTTTTTCTTCCGCCGTGCTATATTATCCCATTATGATAAAAGCTGTAACAACCGGTCCGCTTGAGGAAAACTGTTATCTGGTCCAGCTTGAACCGGGCGGGCGTCTCTTTGTGATCGACCCCGGCGATTCTCCGGCCGACATTCTCGCCGCCGCCGCGCAAATCAAGTTTTCCGAGGCGGAAATACTGTTCACTCACGGCCACTTCGACCATATCGGAGCCGCCGCCGCCGTCGCCGGGAAACTCGCCGTCAGCCACTGCTACCTCAACACCGCCGACCGCGAACTGTTTTTCAGCCCGGACAACTGTTTTCCGCCGTACATTCCAGCCCCCGCGTCCCTGCCGCCGCCGGAAAAAGTGACCGACGAAATCGACTTCAGCGAACCGGCCGTCATTCCCACCCCCGGCCACACTCCGGGCGGCGTGGCCTTTTACTTTCCGGCGCTCTCCGCACTTTTTTCCGGCGACACTCTGTTCGCCTCCAGCATCGGACGCACCGACTTTCCCGGCGGCTCGCTGCCCGATCTGCTGAACTCAATCAAAACCGGACTCTTCGTCCTGCCACCCGAAACCAAAGTGTTTCCCGGACACGGCCCGACCACCACGATCGATCGCGAAAAACGCACAAATCCGTATGTATAACTGGATTTTCGCACTTTATATGCTATATTACTAAGATTGCCTTTTTTGAATGCAAACAAAGGAGCTGATGTGAAATACACCATACTCGTATTCGTAAAGCAGGTTCCGGACACCCAGAATATCACCGGGGACGCAATGAAGGCCGACGGAACGGTCAACCGCGCCGCACTGCCGGCGATCTTCAATCCGGAAGACTTGAATGCGCTTGAGCTGGCCCTCCAGCTCAAGGACCGCTATGACGCCAAAGTCACGGTCGCCACCATGGGGCCGCCCGCCGCCACCGAAGTGCTCCGCAACGCGCTCTACCGCGGAGCCGACGAAGCCATGCTTCTGACCGACCGCGCCTTCGCCGGCGCCGACACTCTCGCCACCAGCTACGCACTCAGCTGCGTGGCCAAGCAGATAAAGCCGGACCTAATCCTCTGCGGACGGCAGGCCATCGACGGTGACACCGCCCAGGTCGGCCCCCAGCTTGCGGAAAAACTTCACGTTCCGCAGATATGCTACGTTGAAGAGGTCGTTGCGCTTGACTCCGGAAAAATCACCGCACGCCGCGCCATCGAAGGCGGCTACGAAATCCTCGAATCCCCGCTGCCCTGTCTGCTCACGGTGGTGGACGCCAACACCCCCCGCCCGGAAGCTGCCAAGCGCATCATGAAATTCAAACGCGCGGTAACGCCCGGCGAACTCAAAAAGCGCTTTGCCGACGCCGACTATACCGAGGCCGGCGATCTCGCCGCCGCGGAAAGCAGTCTGGCCGCAAAAGGGCTGATCATCAAGGAGCTTAACGCCGCGGCGGTCCACGCCGATCCCAAACGCATCGGACTGGCCGGCTCTCCCACCAAGGTGAAGAACATCGAAAGCGTTGTGCTCTCCGGCGGCGAAGCCAAAGAGGTCGCCGCCACCGCCGAGGGGATCAACCTCCTCATTCACGAACTCATTACCGACCATACTCTGGGGTGATCCACATGACTCAAAAAATCGGAAACGTCTGGGTTTTTATCGAACAGGAAGGCGGAAAGATCGCCGACGTCAGCCTTGAGCTGGTGTGCAAAGGGCGCGAACTCGCCGACCGGCTGAAGGTCAAGCTCGAAGCCGTGCTCCTCGGAGACAAAATCGAAAAACTGGCCGACACGCTTTACAGTTACGGCTGCGACACCGTGATTCTGGCCGAGGACAAGCGCCTCGAACCGTTCACCGTGCTCGCCTACGCCCGGGTCATCATGGACCTGATCAAAGCGCACAAGCCGAACATCCTGCTCTTCGGAGCCACCATGAAAGGGCGCGAACTCGCGCCGCGGATTGCCTCCGAAAAGCTCGCCGGCCTTACCGCCGACTGCACCAATCTCAAGATCGACGACTTTGACGACAAAGTCAACGGCAAAAGCTATAAAGACAAGCTGATGCAGATCCGTCCCGCTTTCGGCGGCAACATCATCGCCACCATTGTCAACACCTGGGACGATCCGCAGATGGTCACCGTCCGCGAAGGCGTGATGAAAATGGACAGGCCGGACGCATCGCGCAAAGGCAACCTCGTCCGGGTTGACGTGTCGCTGACCGATGCGGAAACCGCGATCAAAGTCATCAAGCGTGTCCGCGAAGAGAAAAGCGTCGACCTCAAGGGCGCCCAGATTATCGTGGCCGGCGGCTACGGCGTCGGTTCGGCGGACAACTTCAAACTGCTCCGCAAGCTGGCCGAAACCCTCGGCGGCGAAGTGGCGGCCAGCCGCGCCGCAGTGGACGCCGGATGGATCGATCACGACCACCAGGTGGGACAGACCGGCGTCACCGTCCGGCCGAAACTCTACATCGCATGCGGCATTTCCGGCGCCATCCAGCACCGCGCCGGCATGGCCGAATCCAAGAAGATCATCGCAATAAACACCGACCCGAACGCGCCGATCTTCCAGATCGCCCATTACAAGATCGTCGGTGATTTGAACGACGTTCTGCCCAAGCTCATCAACGCCTTCAAGGCCAAAGTACAATAGAATGGAGCACCTCGATGGCCAACTTTTACACTGAAAACCGCGACTTGGTCTTCACGCTGAAAAACCTCGATCTTGCCGAGGCCGTCGGCATGAAGGAAAACAATTACAGCTGCGCCGCAGATTTCGACACCGCTCCGGCGGATTACGCCGACGCCTGCGACAACTACGACCGCGTCCTTAAAGTGGTCGGTGAAATCTGCGCCGAGCGCATCGCCCCCCGCAGCCGCACCATAGACGCCGAAGGCCCCCACTTTGAAAACAACCACGTCACCTATCATCCGCTGACCGTGCAGAACCTCAAGGATCTCGCTCAGGCCGACGTGATGGGCGTGGTGCTTCCCCACCGTTACGGCGGGCTGAACTTCCCCTGCTCGGTCTACATCGCCATCACCGAAATGGTGTCGCGCGCCGACGCGAGTCTGCAAAACCTCGTCGGGCTGCAGGACATCGCGGAGACTATCTGCGACTTCGGCAACGAGGAGCAGCGTCAGGCCTATCTGCCCCGCTTCTGCACCGGAGAGATCGACGGCTCCATGGACCTCACCGAACCGGATTCCGGCTCGGATCTCCAGTCCGTCCGGCTCCGCGCCTGGCAGGACAAGGACGGCAACTGGTTCCTTAACGGCATGAAACGCTTCATCACCAACGGCTGCGCCAAGTGCCACCTGGTGCTTGCCCGCTCCGAGGACGGCACCAGCGACGGCCGCGGACTCTCAATGTTCATCGCCGACGCCTGCCCGCAGCTGGTCGTCCGCCGTATCGAGAACAAGCTCGGCATTCACGGCGTGGCCACCTGCGAACTCCAGTACAATGACGTTCCGGCCCAGCTCTGCGGCCAGCGCCGCCGCGGACTCACCCGTTATGTGATGAGCCTGATGAACGGCGCCCGCGTCGCGATCTCGGCTCAGGCGCTCGGCATCGCCGAAGCCGCCTACACCGAGGCCCGCAAGTACGCGGCCGAACGCGAGCAGTTCAAGAAGTCGATCGATCAGTTCCCGGCGCTTTACGACATGCTCTGCTCAATGAAGACCCGGATCATGGCCGCCCGCGCCCTGCTCTACGAAACCACCCGCGCCGTGGATCTGCGCAACGCCTACAACGCCGCGGCGGAGGGCGAAAACGTCGCCGACGAAACCCGCGCTAAACAGAAATACTATAACAAAGTCGCCGGCGTGCTCACCCCGATGTGCAAGGCGCAGGCGACCGAGACCGCCAACTCGGTGGCTTACGACGCCATCCAGATTCACGGCGGCACCGGATACATGAAGGATTTCAACGTGGAGCGCTTCTATCGCGACGCCCGTATCACCAACATCTATGAAGGCACCACCCAGCTTCAGGTGGTGGCGGCCATCGGCGGCGTCCAGCAGCGCGACAACGATCCCAGAATTGCCGAACTGCTCAAATGCCCGGTTCCCTGCGAACTGACCGAAGCGCGCAAAATGGTCGAAGTCATGTATGCCAAGCAGCTCGAGGCGGTCAACTTCATCAACGAAAAACACGACTCGGAGTACCGCGATCTGATGGCACGCAGTCTGGTCGAAAACGAAACCTATGTCTTCGTTTCCCTCCTTATGCTGCGCGACGCCAATCTGGACGCCGACCGCATCGCCCCCACACTGCGCTACATTCTCGACGCCCGTCCGGAATTTGAAAAGCGCTTTATGCGGATAATGAGCGACGACCGCACCTGCATTGAGTCCCATAAATCGGTAATTGATTATTAATCAAGGAGTTGTCTATATGAATAACGTTTATTTGGAACGTGCGCGCAAAATGATCCCCGATCCGCAGATTCTGTCGGTGGTAGCGGCCAAGCGCGCCAAGCAGCTTTCGCTTGGCGCCCGCCCGATGGTGCGCTGCGACTCCCCCAACCAGCTTGACACTGCGCTTCTGGAAATCGCCGAAGGACTGCTCAGCTATGAGTTTCCGAGCGAAGAGGAGCGGGCGGCCGCGGCGGCTAAATCAGCCGCGACTCCGACCGGGGAGCTGTAATCATGCCGCAGGTTGCCGTGGTTATGGGCAGCAAGAGCGACCTTGCCGTGGTGCAGGGGGCGTTCAAAGTGTTCGATGAATTTGGCATTGACTACACCGCAAGGGTGATCTCGGCGCACCGGACTCCGGACGTCGCCGCCGAATTTGCCCGCGGCGCGGCCGGAAACGGTATAAAAGTCATCATCTGCGCCGCCGGCATGGCGGCGCATCTGGCCGGCGTCATGGCGGCGCACACCGCGCTGCCGGTAATCGGCATTCCGGTGGCGTCGGAGCCGTTTAACGGGCTTGACGCGCTGCTGGCAACGGTTCAGATGCCTCCCGGCATTCCGGTGGCCACGGTTACCGCCGGCAAGGCCGGCGGCAAGAACGCGGCACTGTATGCCGCGGCGATTCTGGCGCTCAGCGACGAAGCGATCGCCGCAAAGCTGGCGGATTTCCGTCTGCGGCAGACCGCCGACGTGATCGCCGCAGACGAAGATATTCAAAAAGAATTCCGGAAATAACAACTTGAATCCGGCCGGATCATTTCCAGATGGTCCGGCTTTTTTTATTACTGAAAATGAACAAAAAAATTCTGTTTATGACCCGTGGAAAGGGTATCATCGACCTGTTCTGGCGTGAAGAAGGCAAAAAACGCGCCGCGCAATACGGTTTTCAGGTTGATACTCCGGCCGCCGACGGCGACATCCTCGATTTTGACTTCACTCCAATACTGCCGGAGTACGACGCGCTGATCACCAGCTGGGGCTCTCCGGTGTGTTCAAGCGAACTGCTGAAACACGCGCCGAACGTCCGGCTGATCGGCCATTCCGCCGGCAGCGTCGCCGCGGTGGTCAACGCGTCCACCTATGACTGCGACGTGCATGTCACCAGCGCCAATCCGGTGATGGCGGAGGCGGTAGCGGAGTGGTCGCTGATGATGTCGCTGGTCGCCGCGCGCGACCTCTGGAAATATGCGCAGTTCAACGCGTTGACTCCGCTGCGCTGGGGCAATCCTGACCGCGACCTGCGCGATCTTACCCAGTTGACCTGCGGCATCTGGGGCATGGGCGACACCACCAAACATCTGTTGCGCATGCTGAAGCCGCTGCGCTTCAAAAAGATCATTGTGGCCTCAAACCATTCCAGCGCCGAAGAGCTGGCGAAGTTCGGCGCGGAAAAAGCGTCGTTTGAAGATGTGTTCGCCACTTCGGACATAATTCACTGTCTGGTCGGCGTCAATGCGGAAAATCTCTTCCGGGTCGGCAAAAAAGAGCTGGCAATGATAAAGAACGGCGCGACACTGTTGAACTGCGGACGCGCCCGGCTGTTCCAGGAGGAGCCGCTGATCGAGGCGCTCGAAGAAAAACGGTTCACTGCGATTCTCGACGTTTTCCACACCGAGCCGCTGGCCGACGATTCGCCGCTGCGCCGACTTGACAATGTGGTGCTGACGCCGCATAACGCCGGCTATACCGGCCGTGCGCTGTTTGTCCCGTTCATACTTGACAATTTCAAGCAGTTCTTCGACACCGGCAAGATGGATTACGACATCGGCAAAAGCCGCTATCTTTCGCAAACCGACGAACATCTCGGCTTCAAAAAATAACTCCGGCCGGGCAGTCTGACCGCGATGCAGACAGACGACAGATAAAAAACGTCGAAAGCATGCCGATGCCGCATTCACAATTCGGCTTCATGCTTTCGACCTTATTTTCCCGTGCCCTGCCCAACCCGGAAAAACGGGTTCAGCCCTGCAGCGGCAGACGTGTGCATGCCGCCACGAGCCGGCGGTCGGCCGGATGAATCGATTGAATTTTTAAATATATTCCAATCTTGAATCTTCAAGCAGTCCCCGTCCCCGAAAGTTTTCCACCACCGCATTGAGCTTGGCCAGAGTCATCGGCTTCTGAAGCACGCCGCGAAACACCGAGACGTCAAAATTATGCTGAACAGCCATGTCGGCGGTCACCGCATAAATCGGCAGTTTTTCCATCCCGGGCAGCGTGTGCACCTTGCGGGCGAAAGCCGCGCCGTCCATCACCGGCATCCACACATCGGCAAAAACCAGTGAAATATTTTCTTTCTGAAGTATCTCGAACGCCTCGTCCACCTTGGTGGTGCCTTTGACTTCAATATCGGCCTTCCCGCAAAGCGAGGAGAGCACCTTGACATTCAGCTCGATGTCGTCCAGCACCAACGCCACGAGTTTTCCTTCGGCCGGGCGATCCGCCGACAGCGGCGCCGGCGGCACATCGCTGACCGAGGCGACCCGGACATTCTGCAATATCAGCGTAAATACACTGCCGACACCTTCGCGGCTTTCCACCTCGATCCGTCCGCCCATGCGCGTTGCCTGCTGGCGGGCGGCCGCCAGACCAAGCCCCTCGCCCCGCAACTGATGTTTATCCCGCACAGCGTCGACCTGGAAAAACGGCTCGAAGATACGGTCGAGCTTATCAGCCGGAATCCCGACGCCGGTGTCCTGACAAACGATACGGAGTTCGCCGTCGTTCCACCCCGCGGACATCATAATGGTGCCGTCATGAGTATATTTGCAGGCGTTGTGCAGCAGATAAGTCAGTATCCGGCGCACGCACGGCGCGTCAAGCTGAAGCAGCATCGGCACGTCCGGCGCAATATCAAAGAAAAGATGATTGTTCTGTTCGGAAAGAAAGTCGCGGAAAGATATTTTCAGATCGCTGAATTTTTTTCTGACGTCAGTCGGCCGGCAATAGCGGCCGGAATCGTCGGAATCCGTCATCATCAGGTCGCTTATCGTATCAAACAGCGACTGAAGATGGGCGGCGGATTCCCGGATCAGCCCGACGTATTCGGCAACCTTGGCCGGATTGTTTTTCTCCAGCTTCAACACATCGCCAAACCCGACGATGGCATTAAGCGGCGTCTTAATCTCATGCCCGAAATTAGCCAGAAAGTGCTGTTTGGTCTGGTTGGTGTCGCGTTCCACCCGCAGCGCCTCCTGAAGCCGAGCCTTGCTGCGCAGGCTTTCGGTAAGATCGACAAATGAGATAACGATGCCGGTCATCTTATTTTCTCCGTTCAACACCGGATTGGCCTGCACCTGATACTCCTTATCCCCGATCACGACGACACTTTCGTGCGCAGCGCCGTCTTTAACCGCGGCTCCGAGCACGCATTGGGCTTCGCCGCCGCAGACCATGCATCCCCAGCAGCCGTCCGGCATGATTCCGGCCTTCCCATTGGTCAGCTGCATCAGCGCGGAGTTGCCGGCGATAAACAAACCGTTCTTGAACTGAGCCGCTGCCGCGGCAGGAAAGGCTAAGCGTGAACAACCAGACGGAGTAAAAAAACACTGGCGATTTGACAAAAAAAGAGATACCGTTGTTATTGCAGAAATAACAACCGGGCC
>JAQUTL010000013.1 GCA_028709805.1 Victivallaceae bacterium
ATTGCTCAGAATTGCCTCGGCTCTTCTGATCGAACTGGATGAAACTTGGTTGGCTGAGGACAAGGTTTATATCGCAGGTTGATGACGATGATTTGGGGAATTTACAGAAAAATTGTTACGTAGCCTTTGCAATTTCTAAAAACAACGATAGATGAAGTAATTAAAGCATCTGAAAATTGCAAATCTTCGGGGGGAAAAACTATGAATCTGAATCAAATCAACATTATTTAGCAAATATTCTTTCAAGGCTTTCCCAAAGTTTACGTCCATGAACTCACTGGGAATTAACCAGCATGAAAGCGCGTTTTCTTTTAGCCAACGAGTTGAAAGCATTAAAAAGTAACAGTATAATCCGGCAAGCCCTGAAATTCTAATTCCAGTATGCAGAAAAACCATTTCTTGCAGATATTTTTTCTTATCACTTTTTATATGGTGATGTCTGCTATATGGCGGATTTGCAACGAGCAAAGAATACTTTTTTTCGGGTTGCTGTTCTAAAAAATCAGCATTTTTTATTTCTAATGCAGAATTTTTCCAAAACTCTTTTGTTGGATTATAATAATGCGGATCAATTTCAAAACCTAATGCTGTATGTGAAACATTCTCACCAAAAACATGTAGAAAAGCGGAATAAAACACTCCTGTTCCAATCGCAGGTTCAAGAAATGAAATAGAATCTGTTACCGTATTTTCTTTGGCATACTTCATAATATCTACCGCAAGGGGAAACGGTGTTGAAAATTGCCCTAATACATTCCTTTCAGCTTGCGTTTTTTGTGCATCCAATGAATCTTGAATGATTTTTCTATCGGTTTCAAGTTTCATCATTATATTCCCAACTGCAAAAAGTCGTCTAAACGATGTTCCCAAATCCAGTCAATCCCCTCTGCGGCTTCATATCCAAGATAGCCGCTGTCAAAGTAGCCACACAGGAATAGAATAAACTCTATCTGTCTTCCATACGTGTTTTTTAATTGTGCAATTTTTATGGCTTCTTCTTTGCGCCGTTTATTGGTGTTCGTAAAATCACCAGCAGATTTGCATTCAATCAAAAGAGGGAAATCACCATGCTTTGCATTTTTTCGCATGATAACAACATCAACTGGAATATTTACTGAACTATTAGAACTAATAAAAACAGCAACATTGAAATGATATGAATAGCGTCCAGCCGGAATATTTCTAAAATCATCAACATCTTTTGCTTGAATAAACTCATAACCGTGTTTCTTTAAGTATGCTGATATTGTGGCTAATTGTCTATTTTCTTGTTCGTTCCGAATAATAGGATCTGCAACAGCACCGCAAACTCTATCCGCAACGATTGAAGCGGCTCGGCGTCTATCAACTGAATTAGGCACCGTTTTGCTTTCAATCCATGTAAAAATATCAACATCAAGCAAACGTTCTATCATGGATATGATTTTTTCAAATCCGTGCTTAATGCTAATTCTGAAATTCTATTGGGCAGTTCCCCCTCTTCCATTTTCGTAACAAGGTTTTTAGATACACCAGCCAATCCCACTAAACGATCTCTTGCAATCGGGGGAGCTGTTGCCATTCGCAAAATAGAAAGAATCTCTGGGGTGTCCTTTAGAATCGAATCTGTTATTTTACTGAAATTTGCGGTTTGAATCAATGCTGAATCAACTTTGTCAATAGCATTGTTTCTTGCTTCTCTATATGCTTTCGGGGCAAAATTCAAGAACCAGTCATTATAAAAATCTACGGAAAGCAAAACATCGTGCTTCCATAAATTAGTTTTGTTGTTATTAACAGGCGTTGCCATATTTGATTCCCTTTCAGATTATATTCCTTTGGAATATAACCCAATATGGCAATTATTTCAAGTCAAGATTGAACGGAACGGCAAAAAAGCCGTTTTTAGCCATTCCCAGCGGTCTTATGGCGTAAACGGGAAGTTATAGGGTTGCCGTGTTCCGTGTTCTTGTCGTTGCCGGAAACGGCACTGGAAAGCGTTCTATCAATCAGAATCAATTTTCCCAATTCCAAACATCAACGGTGAATGTTTTTTTCAAGCTCTGATTCATCTTTCCCAATCTGGTTGAAAAAATTCAAGCCAGTAACTTTTTCAACATCATCAATGGAACATGCAAACACGGTGAAATGTTCTGAATGTGCCTCATTGGTAATGATGAATCCAATAGCCTTGCGGGGCGGTGTTAAATCAAGTATGCCATGAATGAAGGACTGACGGTCACACTGGCGCCGGAAGACGCCGCAATCTATAAATTAACCGAAATAAAAAAATAGATAAGGCAAACACCCACCCGTCCGTCCGTCCGTCGCCAACGCCATTATCGGCGGCGGGCGGACGGACACCTTTTCAGTTCGGTACGGAAGTTGCAAAATGCTCCGGAGACAATCGCTGGCGGAACCGGCCGGCAATATGTTAACGCCACGCTTTGCGCATCTGTTCTCTGATGTCCGGCACATAATCGCGGAAAAAATACGGATAGTAGACAATGTTCAATGCCCCGTCGTCCGTGCGCGACACACTGACAAGCGCCGGACGGAACCTCCGGTATTCCATTCTCCGCCGCACCCGGTCCATCGCCAGATCAAAAGCCGCGCCACCCAGCGCGCCGGGCAGCGGCAGCCAGCCCATACGCAGCGCGTCGACCGTCATATGCTCATCCCCGTACGAACCGCACTCAACCAGCGCGGCGCCGGAAAAAACCACCGCGCCGCCGAACAGCCATGACATGCCGGTGGAACACGATGCGGAAAAAACGATGTTTTTGCCGTCATAAGCCGCAGTGAACGGCAGTTCCGCGACATGCTCATTCAAGGCCGCAATATTCAGGATCATGTTGAGAAGCGCATTAACCTGTTCCGGCTCCAGCGTGATTTCGACCGAGACGGCAGGGTCGCGCGAATCGGAAATCTGGCGGTAGAGCTGGGCGGCCAGCGTCATCTGCGTCAGTGTGTCGTTGACCGACAGCGGGGGCGGCGCAAAGGTCCGCGGCCGGGAAAATATCAGGAACAGCAGCAAAAGCAAAACCAGCACCGCCGCGCCGCCGCACCACAGCAGCACCGCCTTTTTGCGGCGAATCGGCAGTTTAAACCGGAACACGGCTCACTCCGCCTTTTTCGGGAATACCGCCGGACGAATATATTCCAACCGGCTGAACACATTGTCGAAGTCCTGACAGTCGGCAAATATCAATGCGGCGGGGTCAAATTCTTCAACCACTTTCAGTTCAACACGTTCCGGAACCAGCCGCAGCACCGCGTCCAGTTCGTGCTGCTGGGTGATGAACACGCTTCCGGCGTGCGCGGAAAAATATTCCGCCGTCTGTCCGGCGTTCAACACCGCGCTGGAATGTAACGGACAGCTTCCGGCATCGCCGCGCTTCAGCTCGTATGCGATTATTTCGTGATTGCGCCCGTCAAACAACACGGTCTCAAGCGAACCGGACGGAATAACGAGGGTGTCGGCAATCGCCACCGCGGTGGGAACACAGCGTACTTTCACCTCGCGGCCGCGGGAAAGCCCGGCCACCAGCGCCGCTGCCAGCCGCATCCCGGTGAAACTTCCGGGTCCGGAGCCGACCGTCCACTCCGCGATGTCCGGCAGTTCGCAACCGGCGCAACTGAGACTTTCCGTTAAAAAACCGGCCAGACCGGCCGCTTCGCGCTGCCGCATCGGTTTACGGGTGCGGCAGATTACCGACCCGTCACCGCGCGCCAGCGCAAACGCCGCCGCAATCCCGGACATGTCCAACGCTGCCTTCAGAGCGGGCATGATTCTCCACCTGTGCTTTCGGCAATGATTGTGTCAATCAGTTCATGACTGGTGAGCCGCCGCCTCGCCAGTTCAACAAATCCCTCCTGCACCAGAACTTCGGCCGGCATCGGGCGCAGATTGTAAACTCCGCCCATGCTGTAGCAGTAGGCTCCGGCATTGGCGATCATCAGAATGTCCCCTTCGCGGACCTCCGGCAGACTGCGCTGTTCAGCGAACCGGTCGCCGGTCTCGCAGATGTTGCCGCAAATATCGCAGACCTGCGGCGAGCCGTCCGGATTGCTGAGATTGGCGATGTTGTGGTAGGCGCCGTAGAGCAGTGGCCGGATCAGCTGGGGAAATCCGGAATTGCAGCCGACGATCACCCGCGACCGGTTGTGTTTGATCGTGTTGACCTCCATCAGCAGATAGCCGGCTTCGGCGACAATGTATTTGCCCGGCTCGAAGTAAAGTCCGAGTTCGCGGCCGTACTGTTTGCAGAATCCGGTGAAAAGTTTTTTGATCTCCCGCCCCATGGTGATGTAGTCCACCCGCTTTTCGTCCGGGCGGTAGGGAACCTTGAAGCCGCCGCCGAAGTCCATGAAGCGGAGGTCGGGGAAATTTCCCGGCGTGGCGATCGCCATAAGGTTGCGCATGGAGGCGAAGACCGACTCGGTGTGCTGAAGGCCGCTCCCGGTGTGTTCATGAAGTCCGACGACTTTCATGTGGTATTTCCGCACGATTTCCAGCACCTTGTCCAGATCCTGGAACAGCAGGCCGAATTTTGTGAGTTCTCCGCCGGTCATGGTGTTCTCGCTGTCGCCGTCAACCACGTCCGGGTTGAAGCGCAGACACAGTTCGGTTCCGGGATAGCGGCGCGAAAATTTTTCCAGCCGCGACAGACTGCCGATGTTCATCAGCACGCCGGACGCTTTGACTTCGTCGATCTCCGCGTCGGTCATATTATTGGCGGTGTAGATGATTTTGCCGGCTGGAAATCCGGCCCTGAGCGCCATATAGACGTCTCCGGGACTGACCGCGTCAATCGCAGCGCCGACCGAATTGAGCATTTTGAGCATGGGGAAATTATAGTTGGCCTTCATCGCGTAGCATATCTGAAGTTTCGGGTAGCCGATGAAGTCGTATAATTCGCGGTAATGATTGATGATTTCGTCTCCGTCATAAACATAAAGCGGAGTGCCGAACTTGCCGGCGAGTTCCAACATCTGGTTTCTGCTGATCGTCATGTTTTGTCACCGTCCATTATGTTTTATATTCGTATTAATATAGCACATTTTTCGCGGCTTTCAACTTGGGTTGACAAACATTGCGCCGCATTGTATATTAATAACAACCGTAAAGATTATAAGGAATGAACCATGGGAAAAACTGTTGCCCAGAAGATATTCGACGCGCATATAGTCGACACGCCGGCGCCCGGTGTCAGCGTCATCCGGCTTGATCGTGTTTTCTGTCATGAAATAACCACGCCGATCGCCATTAACGACTTGATCGCCCGCGGCAAGGATCGCGTCTTCGATCCGTCAAAGATTAAGGCGGTGATCGACCATGTGACCCCGGCGAAGGACTCTAAGACCGCCGAACAGGGCAAAACCCTGCGCGACTGGGCGAAACGCCGCAATATCACCGACTTTTTTGATATCGGCTGCAACGGCGTCTGCCATGCCATTTTCCCGGAAAAGGGTTTTGTCCGGCCCGGTTTCACCGTGATTATGGGCGACTCGCACACCTGCACCCACGGCGCATTCTGCGCGTTCGCCGCCGGCGTTGGAACCACCGATCTGGAGGTTGGTATTCTCAAAGGTGTGGTTGCCATGCACACCCCGGAGACCATCAGGGTTGCGGTGAAAAACCGCCTGCCGGAGGGCGTGTTCGCCAAGGATTTGATCCTGGAGATTATCCGCACGCTCACCGTCAACGGCGCCACCGACAAAGTGATCGAGTTTTCCGGCGAAGCGGTCGCCGCCATGTCCATGGAAAGCCGGATGACGCTTTGCAATATGGCGATCGAAGCCGGTGCCACCTGCGGTATCTGTTATGCGGACATGACCACGGTGAACTACCTCTGGCCGTTCATCAGCGGCGAATTTGCCGATAAGGACGCGGCGTTGGCCGCCTACTCGAAATATCTGCCCGACCCGGACGCGGAATACGCGGCGACAATCGAAATAGATGCGGCCAAACTCGAACCGGTCGTCACCGTCAACTACAAGCCGGATCAGGTGCGCACCGTGCGGGAAATGACCGGCACAAAGGTCGATCAGGTCTATATCGGCAGCTGCACCAACGGGCGGATGGAAGACCTCCGCATCGCCGCCGGAATCCTTAAGGGCAAGCATATTGCGCCGGGAATCCGCGCCATTGTTTCGCCGGCGACCAGCGACATCTACCGGCAGGCTCTGAAAGAGGGGCTGATCGCCATTTTCGCCGACGCCGGATTCTGCGTCACCAATCCCACCTGCGGCGCCTGCCTCGGCATGAGCAACGGCGTGCTGGCAAAGGGCGAGGTCTGCGCTTCGACCACCAATCGAAACTTCAACGGCAGAATGGGAAAGGGCGGCATGGTGCATCTGATGAGTCCGGCCACCGCCGCGGCCACCGCCGTCGCCGGGGTTGTCACCAACTCTCCGCTTTTCAAGAAATAAGGTGAAAAATGAAAAATTTCAGTGGAAAAATTCTTTTTCTCGATCGGTCGGACATCAATACCGACGAGATAATTCCGGCAAAATATCTGACCGAAGCCGCCAAATCCGCGCTTAAGCCGTATTGTCTGGAAGACCTTGCGCTGCCGGGTTTTGACCCCAAACGCGATGTGGCCGGAAAACAGGTTGTCATCACCCGGGCCAATTTCGGCTGCGGTTCCTCGCGCGAACACGCGCCGTGGGTGCTGGAGTGCAACGGCATCAATCTGGTGATTGCCGAGAACTTTGCGCGGATATTCCGCCAGAACATGTTCAACTGCGGGATGATGGCGGTGACGCTTCCGAAAGCCGCCATTGAGGATATCTTCACGAACTTTGCCGGAACAAATGCGGAATGCTCAACCGACATGACGAAGCACGAATTCACTATTTCCGGCGGCGGAAAATCGAAGAGCTATAAGTTCGCGATCGGTGAGTTTGACGAAACGCTGGTCAGGGCCAACGGCTGGGTGGACTACGCCGACGCCAACTATTGATTCGGAATCATATTGTTTTTCCCCGGATGCGGCAGCGCGTCCGGGGATTTTTTTATGTCCGGCCGGTCAAAAGCGTGATATTGCGGTTCGTCGATTGACTTTTTCCGGGAAACGTGTTACACTATTGACCGGAAGAATAAGGAAGGACGGCAGAGAGATGATGCGTAATTTCGATTTCGTTGCGCTCGGACACTGCGACATGGACTATATTGCACTGATTCCGGTGTTGACGCCGGACGGTAAAACCGAAATGATCGAGCAGCTCGAGCAAGGCGGCGGACCGGCGGCCACCGCCGCGGTTGCCGCCGCCAGACTCGGCGGCGCCGCCGCTTTCATCGGCGCGGTGGGGGACGACGAGCCGGGTCGCCGGCTGCTCGCCGGATTCCGCGATGAAAACGTGGATGTGTCGGCGGTGGCGGTGCGTCCCGGTGCGTCAAGCGCCGTCGCCTACTGCTGGATCGAACGCGACAGCGGCCGGCGCACCATTGCCTGGCGGCGTGGAACCTGCCGTCAGCCGTCGGGTGCGGAACTGCCGGAGGAAATGATCGCTTCGGCAAAGGTGCTGCATCTGGACAGCTACGATCCGGCGCCGGCGGAGCAGGCCGCCCGGATCGCCGCCGGCAACGGCGTGCTGATAAGTCTTGACGCCGATAACCCGGATTCAACTTCTCCCGAACTTCTGGCGGCGGCTGACATCCTGATCGCGTCGCGCGTGTTTGCGCTGAAAGTCACCGGATGCGACAATCCCGAGGCCGCGCTGGACCGGTTGGCCGGATTCGGCCGGGCGGCGGTGGTCGGGGTGACACTGGGCGACGGCGGAGCGATCGTCCGTCGGAACGGCCGGACCTCGGCGGCTCCGGCATTCAAGGTTGATGTGCGCGACACCACCGGAGCCGGAGACGTGTTTCACGCCGCGTTCGCATTGCGTTTCAGCGAAACCGGCGACGAGGTGGAGAGTCTGCGCTTCGCCTCCGGCGCGGCGGCGCTCAAGTGTCGCGGACTGGGCGGGCGAACCGCGATTCCCTCCCGTATTGAACTTGATGAGTTTTTGCGGGGCAATCCCGCTGTCTTGTTTGAACCTGCAACCCATATGGAGAACAATAAATGTCATTAGTCAATCTCAACGCGATTCTGCCGGAAGCGAAAAGGGAAAAACGGGCGATTGCCGCGTTCAACATTTCAAATTATGAAACGGCGCTGGCGGTGATCAATGCCGCCGAAGCGGAAAAACGGCCGGTTGTGCTTCAGGTGTATGCCAGACTGTTCGTTGACCAGCGGGGGTCAGATCTTGCCGGCTGTCTTGAACGGCTCGCCCATCGCGCCGGTGTACCGGTGGCGCTCCATCTTGACCACGGCGACAACGTCGGTCAGGTAAAAGCGGCGTTGGCCTCCGGCTACACCTCGGTCATGTATGACGGCTCCTGTCTGCCGTTCGACGAAAATGTGCGAATCGCCCGCTTTACCGCCGACTACGCCCACAAACTCGGCGCCAGCGCGGAGGGCGAGATCGGCCATGTTTCGGCGGCGGGGAAGGGGGTTCCCACCGGCGAAGAGGAGGCGGAGGCGTTTGTCCGGCAGACCGGCGTGGACGCGCTGTCCATCGCCATCGGGACCGCGCACGGCTACTATCCATCCGCGCCGGCGATCAATCTTGACCTGTGCGCCGCGATCGCCGCGCGGCTGCCCGACCTGCCGCTGGTTCTGCATGGCGCCACCGACACTCCCCGCGAGGCGATTCGCGAGGCGGTGCGTCTCGGCGTGGCCAAGGTGAATATCGCCACTGAATTTCAGGATGTGTTCCTCAAGGCGGTGCGTTCCGAGCTGAACAGCGAAGGCGACGGATTCCGGCCGATCGACGAAGTTTTCGCACCGGCAATATTTGAATGCACCGAGTTCGCGCGCTCGTTCATTCATTTTCTTGCCGAGTAAGCGGCACCGGTGCGGACGATACGGACGGCTTTGCCGTCCGGTCCCGTCCGCATCAGGCGGCTTGTCCGGCAGGAATAAATATGGGTTGTTGAATCGGACGGTTCTATACCGCCGTCCTATATTTTTGTGTGATTCCCGGCATAGCAAAGATAAAAATCGAAGCCGGAATCTGCAGCAATAAAAACCATCCATGCATCTGTATCCAGCGGATCAGGTCTGCGGTCAGGACGGTGATCGCAATAACGGTTTCGGAACAGTCCCGGCGCTTCACCATCACCCGGCTCATTTCCAACCGGTGTTTGCATTGACCGAATTTTTCTTTAATTGCATTGCGTGCGGAATTATCCGCCAGCTCCAGCTTCAGCAATTTCGGATTCCGTTTCTTGGGCGGTCGGTCTGAACGTGTGAGGCTGGCGCTAAGCATAGTCAACCTCGCGTCCCGCGTAGCGGTTTCAATACACGCCCGCGTGTGAGGCGGGCGCCAACTCCAGCGCACAAAATGCCGCCGCCATCGCCTCCGACACCGGAGAATAATCTCGGCGGAAACGGCGTAGCACTGCTCGCTGGTTGGCAATCTTGCCCGCCACCAGCATCATAATCACCCGGGTTGAGCGTTCCGGCGAGTCGGCAATCCTGTACTGTTCGCGCCGCAGCAGGACATTCCCGGAAACCGGCCCCTCCACCCGGGCAAGGAGGCGCCCGAATTCATCCAGAAACGAAATCATGATGTCATGCTCCGCGCAGAAATGCATAAGATAAGGTGAGCACGAAACCCGACCAAAACAGACAATGCCGGAGAAGTTGTGAGTCGGCAGACGCACCGCCTCTTCGCCATCCCGGTTTATAACCAGAGCCAGTCCATCCAGCGCCAGATAGGATCCCGGAGTGGTGACGTAAAGGATGTTTTGAAGCTTTCTCATGACAGCATCTCCCTGAAATCGTCTCCATAAGTTCGCCGTTTGCGCGGCGGCATGCAATATTCCTGCATAGAACAGGCCCGGCTTTTTGCCGAGTATGTTCCAGCCGGTGTAACCCCGGATTCAAGAAGATCGTGACATGCGGTGATGGCGGATGCGCATTCCAAGCGCAGTTTTTCTGTTACGCATATTTCCATCCGGGTACGGGTTTCAAAATAGAAGAGCCAAGCCTTGTCAATGGTAAATTTCATCATCTCTTCGAGGCACAGAGCCTGTGCGCACATCTGTACGGCGTCACGATTTAGATGGCGGGTGTCGAGGCGGTTGTGAACCGCTTCGGTTCCCCGGCTGTGATGCGACGGTTTTTCACTGAAAAATATCCATACAACATTGGTTGGCGGTAAAACGCGGCTGTAATGTTGCGTTTCCTGCTTGCAAATATATTCCGGCAATGTTATTTTAGTTCTCATGTACTGCATCCGATAAAAGGGTGGAGTCCATTCTTTGTCTAATTAATAATTATAACGAGGAGGTTTGAGCATGAAAGACAATATCAATATCAATGAAGTACGTGAAATAAGACTGAAAACGCTGGTCTATTTCGGTTGCGGCGCGGTGAACAAGATTGAAGACATCGCCGCAGCGTTGGCGAAGCGCGGCGTCGGAAAAATTCTGGTTGTTACCGGACATGGCGCCTACAAGTCCACCGGCGCGTGGGACAAGGTGGTTCCGGCGCTGGCCGCGCACAAGATATCCCATGTGCTGTACGACAAGGTGACGCCGAATCCGACTACGATCCAGATCGACGAAGCGGTCGCGCTGGGGCATGGCGCCCAGGCGGTTCTCTGCATCGGCGGCGGCAGTCCGGTGGACACCGGCAAAAGCGCGGCTGTGCTGCTGGCCAATCCGCAGTACAACGCCGACGACCTCTATAAATACAAGTTTGCGCCGGAAAAGGCGGTTCCGATCGCAGTGATCAATTTGACCCACGGCACCGGGACCGAGGTCGACCGCGTGGCGGTGGCCACCATACCGGAAAATGAGTTCAAACCGGCGATCGTGGCCGACTGCATCTATCCGGAGTGGGCGATTGACGACCCGGCGCTGATGACCGGACTTTCCGAAAAACAGACCCGGTTCGTCAGCATCGACGCGGTCAACCACGCGGTCGAGGCGGTGAGCAGCGTTATTGCCAGTCCGTGGTCGGTCACGCTTGGCCGCGAGGCGATTGCGCTGGTGGCATCCTGGCTGCCGAAGGCGCTGAACAATCCGAAGGACCTTGAGGCCCGCTATTATCTGCTTTACGCGTCGATGCTGGCCGGCGCTTCGTTCGACAACGGTATGCTGCATTACACGCACGCGCTTGAGCATCCGCTGAGCGCGGTGAAGCCGGATCTGACTCACGGGCTGGGGCTGGCCATGCTGCTGCCGGCGGTGATTAAGCACATCTATGCCGCGCGCTCCGGGGTGCTGGCCGACGTGTTGTCTCCGCTGGTTCCCGGACTCTCCGGCGCTCCGTCCGAGGCCGACAATGCGGCGAAGGGAGTTGAAGACTGGCTGTTCTCGGTCGGCTCCACCCACAAACTGGCCGACGAGGGGTTCTCGGCGGATGACATCGACAAGCTGGTGGAGCTGGTTTTCACCACGCCGTCGCTGGACATTCTGCTTTCGCTGGCGCCGAACCGGGCCGACCGTGCGGCGGTGCGTGAAATCTATGTGAATTCACTGCATCGGCTGGCATAAAGATGAAATGTCGCCGCCGCCGGGTTCCGGCGGCGGCTAATCCGGCGGCATCCGGCATGGACAACAACCTCTGGAAGGATGAAGACATGGGGCAGGTGGAGAAGTGGGCGCGGCGGGTGTTCGGGTGGACGCTCTCCGCGGTGTTTCTGACGATTCTGCTGTATATCTGGCTGGTGATCGGATTCGGGTTCGACCTGCTGCCGGAAAACAGTTCCGATTTCGTCCGGATGCTGCTGTGGGCGCTGCTTCCCGGCGTACCGGCGGCGTTGGCGGCGTTGGCTGCGTTGGCTGCGTTGGTGGCGTCGGCGTTGGTCGCGGTGTGGGTGCGGGAGGTGCATCCGGCGGCATTCCCGCAAGGGTGTTGTGGTGTCTTTTATTCTTTGTTGTTGGGAATGGTTTTAGTGTTGTTCAGCTCTATCGGGCAGCTTGTTGCCTTCGGTCTGCTGATCGCTCCGGCCCGCCGCCGCGGGCGCGGCGTGTTCGTACTGCTGGTGACGGAAATCGTATTGGCTGTTCTGCTGTCATCTGTGGCGATCTGTGGTGCAGTAAGCGCCAAGGTGGTTGGCGGTTTTGCCGGCGGCGTGGTGTGGTTGGCTTTTTTCATGGTTTATGTTATCGGGTTATTGCTGCTGATCCCGCATATTTCCGGTATCCGTCTTCCGCGCTGGCAGCGGATCTTTGCATGGGTGACGGTGCTGGCGGCGGTCATCGCCGCCGGAAGCGGCGAGGCGGCAATTTATTGGGTCGATCGGCGTACAATGGCGATGGCGGAAGAACTGGGGCGGCAGGGAGTGCCATTTAGCTTGGACGAAATGGTCTCGGCATATTATCGTGGTGTTACCCCGGATGCCGATTTTACCGATGTTATGAATGAGATAAAACATAAGCCGTTTAAATCCATGTTTTTGTTTGCAAGTTATTTGGATTTTAATACTTTAGTGCCGCCGGATGGCATGGAGGCGGTCGAACGCGATGTGAGAGGCGCGCTTGCGTCGCGGTCCGGGCTTGTTGATCGGTGTGATGCGGTTTTCAGTCGGTTTCCGCTTTATTACCGGATTGATTCCGATTGGGATTGGGAACAGTTTGGCGTTCCTCCATATTTAGAATCCGTGCGCGTTTGCGCCGTATTGTATCTGGTTCGTATCCGACTGGCGCAGTCTAAGCGTGATGGCGGCGAACTTGTACGGCTGTATCGACTTTCCGGAAATTTGTTGCGTTCGCTGCTTGTGGCTGATAATTATCTTGTCGGGGACGTGCTGGCTTCCTATGTGCACTATTCCAGAATACACGCACTTGCCGACCTGCTCGGCGACAGCGTGTTGACGGCTGAGGATATTGATTCAATAGCGGCGGATTTGCGGAGTTTGCGTCCGCATTTCCGGCCGGCGTTACTTGCCGCTTACAGTCGGGAAATTGGCATCGAAAGCGCTATGGTCGACAATGTGTTGAAAAAGCCTTACCAAGATGAGACATATTGGGAATATCCATGGCGCAATGTCATTGGTGCACCGGTTTACATCCGAACCCGCAACCGTCAGATGGATATGATGCGCTATTTTTCCCAAATGTTGGAATTGCTGAGAAATATGGAGCCGTCGCCGACAACGTATGCAAAGCTTAAGACGAAAATTTATGTGCCGGATAAATATAGTTTTCTATCGCGTCCGTATGAGTTGTCTCCCTCCTTCGTGTGGCTGACGGTTAATCTCTCATTAAGGGCGGAGGCTTTGGCCGATATGGCGCTGATAAGCTGTGAGATCGAGCGGTTCAGGATGAAGAACGGCCGGCTGCCGGAGTCGCTGGACGAACTCGCCATGAAGGATATGCCGCGCGACCCGTACAATGGAAACCCGTTCGTCTATAAGACCGGGAAGTTCAAAGTCGCATCCCATGGCGAACATTATGAACGGGAGGTTGAATTCACCGGTTATCGTCTCGTCAGTTCGGGGTATCTTGAATTCGAGCCGGATGAAACCCGCGGTTCGTTCACCGTGCCGGACCCCGGAAGCGCCGTTGTCGTGTCGGAGGAGCGTTTTGACGATGAATGGGCGACGGGGGAATAGGTTTGGAACAGCTCGTCGTTTCAGTCGAGGCTGAACTCCGGGGGGGGGAAGTTCACTCTTTCCTCCGCCGCCGTGATCGTTTCCGTCCGGGTGAAGCCCATTCCGGCCAGACGGCGCACTGCGGCGTCGAACAGTTCAGGCGGTGCGCTCGCCCCGGCGGTGAGGCCGAGTCGGAAGACCGCGGTCAGTTCCGCTTCGGTGATTTCTTCCGGCGTGTCGATCAGTTTTGCACGGCAGTCGGCGGTTTCCGCTACTTTGCACAGTTCGATTGAATTTGAACTGTGCGGCGACCCGATTATCAGCGTCAGTTCGCACTTTTGCGCCAGCATCCCTACCGCGTTCTGCCGGTTCTCGGTGGCGTAGCAGTGACGGTTGGCGATCCGCACTTCGGCGCCGAAACGGCGCTTTAACGCGTCAAGCACCGGCTCGATCGCCGCGTTGTTCAATGTGGTCTGAGTCAACACCGCCGGAATCCCGGACAAATCTGGCAGCGCGGCGGCCGCCGCCGCGTCAGGAACCATGATCCCCGGCCGTTCCGCCGGGAGCTGGCCGAGCGTTCCGATGATTTCCGGATGTCCGGGTTTGCCGATCAGCAGCACCCGCCGTCCGGCGGCGGCGAGTTGGCGCGCCTGTTCATGGAGCGCGGTGACCAGCGGACAGGTGGCGTCGATCACTTTCAGGTCGCGCCGCGCGGCCTCGGCCGCGACGTCAAGCCCGACGCCGTGCGCGCTGAAGATCAGGATCGCGCCGTCCTCCGCCTCATTTACCGACTTTATAAAAGAGACGCCGCGTCCGCGCAGTTCGGCGACCACATGGTTGTTGTGGACAATCTCATTGAAAACGAATATTTTGCGTCTGCCGTGCGCTGCGAGCACCGCCTCCACCACCGCCACGGCCCGGCGCACGCCGGCGCAGAAGCCGTGCGGTATGCCGATGAACAAGCGTTTTTCCTCCGCTCCGGTCATCGGTCGTCCTTATTTGATACTGCGGAAGACGTTTACCGGCGGACGGGCGGGATCGAGTTCGGCCGCTTCCGCCTCGGTGAACTCCACCTTGGTGCGCCAGCCCGGACCCTGAAGTTTGAGCTGCGTCGGCACCCAGAATCCGCTGTCGGTTTCCTTGAACCGCTCCACCTCCATGGTGCGCGCCGGCTTCGACAGATCGGTTATCTTATCAAAAAATTCCACCTTGATCGGGAAAAAATAGTCGGCGGCGACACTGACTTTTGCCGCTTCATCGGTCTCCGGATTTTTCAGCAGCAGCACCCGGCATTCGGCGGTGCGGAAGGTTGTCGGCGCCAGTTCGCGTTCGAGCGGCCAGTAGAGGAATGCCATGCTGAGGTCTTCGGGTTTTATGCCGAATTCTCCGAAAAGCGAATCCTTGTATCCGCCTTCTTTCAGCGGCGTCACCGTGGTTCCCTCATCGCCCGACGTGTAGCTTTGGCCGATGCGGTATCCCTCGCGATTGTCCACGATCACCTGCGACAGCCGACGGTCGGCGGTGAGCATGATGCCGAGGTAGATCGGTTTTTCCACCACCTCTCCGCCGCGCCGCAGATGGCTGACGGTCCCGTACAGTCTGGCGTAGTTCTGCTGACCGGTCGGGTGGCGGACTCTGGCGAGAAACGCCGCTGCGTCCATGACCGGACGGTCGGCGGCAACTGCCAGTATGACGGCGGACAATACGCAGAGCAGTCCGGTTATTTTCCTCATTTTTCCACCTTCTCTCCGAAGATTATCGGCAGCGCCTCGCTGATGGTGGAAACGGGGATGAACTCAAGCTGCGGCTTGACCTCCTCCGGAATTTCCTCCAGATCTTTTTCGTTTTCTTTCGGGATGACCACGGTCTTGATGCCGGCGCGCAGCGCGGCCACGCATTTTTCCTTGAGTCCGCCGATGGCGGTGACTTTTCCGCCGAGCGTGATCTCTCCGGTCATCGACAGCCGTTCGCGCACCTGTTTCCCGGTGAGCAAGGACACCAGAGCGCTGGTGATGGTTATTCCGGCCGACGGTCCGTCTTTCGGCGTGGCGCCGTCCGGCACATGAATGTGGAAGTCGTTCTGTTCAAACACTTCCGGTTTTACGCCGAATTTTGCCGCATGACTGCGGATGTAACTGAACGCCGCCTCCGCCGACTCCTTCATCACGTTGCCGAGGCTTCCGGTGAGCTTCAGATTGCCTTTTCCCGGCATCATTGTGGTTTCCACCGTCAGGATGACGCCGCCGTAGCTGGTCCAGGCCATGCCGATCGCGGAGCCGGCCGCCGGCCGCCCCTCCGCCTCGTCCATTGTATATTTTCTGGCGCCGAGCAGCTCGTGGATCAGTTTGGCGTCCACCGGGGTTTTGGCCTCCGGCGCCACCTGTCCGGAGACGATCCGGCGCGCCATTTTGCGGCACACCGACCCGATAACCCGCTCCAGTTCGCGCACGCCGGCTTCGCGGGTGTAATGACTGATAAGCTCGTCCAGCGCCGCCATCGGAAAACTCAGCTGCGCGGCGGCGAGTCCATTCTCCTTGAGCTGGCGTTTGACCAGATAGCGTTTGGCAATCTGCCGTTTTTCGCTGCCGGTGTAGCCGGGCAGACGGATGATTTCCATGCGGTCCAGAAGCGGTTCCGGAATGGTGTCCATCACGTTGGCCGTGGCGATGAAAAATACCTTGCTCAAGTCGTAGTCGATCTCAATGTAGTGGTCGTTGAACGCCTTGTTCTGGGCGGGATCGAGCACCTCCAGCAATGCGCTCGCCGGATCGCCGCGCTGATCGGAGTTCACCTTGTCGATTTCGTCGAGCATGAAGACCGGATCGGCCACGCCGACCCGCTTCATGTTCTGGATGATGCGGCCGGGGAGGGCGCCGACATAGGTGCGGCGGTGACCGCGGATTTCGGCTTCGTCGTGCATGCCGCCCAGCGCCACCCGGATGAATTTGCGCCCCATCGCTCTGGCGATCGACTGGCCGAGCGAAGTCTTGCCCACGCCCGGAGGCCCGACCAGACAGAGAATCGGCGCATTGCCGTCTTTGCGCAGCTGAAGCACCGCAAGATAGTCGAGAATGCGCTCCTTGACGTCTTTAAGTCCGTAGTGGTCGGCATTCAGCACCTTTTCCGCCTTGGCAAGGTCGAGCGTGGTGTTGGAGTATATCCGCCACGGCAGCGACAGCAGCCAGTCCATATAGGTGTAGGAAATGTGATATTCCGGCGACATCTGGGGAATGGTGTCAATTCTGCTCAGCTCTTTTTTGATCGTCTTAATCACTTCTTCCGGCGCATCGAGTTTTGCCAGCCGGTTTTCAAGCTCAATGATGTCCGGCGTGCGGGTGTCTTCGCGCAGTTCGCTCTGGATGGTACGCAGCTGTTCGCGTAAAAAATATTCCCGCTGCTGCTGCGAGAGCGTCTGATTGACCTCGTTCTGAATGTGGACGCCGAGCTGGGCGATCTCCGACTCGCGGTTTATCAGCGCCAGCATTAATTTTGACCGTTCGTAAAGCGAACCGATCGCCAGAATCGCCTGTTTTTCCGGTACACTCAGGTTCAGCGCGTCGGCCAGCAGATCGATCTGACGGGCGGGCTCCACCATGGAGACCACCGCGAACCGCAGTTCCTCCGGCATGCCGGGCAGGAACGGCGTCAATTCCTGAAATTTGTTCATGATCAGTTTGACCGCCGCCGCCACCTCCAGAGGGTCCGACTCTCCGGGCTGCTGCGGCGAATAGATCGCGGTGTAGAAGCCGCGCGTATCCTCGCGCACGCCTTTGAGGACGATCCGCCGCAGTCCGCGTACCAATATCCGCAGCGAGCCGTCGGGGAAAGTCAATATTTTTGTGATGCGCGCGGTGACGCCGACTTTGAGCAGTTTACGGTCGCCGAACCGGAATTCCGGCAATTCGACGTCGGCCAATTCCTGAGACGGTTCATTGTTGCCGTCCGCAATTTCTGAGAAGACGCCGATCTGCCGGTCGGCGGTCATCACCTTCTGCACCATTGCGGCCAGCATCGGGTCGTCCACCAGAATGCTGGTCATCACAAACGGATAGACCACCACGTTGGCGACGTTGAGCAGCGGAACGCTCATATCGGCGGCGAAGTCGCCGGCTTTGAGCGCGCGGTCGTTGGTCAGCGAAATATTGTTGTAGCGTTCGTCCATAGCGGCTCCTTGCCATTCATATGTTCAATACTTTATCCGCATCATAAAAATTTTCAAGCGCCTCCGCCACCAGATACAGCGATCCGGTCACCAGCGTTTCGCCGCGGCACGAGTCCACCGCGCTCTTCACGTCGGCGGCCGGACGGCTTGGCACTGTGGTCAGCGCCGCGAGGTCGTCACAGCTGTAACACGCCCGACCGTGACCGGAAATCGGCACAAAGACAAATTCGGCCGCTATCTTTTCCAGAAACGGCAGTTCACGCGCCGCGTCCTTGTCGCGGAAAGCGCCGAACACCACGCTGAGTTTCCGGCCGTTCAGCGCCTCGGCCAGCGCCTGGGCGCCGTCCGGGTTATGGCCGCCGTCCACCCACAATTTTGCGTTGACCTGCTGAATCCGTCCCGGCCAGGTCACATGTTTTACGCCGTCCAGCGCGGACTCGATGTCGAATCCGAATTTTCCGGCCAGATATTCCATGACTTTTTCAGCCAGCGCAAAATTTCTCTTCTGCATTGCTCCGGTCAGCGGCAGCTCGATATTATGACAAGGCGCGGAGCCGGATTGTTCAAACGGAGCGTCAAGTTCCGCCGCTTTCCGGCGGATTACCTCCAGCGCCCCCTTCGGCATTGTTCCGGCGAACACCGGAACGCGCGGCTTGATGATGCCGGCCTTCTCCCCGGCGATTTTCGCCAGCGTGTCGCCGAGATACTGCATATGGTCCATGGCGATATTGGTGATGACCGCCGCCTCCGGCGTCACCGCGTTGGTGGCGTCCAGCCGGCCGCCCATGCCGGTTTCCCAGACGGCGAAGTCAACTTTTTCATCAATGAAAAAGGCCAGCGCCAATGCGGTGGTCAGCTCGAAATACGTTGGGCCGGCGCCTTCAAGTTTCATCCTTTCGGCGGCCGGAACCAGACGGGTGGCAAGTTCGGCAAAGCGCTCTTCCGTGATCGCCCGTCCGTTGACCCGGAAGCGTTCACGCACCGAAATAAGATGCGGCGAGGTGTAAAAACCAACCTTGTAGCCGGCGGTACGCAACATTTGCTGAAGCATTGCGCCGACCGAGCCCTTGCCGTTGGTTCCGGCGATGTGGATAAATCTTACTTTTTTCGAGTCCAGCCCGCCGAGTTCAAACAACCGTTCGGTCTGTTCCAGCCCCAGCTTGATTCCGAACATCCCGGTCCGGTCGATATATTCGGCGCTTTCCCGAAAGTTCATCTTACCGCGCCGGGCGACCAGCTCGGCATCGTCAGCTTGTTTTTGGTTTTGAGCAGCAATCGGGAGTTCCCCTTGAGGCTGTCCACCACATAGAGCGAGGTCTGGCCGCCGCTGGTTCTGGCGCAGACCACATGACGGCCGTCCGGCGCCCACGACGGCGACTCCCATTCACCGACGTCACCGACAATCTGCTTCGGCGATTCATCGCCGTTGATGTCGTTTACCGCCAGCTTGTAGCTGCCGTTGATCTTCGCCGCATAGACGATGCGGTTCTGGCGCGACCAGTCCGGCGTGGCCGCTTCGCTGCCGAGCGTGGTCAGCCGTTTGATGCTCTTCGCCGCCAGATTGACGGTGAACAGCCGCGGCACCCGGCCGCCTTCGTTGGAGACGTAGCACACCGTGTCGCCGGACGGATTCCAGCAGGGCGAGGCCTCTACCGCCGGCCCGTTGGTGAGCCGGAGCTGTGAACTGCTCCCGATGTTCTGCACATAGAGTTCCAGCCGGTCCTCGAAACTGCCGACAAAGGCGACTTTTGAGAAGTCCGGCGAGAATGACGTTCCCACGTTCAACCCGCGCAGATTGGTCAGCCGCTTGGTTCCCAGCGGTGAAAGTCTGGTCTGGAGGATGGTGGTGGAGCCGGTGCTGTATTTGGTGTAGCCGATGCTTTTGCTGTCCGGCGACCAGCACGGTTCCACGCAGAGCGATTTGAAGTCGGTGATCTGTTTCACGTCTCCGCCGGCGATGTCGCAGGTGAAGATTTCGCGGCGGTCCTTGCCCAGATCGGCGCAGAACGCGATCCGGCTCTGGCAGAGTTCCCTGACGTCCTCTTTCGGAAATATCTTCTGGAGAATGGCGTCAACCACCTTCTGGGCGCCTTCGCGCGGATTGTTGAATGACACCCGGCCGTCGGCCAGTTCGCGTCCGCCGCTGCTGAGCACATACTGGCAGGTGGTTGAGTTGGCGGAGCCGCGCAGTTCAAAGTCGGCCGACGCCGAGCTGGACATGGTAAGCCAGCCGGACGCCTTGATGAACTGCGGCACCAAGCTTTCCAGCTCCTGATTGCCGTTGATGCCGATCATGCGCACGGAGGCTTCGCCGCCCTGACCGGGCGCAACGCTGATCGTAAGATCCTGCGCCGACGCGGCGCAGACGGTCATCGCCGTCGTGATGATCCAGACGGCCAATTTGCTGATCGGATGTTTCATCAAAGCATTTTCTCCTTGTACTGATATGTTTTTTCTCTTTTTTAACTTATTGATTGCGATGGTCGATCACGCGCTTCGCCTTGCCTTCGCTGCGCTGAATGGTCTGGGGCGCAACCAGCTTGACGGCGACCCGCAGCCCGATGGTGTCGGAAACCGCGCGGGTGATGCGCTTCTGGAGCGTCTCGATTTCGCGGACGCGGTCGGAGAACAGCTCGCCGGTGATCTCCACATCCACCTCGATATTGTCCATGCCGTTTTCCGTGTACAGAACGATGTTGTAATGCGGCAGCGTGCCGTCCACCGAAAGCAGCGCCGACTCGATCTGAGACGGGAACACATTGATGCCGCGGATGATGAACATGTCGTCGGAGCGGCTGGAAATGCGGTCGATCCGGCGCAGCGTGCGGCCGCACGGACATTTTTCCGGGATGATTCTGGTCAGGTCGCGGGTGCGGTAGCGGATCATCGGCAGCGCCTCCTTGGTCAGGCTGGTGAGCACAAGTTCGCCGACTTCGCCGTCCGGCAGCACCTCCAGCGTGTCCGGATTGATGACTTCCGGATAAAAATGGTCTTCAAAAACGTGAAGTCCGCTGTGTTCCGGGCATTCGATCGCCACGCCGGGGCCGATAATCTCGGAAAGTCCGTAGATGTCAAATGCGTTGATGCCGCTGATCTCTTCGATGCGTTTGCGCATTTCATTGGTCCACGGTTCGGCGCCGAATATTCCGGTGCGCAGCGGCATCTTGTGCATGTCCAGCCCCTGTTCGGCGGCTTTTTCGGCAAGATGGCAGAAATAGCTCGGAGTACAGCAGATCGCCGTGACGCCGAAGTCGTGCATAACCATGATCTGCCGCTGGGTGTTCCCGACGCTGGTGGGAACCACGGTGCAGCCGAGCGCTTCGCCGCCGCCGTGGGCGCCGAGTCCGCCGGTGAAGAGTCCGTAGCCGTAGGAAATCTGGAGAATGTCGTTATTGTCCAGTCCGGCGCACATGAAGGCGCGCTTCATCACTTCGGCCCAGGTGGCGATGTCGCTGCGGGTATAGCCCACCACAATCGGTTTTCCGGTGGTGCCGCTGGAGGCGTGAAGCCGCACGATGTCCCCCATCGGGACGGCGAACAGACCGAACGGATAGTTGTCGCGCAGATCGGCCTTGATGCTGAACGGCAGTCTGCGCAGATCGTCGAGTGTTCTGATGTCTTCCGGGCGCACGTTCGCCGCGTCCATTTTTTCCCGGTAGGGCGCGACGTTGCCGCAGGCGCGGGCCACGGTGTCGCGGAGTCTTTTGAGCTGGAGTTCCTTCAGCTCACTTTGGGGGAGGTAGTCCGCCCGGTTGTTATTTTTCATAAAAATCTCAAACAGTTGTTTTTTTGTTTAAAAAGATAATATAGCCGAATCGGGCGGTTCTTCAAGCGTTAACCCCGGTTTATTCGGCGCTTTTTTCGTAGCGGAGCGCCAGCAGCGTGATGTCGTCAAACTGTTCGGCGGAGCCGGCATGGACGGCGACGGCTTCGACAATCCGGGAAATCAGCGTTTCGCATGAGACTTTGTCGTCGGCAGCGGCTATGATTTTTTTCAGTCTGGCGAGTGAGAACTCGTTGTTCGCCGCGTCGATCGCCTCGGTGACGCCGTCGGTGTAAAGCAGCAGCAGGTCGCCGGGGGCAAGCCGGTGTTCGGCGGTGGTGTATTCGTGGTCGGAGATCGCCAGCGGCGGGCCCTGGATGCCGGACATGGTCTCCACCGTGCCGTCAACGCGGCGGATCAGCGGCGGATTGTGGCCGGCGTTGGTGTAGCGCAGCACGCCGGTTGAGAGGTTGAAGACGCCGAAGAAGAAGGTGACGAACATCATCATGTCGTTGCTGCTGGCCAGATGGGCGTTGATCCGGCAGGCGACTTCACCGGTGGTGAGCAGCGGAGAGGCCGAGCCGCGCAGCAGCGTCTGGGTCACCGCCATGAACAGCGCGCCGGGAATGCCCTTGCCGGAGACGTCGCCGATGGCCACCGCGAGTTCGTCGTCTGAGAGGTGGAAGAAGTCGTAAAGGTCGCCGCCTACCTCCTTTGCCGGGCGCAGCGTGGCGAACAGCTCATACCGTCCGCACTTGCTGTTCAGCGAACAGCGCTGCGGCAGCAGCGACTGCTGGATTCTGGTGGCGATTGAAAGTTCGCTTTCCATCCGGTTGCGCGCCGCGGTGGTGTTTTCGAGTTTGCAGATGTATGACTGGAGCGAGCGCTGCATGGAGGCGAACGCGTCGTTGAGTTGTCCCACTTCGTCCTGCCGTTCGAGTTTCGGCAGCTTTGCGGAAAAGTCTCCGGCGCCGATCCGCCGGGCGGCTGGGGCCAGCATGCGCAGCGGTTTCAGCGCCCGCCAGGTGAGCATGCCGAGAATGATCATGGCCAGTACCACCGCCGACACCGCCAGCAGACTGGCGTAGTGGCGCAGCCGCAGCAGCGGACGGAACAGCTCGGTCTGGGAGAGCTTTGCGCCGACCAGCCAGTTGTTGCACTCCATATTGGCGTTGGCGATCACATATTCGCCGTGTTCGCCGTTGTTCAACTTATGAAAATCGTAAGGCACGCAGTCGGCACCCGGTTCCATGGCCTTGCGCCAGAACTCCTGAAAGGCAGGGTCTTCCGGGGCGAGGTCGAACACGGTGTGCGACATTATCCATTCGCTTTTGGGATGCACCACGATCCGGCCGGACCCGGACAGCAGGAACGCGTATCCCGCGGTTCCGGGAAGTTTTGAAATATAGCGTTTCAGCTCCTGAAGCGAAATGTCGATGGTCACCATTCCGGCGAATTTGCCGTTGACGCGGAACGGCTGGGAGTAGGTTGTCATCAGAATATTGCCCAGCCCGTCGTCAAAATACGGCTCCGCCCAGGAGCCATTGAGATGGTCGGAATGAGAGAACCACGGGAAAGAAAAATAATCGTAGTCCTCACCCACGGTGACCGTCTGTTGCTCTCCGCCGCTGAAGTGGGTGTACCACATGCAGTTCTCCCGGCTCGGATGGCGGGAGTAGGGGGCGTAGGCGATGCTTCCTCCGGTGATTTCCGGATTGGTTTCATGGAGTCCGGCGATATTTTTAGCCATTATGTCCTGAAGCTGTTCGTCGGAGCACAAATCTTCTTCGATAATCAGTGAAAGGGTTTTTGCGGCGCGTTCCGCTTCAACAAAAATGCCGTTGAGTCTGGCGGCGCCGAGTTCGACCGACCGGGTGGCGCGCTGTTCTATTTCCTTGCGGAGCATGTCCGCCGAGGCCGAGGTGAGATAATATGCAAGAACCAGCACCACCAGCAGTACCACCGGGGTGATCAGCAGTATCTGCTGCCATGCGAGCGACTTTTTCCAGTTTACTACCACTTGCGTCTCCTTTTTGCCGAATGGGAATAATATAATGCCGGAAAATATTTTGTAAACACCGCGTCAATGGAAAAAATCAATAATCCTGATTTCCTGGCGCCAAACATAAATCATCCATGCTGTGCGGGGGGGTGCTCCGGTGAATGGTCAAAGTGTCCGTTTTCGAGGAAAGCGATGGTCTGCCGCTGAATCTCCGGATTGTACATCATGAAAGAATGTCCGCATGGAAGAACGAGAAAATCACACTGGCCGCGCAGGTGCGCCGATTGCACCGTTACGCGTTTGTCGAAACTTCCGGCGATGACGCCGATGCTGTAGCGTTCCGGGGCGGCCATGGCTGCGGCCGGAGAGCCGGGGGCGTCGCTGAGGTCGCGGAGCGGCTTTACCAGCAGCGCCGAGAGTTTGGGCAGCAGCTCCGCCGCCAGTCTGGCCGCTTTGGAGCCGTGGTTGGGCGGTGCCAGCATTACGATCCGGTTGAAGCGTTCCGGCGGGAGCGGCGCGTTGCGGTCGGTCAGCGCCGCCCGGGCGATCAGGCCGCCGAGTGAATGGGTGACCAGATTGAACCGCCGTTCCGGATGTTCGCTCAACATTCGATGCAGGAAGTGTTTCAATTCGGCGGCGCTGCCGGAGATGTCGTTTCTGGTTGTCGGGTAGTCGTAACATATGCACTGCTGGTGGGCGGCGGCGAGGCGGACGGCGAAGTTGCGCATCACCGCGGCGCGATGAAACAGGCCGTGGATCAGAACTGTGGTCTCTCCCGAGTCGGGCGCGGCTGGTTCAACGATGATCGGTGCGCGGTGCCCGGCGAGTCCGCGGCCGAGTGATTTAAGCGACTCGAGGCACAGAAAGTTTCCGGCAAGATCGTATTTGTCGATTTTTTTCCAAAGATTTTTTTCCATATTTTCCGGTCCGGGTTTTAAACCAGCGATTTCGTGCTATAATATGTAACAGGAAGTGCGAAAATGCAATGCCGTTGCGGCGGGTGGGCGGAAAAAAACGGATTTTTCGTTGCAAGCGCGCCGCTGTTAATATTTTGTCACAAGGAGAACCGGGAAATGCTGAAGGTTTATGGCTGGTATGCGTGTCCGCACTGCCTGCAGGCGGTGGAGTGGCTCAAAAACAACAACATTCCCTTCGAGTATTATGAAATGGACGATCAGCCGATCGAGGTGGTCAATCTGGTCACCCGGGTCAACGGCGGAGACGACTGGGTCGTTCCGACGCTCGAATACAACGGCAAATGGCGGCCGGGCGAGGCGTTTGAGCCGGAGAAGTTCCGGCGCGATCTGATCATCCTCGGCGTGCCGGTGGCGTGACAATATGGCGTTTCCAATTGAAGACAAACTGGTGGTGGGGGTCGCTTCGAGCGCGCTGTTCGATCTGGCCGGCTCCGACGAGGTGTTCCGGCGCGACGGGCTGGCCGCCTACCGCGAATATCAGCTGAAACATCAGGACGAGCCTTTCTCCTGCGGGGTGGCGTTTCCGTTTGTGGAGCGCCTGCTCGGTTTCAACCGGATGTTTCCGGAGTCCGATCCGGTGGAGGTGGTGCTGCTTTCGCATAATGACCCGGACACCGGAATGCGGGTGTTCAACTCAATCGAACATTACGGCCTCGGCATCTGCCGTGCGGCGTTCACCACCGGGGACTCGCCGTTCAAGTATATTCCGGCTTACAATGTCAGTCTGTTTCTGTCGGCCAACCGGCAGGACGTGCGCAGCGCGATTGCCGCCGGACTGGCCGCCGGACAGGTGGTGGAAAGCGCTTCGGACGACGATCCGGACGATTACGGCCTGCGCGTCGCCTTTGACTTTGACGGCGTGCTGGCCGACGATTCCGCCGAAGCAGTCAATGCCCGTGACGGCCTGTCCGCGTTTCACGCCAGCGAGAAGGCCAACGGCGCGATCCCGATGCCGCCGGGGCCGATCGCCGGTTTTTTCCGCAGACTCGGCCGCCTGCGCGAGTTGGAGGATGAACGTTTGAAGGCCGACCGCGCGTATCGCCGTTATCTTCGCATGGCGATCGTCACCGCCCGGAGCGCTCCGGCGCACCGCCGGGTGGCGACCACGCTGCGCAGCTGGAATATTGTGGTGGACGAGGCGTTTTTTCTTGGCGGAGTGGACAAGGGCAGGGTGCTGGAAATGCTGCGTCCGCATATTTTCTTTGACGATCAGCGCCATCCGCATCTGGATGCGTCGAGCCGTTACACGCCGTCGGTTCATGTGCCGTTTGGAATAAAAAACTGTGATAATGAAGATAAATGCAAGGCGGAAAAATGAATAAACGTCGACTGATTTTTGGGATGGCAGTGATGGCTGTCGCCGCGGCTGCCGCGGTCGCGGTCATCCGGCTGCTGCCGGGCAACGCGCCGGAAATTGTTGGCGGCAAGGCGGAGAACTGCGCCGCCGCCGCCGATGCCGCGCTGCTTAACGCGCCGTCCGCCGCGCCGTCCGCGGGAATTGATCTGGCGCTGCGGCTGCTCGCCGCGGCGGATCACGATGCGCCGATTGGCTGCGTGTCGCCGCTCACTCTGGTTCAGAATATGGCGATGATCTACGGCGGTTCCGGCGGCGCGACCAGAACTCAGCTGGCCTCGGTCTTCAATTTCGCAGGTGATCCGGCGCAGGCGGTTGCCATGGTGGCCGGCGCGGATCGGAGTCTGCTGGAGCGGTGCGGCGGAAAGCTGGCATTTTCCGCCGTGGTGATGGCCGACGGCGAGCGGGCCAGGTTCCGTTCCGGATTCCTCAAACTGCTGGCTGACTGGCCGGAGGCGGCGGTGGAGCCGGTTGATTTTTCCGACGTCGCATCCTCGTGCGCCAAAATCAACGACTGGTGCCGCGCCGCCACGCGCGGCCTGATCGAATCCATTGTTTCGCCGGACGATGTCAGCGATCTGTCATTCGCGGTCTTCATGTCCGCGCTTTATTTCCGCGACCGGTGGACGGCGCCGTTCGACGACTGCGGCTTGAAACCGTTTGTCTCCGTTCCGGGCGGCGCGGCGGCGGATATTCCGTTTATGACCGGGACCGCGGCAAGGAAATATGCCGAAAACGACGCATGGATTTATCTTGAACTCGGCTTTACCGGTTCGCCGTTGAACTGTGTTCTGGTGCTGCCGAAGACGGCGATGGGCGCAGACGCGCTGATCGGCGGGCTGAACGGCGGCGAATTCACCCAGCTCGGCATGGCGGCGCAGTCCTGCATGGTTACGGCGACGGTTCCGAAATTCAAGGTAGAAAACACGCTGGACTGCATGGCGGTTCTGCGCCGGCTCGGAATGACGGATTTCGGCTGTCTTGAGCCGATGGCCGAGTCGCGTCTGCCGCTGGAGATCGGCATGATCCGTCAAAAAAATTATTTTGACTTCAATCTGGAGGGGGTCGAGGCGGCGAGTGTCACCGGCTCAATGGTGGCGGCAATGAGTCTTCCGCCGCCGCTGCCCCGGAAGGAATTCATTGCCGACCGGCCGTTTCTGTGGTTTCTGTACGACAATTCCAGCCGGACGGTGCTTTTCGCCGGCTGGTTTGCCGGCGTCGGAGAATAGCCGGCATCCCTTTGGGGGGAGGTGTCTGCCGGTCAGCTCTGCATTACATTGAATCTGGCGGTAAGCGCCGCCGGATCGGCCGCGGTCAGTTTGAGTGTCACGGTCTGGCCGAGTTTTGCTTTTCCGGCGTAGCGGGTCTTGTATTCGTAGGCCAGTTCGGGAATCAGGAAGATGCGGCGGTCGCCCTCTTCAAAGACCAGAACGGCTTCGCCCTGCCAGTCCGGATGGCGTTTCAGATAGACCAGTGTCCAGAACTCGTTGCATTGCCGTTCCAGTTTCCGGCGCGCCTCGGCGCCTTCCAGCGAAGCGGCGATGCGGCCGTCCATGTATTCAAAATCGAACGGCGGCTCGCCGTTGATGACGCGCCGGAGCTGCTGGTGGGCCAGCAGATCGCAGTAACGCCGCAGCGGACTGGTGACTCGGACATAGGGTGAAAGTCCCAGTCCGGCGTGCAGTCCGCCCGATGTGTTCATGCTGCTGGCCATGCAGTTGCGGCGGAGACGGAACATTTCCGGCATGGTGTTGCCGCGTTCGTCGGTTTCCGGCGGCGGCTGGATGACGAACGGCAGCGGGATGTCGTTTGCGGCGGCGTATTTCGCCGCGGCGCTTCCGGCGGCGAGCATGGCGTTGGCGACCAGTTCGCGCACCGGCGTGATCGGGACCGGGGTGAACCCGATCTCTTCGCCGCACACTTTTATTTTCACTTCCGGGAGCTGGATGAACAGTGCGCCGTTGGCGGCGCGGCGGGCCTTGAACCGTTCGAGCAGCGGACGGATGTCGGCCAGCGGCGGAATGTCCCAATGTGCTTCGGCGCTGTCGTAAGTTAGGCGGGTGACATGGACGGTGGAGAGCATCATCCGTTCAAGCGACGCCTCGCCGTCGTCGCCGATCCGGACGGCAAAGGTGATGGCCGGCGATTCCGGATTGAGTCCGAGTCCGAATTTTTCTGTCGCTTCCGGCGGCAGCATGTGCGAGGTCTTTTCCGGTATGTAGAGGTTGCTGCCGCGTTCGGCGGCGGCGCGGTCGAGTTCGGAGCCGGAGAAGACCACTGCGGCGGGATCGGCCACATGGACGTAGAGCAGGCCGTCGGCGAACGAGACGGCGTCATCCGGATCGTGGCTGTCGGCGTCATCGATGGCGAAAGCGGTCATCGCGGTCAGATCTTCGCGCTTTTCGCCGGCCGGCGGATCGGGCAGGGCGAGGACGGGGTCGCCGGTGTCCACTCCGAAGCGGTGCGGCCACGGATTGAAGAAATCGTTCCAGCAACCCACGCGCAGCAGCAGCTGCTGGGCTTTTTCCGGCGTGGCCTCTATGTCGAGTTCACGCATGGTCTTGCTGTTGGCGGTGTCGCCCAGCGCCACCATTTCAACGTCGCGCATAAAGGGGGCGTCATCCGGGAGCAGGCCGTTGCGGCGGACGCGGTCGAGAAATTCGGAGCGCTGTTTCTGCGCCTCCTCCTTCTCCGTCAGCTTGGCCAGCATCGCGGAGAGTTCCGCCTGATTCCGCGTCCTGACTCCGCCGGAAACGCTGCCGGTGAAGTAGAGGTTTTCGCTCAACAGTTCATAAGCGGCGCAGGCGTTGGCTTTGCTGTCGGCGCCAAAGGCGAGCGCGGTGAATTCCTGGAACGGGAAAGATTCGTCTTCCATCAGTTCGGCCAGTTCGGCGCGGTCGGGCATGGCGGAAACGGCGGCGGGAAGCGCCGGCGAACCGTCGCCGCGATGCAGAAACTCCACATCCTTGTGGCGGACGCTTTTGGTGTCTCCGGTCACGGTTCTGATCTCAAGTTTGTCGGCCGTCACCGCGGTGACGACGGCCGGGCGCGTTTTATATATCACCACGCTTCCTGTGGAGAAAATCGGCATAAGACTCGGTCTTTCCTGTTGGAGGTTGTTCAGTCGGTTATTTTTCGCTTTTCCAGTTGTCGTATATTGCGTCGATCAGCTCGTTTTCCAGCGGTGAAAACGCGGTGTTGCCGAGGCAGGCGACGATGTCGGAAATATGGCCGGGACGGCTTGCTCCGATCAGGGCGCTGGTGACTCCGGGACGGCTGAGCACCCAGGCAATCGCCATCTGGGCGAGCGTCTGACCGCGTTTGACGGCGATGGCGCGCAGTTTCGCGGTGGTTTCGAGCAGCGTCGGCGTGACCTTTGTCGAGTTGAAGACCCAGCTTTTGACTTCCGGCGAAGCGTCGCGGAAAAAGAGGTCGTTGCGGGCGGCGCGGGAGCCGGACGGAACGCCGTTGATGTAGCGGTCGGTCAGCACGCCCTGTGAAAGCGGCGAGAAGATGATGCCGCCCAGCCCCTGCTCGGCCAGCAGTGGAAGCAGGCCGTTTTCCTCATAGCGGCGGTCAAGGATGTTGAACGGAATTTGGTCGAGCACGCAGGGAATGCGCTCCTCGCGCAGAACGGCGAGCGCTTTGACGGCGGCCTCCGGCGGATAGTTTGAGATTCCGGCGTAAATGGCGCGGCCGCTCCGGACGATCCGGGCGAGAGCCTGCATCGATTCTTCGACCGGCGTGTCGGGGTCCGGACGGTGGTGATAGAAGATGTCCACATAGTCCAGTCCGAGCCGTTTCAAGCTGGCATCGCAGCTGGCGATCAGATATTTGCGTGATCCGCCGTCTCCGAACGGTCCCGGCCACATCAGGTATCCGGCCTTGCTGCTGACGGTGATCTGGTCGCGGTAGGGCTTGAGGTCTTCCGCCAGAATTTTCCCGAAAGTGATCTCGGCCGATCCCGGCTCCGGACCGTAGTTGTTGGCGAGGTCGAAATTGGTGATCCCTGCGTCAAACGCGGTACGCACCATGGCACGGGCGTTTTCAAAGTTGTCAACACTGCCGAAGTTGTGCCACATTCCGAGCGAGACGGCAGATAATTTCAGCCCCGATCCGGTTCCGCAGCGGCGATATTGCATTGAGTCGTAACGGCTTTCATTGGCTTGATACATGATGTTCTCCTTGTGTTCAGCTTCGCGGGTGGAATTTGTGGTGCGTCGCCAGCAGTCCGGCGGTATCGACATGGGTATATATTTCCGTGGTCGCAATATCGGCGTGTCCGAGCAGTTCCTGAATCACCCGGAGGTCGGCGCCGTTGGCCAGCAGATGGGTGGCGAAACTGTGGCGCAGCGTGTGCGGGTGGATGTTCTTGGCAATGCCGGCGGCCGCGGCGGCGTATTTGACGACCTGCCATATCCGCTCCCGGTCGAGCCGCCGGCCGGACTTGGACAGGAACAGCTCCGGCGCCGCGCCGGAATCGATTTTCGGACGCACTTCGGCAATATAGCGTTTCAACAGTTGCATCGCCACCGTTCCGGCTGGAACGGTGCGGGTTTTGCTGCCCTTGCCGGTGACGCGCAGCAGCGAATTCTCAAAGTCGATGTCGCTCGCCCTGAGCGTTGCGGCTTCCGAGGCGCGCAGACCGCAGCTGTACATCAGCTCCAGCATGGTGCGGTTGCGCTGGGTCAACGGTTCGGCTGCGGTGTTCGGAAATACGGCCAGCAGCCGGTCAACCTCATCCGGCGACAGAAAATCGGGCAGACTTCGCCAGAGCCGCGGCCCCTCAAGTATCGCGGTAACGTCCGATTTAAGATATTTCTCCGCCGCAAGATAACGGAAAAACATCCGGATCGCCACCAGCTTGCGCGCAATACTGGAGGACTCGATCCCCGAATCGCGCAGGTCGCCGAGGAAATCCAGAACGTCGTCCCGGTTCACCGTCGACGGCGACTCCCGCCACTTCTCTCCGGCGGCGGCGAGAAACTCGGCGATGTCCCCGGTATAGGCCGTCACGGTGTTGGCGCTCAGATTGCGCTCCACCACCATGTGGTTCCTGAATTTTTCCAAAAGACGGTCGGTCATTTGCTTTCCTTCCTGTTGCGGATATATTTTATAATATAGCACAAAAGGAGGAAATGTAATCATGGTTAAAAAGATTTTGATGGTTTTGGCTGATGGTTTTGAAGAAGTCGAAGCCTTCGGCACGGTGGATTTTCTCCGCCGCACCGGGCTTGATGTGGTGACCGCCGGATTGAAGCGGGTCGCCGTTTCCGGAGCGCATGGAATAAAAACCACCGCCGACACCACGCTGGCGGCGGTCCGGGTTCAGGAGTTTGACGCACTGGCGCTTCCGGGCGGCATGCCGGGAAGCATGAATCTGTATGAAAGCGACAGCGTGCTTGAGGCGGTGCAGTGTGCCTATCAGTCCGGACGGATTGTGGCGGCCATCTGCGCGGCGCCGATCGTGCTCGGCCGCGCCGGACTGCTGGTGAACCGCACCTTCACCTGTTATCCCGGAATCGAGCAGAGGATGACCGGCGTCAAGCCGACTTCGCGGATGGTCGAGTGCGACGGGCGGGTCATTACCGGCAAAGGTCCGGGCGCCACCTTCATGTTCGCCGCAAAAATCGCCGCTGAACTCGGGTGCGGCGCGGCGGCGGTGAAGGCTGCGGCGGAAATGTTCGTTTCCATCTGACGATGCGGCTGCCGGCCGTTTGCCGTCGGGCGGCGGCCGGGTGTCCGGTCAGTTGAAGCGGGTCCAGAGTTCGAGATACGCCGCCTCTTCCGCCCGGTGCGGCGGGGCGGTCAGCAGTTCGGCCAGCCGCCGGATGAGCTTCCAGCGCGGGTGGCCGGAAAGCGGCGACAGCTGCGGCAGCCGGGTTGCGTAGCGGAGGTTAAGGAGAACATTGCGCCACGAATGTTCAACCGGAAAATTTGCCGGGAACCGCATCCGTGTTTGCCGCCACAGTTCAATCGCGGTTTCCAGCTCGGCCGGAAGGTCTTCTTCATGCGGCGGTTCCGGCGAATATTTATAATTCAGTGCGGCGCGATAGGCGGCGCTCAGGCTGCTGTCTCCGATTTTTTCGACCTCTTGCAGCCGCCGGTCGCCGGTCTGCCGGTAGGTTCCGGCGGCGATAAGCAGCGCGTCGCCGCAGCCGAGCGCCGACTTGTGAAGATTGCGGCGGACGAAATCACAGTCGGTGGTTTCCGCGAGAAGCTGGCGGCGGGCAAGCAGCAGCCCGGTGCCGCGGTTCAGCAGCAGCCGGGCGCCTTCGCTGAGCGGCAGTTCGTTCCACGGACGGCGTTCGAGTCTGTCAATCACTGCGCCGTCTCCGTAGATCAGCCGGTGACCGGCGAGCATTTCCTGAATCATCAGTGTGCGTTCATTGCGCTTCAGCCGCCGGGGAGAAGTGACGGTGAAGTCGACGTCGATCGCCAGCTTCGCACTCCACGTTGTGGAAAGTTTGCGCAGAAAATCCGCCAGTTCGCGGTCGTCTTCCCGTCCGGTGACAATAAAGAAGTCCAGATCGTTGTACGGTCTGCCGTCCGGGGTGGCGCCGCCTTCGCCCCGGCCGTAGCCGCCGCAGAGCACCGCGGCGGATATCCGGCTTCGCAGCGGCGTTGCGGCGATTGCCCCGGAGATTCCGTTCAGCGCCGCATCAATCGCCTGCTCCACCCGCGGATCGTTGCTGTGACTGTATTGCATAGATAAGAGACCGGCTTCTGCGGCCGGATTATTCCGCGGCAAGCGCGTCGCGGACGGCGATGAGACGGCGCAGACCGTTTTCGGCGGCTGTCTGATTCGCCGCCTTTGCCGCCGCGTTGATTTCGCGGACGATTTCGACGACGTCTTCGGCGCCGATGTTGCCGGAGCACCCGGTCAGTGAATGGGTAAGCCGGCGTATCTCCGCATAATCGGCCGCTTTTATGGCCGCGGCGAGTCCGTCACAGTGTTCGTTCAGCGTATCCATATACACACCGAAAAGTTCGGCGGAATCCTCCGGCGACATTTCGAGCATTTCCTTCATGTAGTTGAGTATGACTTCTTTCATTTTTCATCCTTTCAACGTGGACTCGTCTTCTTTTGTATTTATGAAAAAAACGGTTTCGTTCAATCCGCAATAATTGGAGTGGGTCACATGGTCGGTGATGTCCTTGATGATCTGAATGCCGCGCCCGGAGGTGGGAATATTCAGTTGAGCGGCCTCCTGATCGCCGGTGTCGCCTTCAAGGTCCCAGCTTTTGCCGCGGTCTAATCCGCGGAGTGAGAGCTGTTCTTTGTCAACGTGCATGGCCAGATAGATCGGCTGACGGTTCCTGTTGTTGCCCTCCGAACCGTGAATGATCACATTGTTGAGATATTCATGGATCAGCAGCTCTACCCGGGTGGTCAGCTCCAGCGAGCCGCCGTGACGCTGAACCAGCCCGGAAAACTCAATCGCGGTATCGCTGACATTCGGAAGTTTCGGCGGAATGATCCGGGAAATGTCATGCGGATGCGTTTCGGGAATTTTCTGGATCGCCACGATGCAGACGTCGTCCGGACTTTGATCGTATCCCATCTGACCGAGTGCGGTGCGCAGCCGGTATGGGATCGTCGCGGCGTCGGACGAGGCGGACAACGCTCCGATCAAAGAAAGAAATTCGCTTTCATCCATGGTCTGTTTTTCGCGGTCGCAGACATCAAGAATTCCGTCGGTATAGCCGATGATCATGCTTTCGTCTCCGATCTTGTGCACGGTGGTGTCCTCCTCCAGATATTTTGAGGTGGCGAACCAGCCGATCGGCAGTCCGCCGCGCTCCCGGTCGCCGAGGATGGAGACGTTTTCACTGCCGCGCCGGCATTCGAGCAGCCCCGGATGGCCGGCCGACTGAACGGTGACGGTGTTGGCCTTGAAGTCGAACACCGCGGTCAGACAGGTCATGTAAGTGGCGGCGCCGAGTTCCTCGCAGAAAAAATCGTTGAGTTCGTTGAGCAGTTCATGCGGCTTCGTGGCGCCGCGGGCCGCCGCGACTTTGACATAGCTTTGAACCGCCGCCATATAGAGCGCCGCCTGCATGCCGTGGCCGGCGATGTCGCCGAGAAACAGCATATAGCGGCCGTCCGCGAGCGGAAAGAAGTCGAACAGATCGCCCGACACTTTGTTGCACGGCGCGTAATACGAGCAGATCATGGCGGTTTCGCAGAGTTCGCACCAGTTCGGCAGCAGAATGCGCTGGATGTCTCCGGCCAGTCCCATTTCGTCTTCAAGCTTGTGGTAGTAGTCCGCCACCATTTTCCGCCCGCGGTAGACGCCGACCGCCTGCTGTATCTTGCTGCTCAACAGCTTTTTGCTGAAAGATTTGTTCATGTAGTAGGTGTACGAGTCCCATGAAATCTGATTCAGCATGGTGGTGTTGATGTCGTCCACCAGTGCGGTTAGGAAGATGATCGGGCGTTCGGCGTCCAGCTGGCGGATCAGCTTTCGCAGCTCGAATCCGTCGATGCCGGGCATCAGCACGTCCAGCAGAACCACGTCGAAAAACTGTTTTTTGAATTCCTGAAGCGCGTCAACCGCATTGGTGCAGCCGGTTATGTCGTAGGTGTCCGATTTCAGGCATCCTTTGAGCAGCATCAGGTTGAACTTTTCGTCATCGACCGCCAGGACCTTGATCTTTTCAGTCATAAGCAAACCTCGCCAGCGTTAAAATATGGTGAAATATAACACCGGTTATTCACTTTGTCAACAGACGGGCTTGATTTTAGACTGAATCACCGTATATTATTTTTATGTACAATGGAGGGAGGGTGGCTATGGGAAAAGCAGTGAGAGTGTTCCTGTTCAGCGACGCGCTCGGCTGGGAAATCGTCAACCGGTATCATTTCATGGAGAGCGAACTTGCTTTCCGCTATCCGGTCAGGACCCAGTTCGGTTATTCTTCGACGGCGGTGCCGACCATCCTTTCCGGCGAACCGCCGACCGAGCACGGCCATTTCAGTTTTTTCTTTCTGGACCGGAACGGCCGTTCGCCGTTCAAGGTGTTCCGCTACTGCCATTTTCTGCTTCATCCGGCATGGTTTTTCAACAATCACCGCATCCGCCGCCGGATCGGCAATTTTCTGAAGCTGATATTCGGATTCACCGGCTACTTCAATCTCTATAAGGTTCCGTACAGCCGTCTGGCGTTGTTCGACTATTGCGAAAAAAACGACATTTTTGCGCCGGGCGGTCTGGGCCGGGTCGCCAATTTGCATGACATGCTGGAAAAAACCGGCCTGAAGTATAATATTTCCGACTGGCGGCGCGGCGACGAGTACAACCTCGACGAAGCGGAAAGACTTTTGAATTCCGGTGAAACCGAATTCATGTTCGTATATACCGCCGGACTGGACGGAATGCTGCATTTCCATGTCGGCGACCCGGACTTCGTTGCGGTTGAACTGGATCGTTTTGCCGGCCGGGTCCGCGCCCTGATGAAGGCCGCCGCCGCCAATTATGAAGACTGGGCGTTGACGGTGATCTCCGATCACGGTATGACGCCGCTGGCCGGCGCGGTCGATCTGCGCAGCCGGGTCGAGGCTCTCGGATTGAAGTTCGGGCGCGACTATGCCGCAAGTTATGACTCCACCATGCTGCGGGTCTGGATATTGAAGCCGGAATGCCGCCGGGCGCTGATGGATTCGATGAACGGCGCGCCGGGTCATTGGCTGACCGCACGGGAGAAAAGCGATTTTCAGGTGGATTTCCCGGACGGCAAATACGGCGACGAAATATTTTTACTTGACGCCGGCATTCAGCTTGTTCCCGGCGACATGGGGGACAAGCCGATTCCCGGCATGCACGGCTATTCGCCGCTGGACAAGGATTCCGAGGCCAGTCTGCTGGCCTCCTCGCCGCCGCCGATGATTCCCTCCGGAATCGCCGGCTTCTTCACACTGATGAAACTTACTGCTGCGGAACTTGTGGAGCATAAATAGTTTATGGAAAGTACCGGAACCGTCATCCGCCGCAATACATTTACAAATTATATTGCCACCTTGATTCGGATATTTCAAGGCATTTTGCTCACCCGCTGGCTTTTTCTGTATCTTGGTGAGGCTTATTACGGGTTCTGGGGGTTGCTGTGGACGTCGTTCGTCTATATTCTGGTGTTTAACTTCGGGTTTAGTTCGGCGGCAGAGAAATGCACGGCCGAACGGCTGTATGAAGCGGACATCAAACGCTATAACGATATTGTGGCGGCGGTTTTTTCCCTGCAATGGCTCATGTCGCTGGTGATTGTCGGCTGCACAGTGGTTGCGGCGGTGTATCTGCGGCGGCTGACGAATATCGACATTTCCACGCCGGAGGGCGTCGAGCGGCTGGCTTATTGTCGGAATGTGCTGCTGCTGTTCGGCGTCGGGATTGCGCTGACGTTTCCCACCGGTATAATTCCGGACATCCTGGTTGGTCTCAAGATGATCTATCTGCGCAATTATGTGCTGATCGGCGGCCGGCTGGTTGAATTGTGCGGAATTTATCTGATACTCAAGCTGGGCGGCTCGCTGCTGGCGTTGACGCTTTTTGTACTGCCGCTGAATCTGTTTTTGAATTTTGTCATGTATCTGATGATAAAGCGCTGTATTCCGGGGTTTCGTCTGGCGATCCGTCCCGATTTCGGAATACTGCGCAGACTGGCCAACTTCAGTCTGTTCGCCTATCTGTTTTCGATCGCCACGCTGATCAGCCGCAAGACCGACCGTGTGGTGTTGAGCGTGTTCATCGGGCTGGATGCCGCCGGAATCTATCAGATCGGCACCCGGCTGTCCGATCTGCTGGAAAATTTTTCGTCGCAGTTTCAGGACAATGTGTCGCCGATGACCGCCGGATTGCTCAAGAGCGGAGAGCGGGACAGACTTAACCGGATCATTGTCGCCGGATTGCGTTTTACCGCGTGGCAGGCGGCGGGCGGCTGCGCCGTGCTGATAATTCTGGCGCCGGAGATTATGAAGTTTCTGTTCAAGAGTCAGAGCGACATCGCGGTGGCGGTGTGCCGGGTGATGCTGATTTCAATTTTTTTCTCGGTGTCGTTCCGGAACTTTCTCAACCGGATCATGTTGATGTCGGGGAATCACAAGACGCTGTGCCTGTTGGCCTGGGGGGACGCGGTGTTCAATCTCGGGCTGAGTATTATTCTGATTTTTCAGCTCGGCATCGTCGGCGTGGTGTGGGGAACGCTGATTCCGAATGTGGTGCTGTCGCTTTTTGTGGCGGTGCCGTTTTATGCGAGATTTCTGGGCTGTTCGGTCATGGGACTGCTGGGGAAGATATATTTCGGGTCGATTGCGTCCGGGTTCGGCTGCGCGGTGGTGGTCTGGTATGCCCGTGAACTGCTGGCGCCGTGGGATTGGCCGATGTTTATACAGGTGGTTTTATTCGGCGCGATCGGTGGAGCGGCGTTTTTGGCATTCAGCGCATTCTGGTCGATTTCCGCCGAAGAGCGGAAGACTCTCTGGCGTATGGCGATGTGCAGATTGGGCTGTCTTGGGAGGAAAAACGCATGATCTCGGTGGTGGTCAGGTCGCATAACGATGCCGGCGTGATCCGGCGGACGCTGGATGCGTTGACGGAGCAGGACTGTCCTGATTTTGAGATATTGAGTTTTGACGACTCGTCGACGGACGGAACTCTGGAGATAATCCGGAGTTATCCCGGTGTTCGGATGTTTCCGCCGGACGGACTTGCGTACAATCCGGCGCGGGTGCTGAACCGGGCGGTTGCGGAGTGTGCCGGCGATGTGGTTGTGTTCAATAATTCCGATGCGGTTCCTCAGTCGGCCGACTATCTGCGCCGGCTGGTTGCTCCGCTGCGGGACTCCGCGGTCGGCGCGGTGTTCGGCAATCAGATATGCCGCGCCGACGCCGGAATATTGGTGCGCAAGGACTATGAACGCGCGTTTGGCGACGGTAAAATATCCGCCAGCTGGCGGCACTTCTTTTCGCTGGTCTCCTCGGCGGCGCGCCGTGAAACGCTGCTGGCCAATCCGTTCGATTCGGCCATGCAGTATTCCGAGGATGTGGAGTGGTCATGGCGGCTGAAGCGGGCCGGGGCGAAGATCGTCTATGTTCCGGAGGCGGTGGTCGAACATTCCCACAACTATACGTTAAGCGAGGTGCGCAGACGTTTTTACAACGAGGGGCTGGCGGACGGGGCGATTTTCGGCGGCGGGCGCGGCTGGTGCGGTTTTGCCGGCGGTCTCGGCATTGAATTATTGCGCGACGCGGCGTATATTTTACGTCATGGAAGGCTGTGCGAGCTTCCCGGCGGGATGGTTTACCGGGTCGTCCAGCGTTTTGAGTTTTGGCGCGGTGCGCGGAAAGGCGCGGCGCGGACGGTGGCTAAATGAGTTTTTCGCGGGATGGTGAGCGGATGGCGGAAATTCTGTTTGTCAGTGAATACGCCGGATTTTTCGGCGGCATTGAGCGGTATGTGCAGCACACGGCGGAGCTGTTGCGGAGCGCCGGGTTCGGCGTGTCCGGGATGTTTGAGAAAAAGGTGGCCGGCGCCGATGTTTTTCTGTCGGCGTTCGACCGGGTGGAACCGTGGCGCAATCCGGGTGAAATTGTCGGGCGGTACGATTTTGCGGTGGTGCACAAGGTGCGTTCCGGCGGCTGGCTGACGGAGCTTGAAAAGCGCATGCCGGTGGCGGTGGTGGTGCATGACCACGAATATTATTGTCCGCGTTTCTGCCGTTATTATCCGTTTGTCAGGAAAAACTGTCACCGGCGTTATTCGCCGTCAATATGCGGGTTTTGCGGACTGACCCGGCGGCGTCACGGCGGCTGGGGCGGAGCGTTGAAAGACAGTTTTCGGGCGGCGCCGCGGTTGTGGAACGCCGTTCGCGCCGCCGATATGCTGGTGGTGTTGTCGGACTTCATGGCGGACAATCTTGTCGGCAACGCAGTGGCGGCGGAGAAGATTGTCAAGATACCTCCGGCGGTCTCCGTTGACGGAGCGGCGCATGTTGACGGCGTGGCGCATGTTGACGGCGTGGCGGCGGCCGGAGTGCCGCATATAATCTGCGTTGGTCAGCTGATACGCGGCAAGGGCGTGGATATGTTGCTGGACGCGGTCAGGCTGACGGGCTCCGATTTTGTCCTCGACGTGCTGGGCGACGGCGGCGACGCCGCGATGCTGCGGGAGCAGGCTCGTCCGCTTGGCGACCGGGTGAAGTTTCATTCGTATGTGGCGGATCCGGACGAATTTTACCGGAACGCGGCGCTGGCCGTGCTGCCGTGGCGCTGGCAGGAGCCGTTCGGTCTGGTGGGGCCGGAGGCGCAGCTGCACGGTCTGCCGCTGGTCGGATTTGACGTTGGCGGCGTGCGGGAATATCTTATTGACGGCGAGACCGGGGTGCTGGTGCCGCCTGGTGATGTCGCCGGTCTTGCCGCGGCGATTGACCGTCTGCTCGGCGATCCTTCCGTCGCCGTCGGTTATGGCCGGAACGGCCGCCGGCTTGCAATGGAGAAATTCACCGCTTCCGGACTGGTCTCCGCCTACCGGCGGCTGGCGGAAAAACTGATGGCGGAACCCCGGCGGACTGTTAACAGAACAAATCTGGGGGTATTTTAACTTATGAGCGAGGTGGGGAATGAGGATATTATATTCCTGCGTGCCGTTTGACGGCGGGCGATCTGGCATTTCGGTCTACATGCGCAATGTGCTTCGCGAGCTTGAAGCCGCCGGTCACGAACTGACGCTGATTGCCGAGCCGTCCGCCGCCGGGATGCTGGGCGGACGGAATTTTATTCTGTTGCCGAAATGGGCGGAGAAGCCGCTGTTTTCAATGCTGTATCACCTGTTTGTGCTGCCGTTCATCCTGTTTTTTCGCCGCCGGGAATGGGATTTCTGCATCATCGGCGCGGCCAACCGGCGGGCATTCGCATTTTATCCGCTGTTCACGGTGACGGTGGTTCACGATCTCGCGCTGTACCATGTGAAGGCAAAATACGACCGGCTGCGGATGTGTTACCTTAAGACGGTTCTGCCGTTTTTCATCCGCCGGGCGCCGGCCTGCGTTGCAATCAGCCGGTCGACCGCGGAGGATATGGAGAAATTCTGGCGTATTCAGCGTGAAAAGATCACGGTGTGCTACAACGGGCTGTCGCTTCCGGCGGAACACGACGGCGGCTGGCCGGAAAAACATGGACTTGCGGACAAAAACTACATTCTGTATGTGTCGCGGATAGAGCATCCCGGCAAGAACCATATCAACCTGATCCGGGCCTATGGAATGTTGCCGGCCGCGCTGCGGGAGAAATACCGTCTGGTGCTGGCCGGAGCCGACTGGCACGGCGCGGAGAAGGTTCACCGGTTTGCCGACGGGACGGCCTTCACTTCCGGCATAGTATTTACCGGATTTGTGGGAAATGACGATCTGTATTCGGCATATATTCACGCCGCCTGCTATGTGTTTCCGTCGTTTTTCGAGGGATTCGGGCTGTCGCTGATTGAGGCGATGCACTATCGGGTGCCGTGCTGCTGTTCGGACAATTCGTCGCTTGGCGAGATCGGCGGAGGTGCGGCGCTGCTGTTTCCGCCGGACGATCCGGCGGCGATCGCCGCGGCGCTCGAAAAAATATTGACCGACAAGGCCGAACGCGAAAGATTGATCGCCGCCGGAGTCCGCCGCGCCGCGATGTTCAGCTGGAGCGATCACGCTGCTGAAATAGTGGAGATATATCGTCGTCATGAATCTGGAAAATAAAATTGACTGCTCCGCCGCGGCGGAAGCGTCCTTTGAGTTGTTCGGCGTCAGGATTGAAAACATCACCATGCGCCGCGCGCTTGAGCAGATTGCCGTAGCGGTGGCCGCTCCGGGGCGCGTTCCGGTGTTCGCCGCATTTGTCAACGCCGACTGCATGAACATTGCCTATCGCCGTGCCGACTACGCCGGCGTGCTTCGTGCCGCCGACCATGTGTGGGCCGACGGTGTCGGCGTGGCCATCGCCGCCGGAATGCGCGGCGTGGTCTCGGCCGGCAATGTCAACGGCACCGACATGCTGCCGGAACTTTGTTGCGATGGCCATCGTTTGTATCTGTATGGCGGCGCCCCCGGCGTGGCGGAACAAGCGCGGATTGAGTTGGAAAAAAAATACCCGAAACTGGTCATCGCCGGCGTGGATCACGGATTTGAGCCGGATTCCGGGCGGGTAATTGAGCGGATCAACGCTTCCGGCGCCGATGTTCTGCTGGTGGCCATGGGCGCGCCGAAGCAGGAACTCTGGATATTCGACAATCTGGAGCGGCTGCGGGTGCGTTTCGCGGTTGGCGTCGGCGGTTTGTTCGACTTTGCCTCCGGGCGGATACCGCGTGCGCCGCTATGGCTGCGCCGGTTGAAACTGGAATGGGTTTACCGGCTTTATCAGGAGCCGGTGCGGTTGTTCCGCCGTTATATCATCGGCAATCCGCTGTTTCTTTTCCGGGTGCTGTTTTTCCCGGATCACCGGGCGTAAATCCACTGTTTTATTGACGGATCTTCCGCCGCGTCTTTTCCCGGCGCGGCGGAGAACTTTCTATCGATTCTCAAATTTCAGCGTTCGCGACTCCTCGCCGGTGCGGGTTATGGTGAGGTGGAGCGTCTCCGGCGGCAGAATGTCTTCAATGCGCTCCGGCCACTCGATCAGGGCGTAGGAGTTCCTGTCGTTCAGGAATTCGTCGATGCCGAAGCCGAGCGCGGAGGCGGAGTCGGCGATCCGGTAGAGGTCCATATGGTACAAGTATCCGCAATCCGGCAGTTTGTATTCCTGAATGATGGTGTAGGTGGGGCTGGAAACCTGTTCGTCCAGTCCCAGTCCGCGGGCGAAGCCGCGGGCAAAAACGGTTTTTCCGGCGCCGAGGTTGCCGTGAAGCGCGATCACGGTGCCGCGCGGAACCATTCCGGCCAATTTTTCGGCAAACTGTTCGGTCGCCGCGTCGGAATCGCTTTCAAAGGTCTTTAAAATGCTGGTATCCATGTTGTTTGATTTTCCTGCCGTTAATGTCTGTCAGCCCGGGTTCGCCGCTTGCGGCGCATCCGATGGCGGTTAAAGGTGTGTCAAACGGCCATTCGGCCTCAAGTTGTTGAACAAGTTGAGGACGGACGGCGAACAGAAGCTCATAGTCTTCGCCGTCGCCGAGGCGGTGGTCAACATCGGCGCCGTCGCGCGGCGGAAGTTTCTCCGGGTCGATGATGATGGCGACGTTCGACGCCGCGGCCATGCGTTCGAGGTCGAGCGCCGGTCCGTCGGAAACGTCCATCATCGCGTCGGTAAAGCGGCCGGCCAGCCATTCGGCTTCGGCCAGACGGGGCGTGAACGCAAGGTGGCTGCCGCTGGCAAGGGAGTTGCCGAAAGTGCCGGTGGCGTAGATCGCGTCGCCGGGGCGGACGTTTTTGCGGAGGCAGAGTTTCTCTTCCTCCACCGTTCCGAGAATGGTCAGCGACGCGGCGACGCCGTCCGTCGCGGTTTCGCACAGATCGCCGCCGATCACCGCCACGTTGAAGCGGCGCGCCGTTTCGCAGATGCCGCGATGAAAGTCCGTGATCCATTGCCCGGTCACGCCGCGGCAGGCGAGGTTGACCAGGCACCACGCCGGGGTTCCGCCCATTGCTGCGATGTCCGAAAGGTTGCGTTTCAGCAGTTTTGCGCCGGCTTCGCAGGCCGGAGTGCCGTCGAGATAAAAATGCACGTCGGACGCCAGCTGGTCGCTGGCCGCAAGCAGCAGTCTGCCGCCGATTCTTACCGCCGCCGCGTCGTCTCCAGGCGGAACGGCCACGTCGGGGCGATCCGGCAGCATCGGCAGTATTTTAGCCAGCAGTCCGAGTTCATCCATCATAAGCTCATTCCTTCCGGGCGGCGAGCAGGCGGTAGGAGAGTTTTCCGCCGAAAATGTCGAGTGCCGATCCCACCGTGTAATCAAGTCGGCCATTGGAGGCTTGCTCGATCGCCGCGATGTCGTCAAGACTGCGGATGCCGCCGGCGTAGGTGGCCTGAATCGGCGACCCGGCGGCAAGGAGCGCGGTCAGTTCCGGGTCAGGCCCCGCCTGTTTTCCCTCAACATCCACCGCGTGCACCAGAAATTCCGAACAGCTTTCCGCCAGATTGCACAACAGATCGCGGCCGACCTCTTCGGCGGTGAAGCACTGCCAGCGGTCGGTGACGATGAGATATTTACCGTTGAGTTTGCGGCAGCTCAAGTCCAGCACCAGACGCTCTTTGCCGACGGCGGCGACCATTTGGGCCAGTGCGTCGCGGTCGATTTTCCCGTCCCGGAACACGCAGCTGGTGACGATCACCTTGGACGCTCCGGCGTTGAGATACCGGCGCGCGTTGTCCGGATTGACGCCGCCGCCGAGCTGGAGTCCGCCCGGATAGGCGCGCAGCGCCTCCAGCGCGGCGGTTTCATTGCCGGGGCCGAGCATTATCACATGCCCGCCGGCAAGCCGGTCGCTACGGTACAGTCCGGCGTAGAATGCCGCGCCGTGCGGCGAAACGAAATTCGTCACCGGAGCGGTGGTTCCGTCGGCCTCCAGCGAACCGCCCACGATCTGCTTGACTTTGCCGTTGTGCAGGTCGATGCACGGACGGAACCGGCTCATTTTATAGCGGTTTCCACCGCTTCAAGCGTCGGCTCGATCAGCGTCGGCGCGTTGGCGTAGGTGCCGACGATGCCGCGGTCGCGCAGTTCGTCCTTATGGTAACCGATCACTGCGTCGGGGTCTTTGAGGACGTTTCCGGTGAGAATGCCCACCACCGAAGCGTCCGGACTGATTACGCCCATGTCCACCAGCTTTTTGGCGCCGGCGACCGAGCAGCATGAGGCCGGTTCGGCTCCGATTCCGGCGGCGTCCACCCACGCTTTCGCGTCCATGATCTCCTGTTCGGTCACGTCCTCGACCACGCCGTTGCACCAGTGGAGGCCGCGCAGCGACTTCTCCCATGAGACCGGGTTGCCGATTTTGATGGCGGTGGCGATGGTGTCGGGATTGATGACGCGGTGGAACGGCGTGTGGTTTTTCCACATTTTCGCCAGCGGCGCCGAGCCGGCCGCCTGAATCACCGCCACCCGCGGTATCTTGTTGATGATGCCGAGCTGGTAAAGCTCCTCCAGCCCCTTGGTGAGGGCCGAGTTGTTGCCGAGGTTGCCGCCTGGGATGACGAACCAGTCCGGGACCTGCCAGTCCATCTGCTGGAGAATTTCAAATCCGATCGCCTTCTGGCCTTCTATGCGGAACGGGTTGATTGAATTGAGCAGATAGATGTTCAGCTCGTGACAGACTTTCTGAACCAGTTCCATTGCGTCGTCGAAGTTGCCCTTGATCTGGAGCGTGCGGCCGCCGAAGGCCAGCGCCTGGGCGAGTTTGCCGTAGGCGATCTTGCCTTCCGGGATGAAGATGATTGATTTCATGTCGGCGACGTCGGCGTAACTGGCCATGCTGGCCGACGTGTTTCCGGTGCTGGCGCAGGCGACGCGGGTGGCCTTGTAAAACTTGGCGGCGGAGACTCCGCAGGTCATTCCGCGGTCCTTGAAACTGCCGGTGGGGTTTTCGCCTTCGTGCTTGAGTTTGAAGTTTTTGATCCCGGCGTATTCTCCGGCTTTGCCGGCGTCGTACAGCCGGGTGTTGCCCTCCTGACGGGTGACGATGTATTCGTCGGGAACGTCGAAGATCAGTTCCTTGTAGCGCCAGACGCCGGAGGCGTGGATGCCGCGTTTGAGTCCCCAGCGGGAGTCAAAGAGTTTTTTCAGCTCCTGACCATCAACTTTGGTGAAGTCTCGCACCAGATCGAGGATGCCGCCGCATTCGCAGTTGTATCTTACCTTTGAGAGGTCGTATTGTCTGCCGCAGCGCACGCATTCCAGATGTGACGGGATGATGTTCATTTTTCTGTCCTTGTATTTTTTTATGACGATATAAAATTATAAGTATAATATAGCACGGCAAGCGCGTTTTCAAATTTCCAAAAAATTAAAAATATGCTATATTATTAAAACAATCCAAACAACGGGGACGGTTCGGCAATGGCTAAATACGGGGAACGTGCCATGGGCACTGCCAAAGTGGTGTTTTTTATCGCGGTGCTGGCGCTGCTGCTCTATCAGCCGTGGCTGGTCGGCGGCAAGGAGTTGTATTGGCAGGAGGGGCAGTTCGCGGCCGAGGCGGTTGAGCTGCGTGGATTCTTTTCCGGCGTTACGGCGCACGGCGAACTGATTGGAACCGGCTTCCCGCTGTTTCCGCTGCTCGCGGGGTGGCTGCATGCCGGCGGAGTGCCGATGGAGTCGGCGCTGCGGCTGCTGTCGCTGCTGCCGGTGCTCGGCGTGGCGGTGTGGGTGTTTGCGCTTGGTCGCAGCGTTGGCGGGGCGTCCTGCGGCGGCGCGGCGGCGGCGGTGTGGCTGACCTCGAACATTGTGATGGAAAAATGTCTGGACGGCTATCCGGAAATGGCGATGATCTTTTTTGTCTGCGGCGGTCAGTTTCTCTGGTTCACGCTGGGGCAGGGGTACAACCGCTGGAATCTGGCATGGATTGCCGCGGGGGTGTTTGCGTCGCTGGCGTTTCTGACCGGAGGATTTCCGGCGCTCGTTTATTTTGCCTTTCCGTTTATTTTTATGCGTCGTCCGCTGTCGGTAAAATCGAAACTGAACCGTCCCGGCGCGGCGGTCGGCGCGGCGCTGATTTTTCTGGTCGTCGCCGGCTGGCTGTATCCTTATCTTGCGGCGGGCGAGGAGGGAAGAACCGGATTTTTCGACTTCAGCACGCTTTCCCGTTATTACTCTCATCTGCTGACTTTTCCGGTTGACGCGGTCTGGCGGCTGCTGCCGTGGAGTCTGCTGGCGTGGCCGGTGTTCTGCGCGGCCTATCGTCCGCTTGATCCGGCTCCGATCTTCAGCCGCTTTCTCCGGACGCTGGTGATCTCCGGATTTTTTCTGCTCTGGTTCAGTCCGTCCACCGATGTGCGCGACATTGCGCTGCTGGCTCCCGCGCTGTCGATCCTGATCGCGGTCAACTACAGTTTGCTGATGCGGCGTCACGGGCATGTTTATCGGAAAATTTTCCGGCCGATTCCCTATCTGGCGATGATCGGTGGGATGCTTACGGTGGGATTTTTCCTGATGGATGAGACTATGTTCAGCGGAATTTCCGAATATGTGACGGTGCCGTGGAGTCGGCTTGAGTTCCGGCTGGACCGTCCGGCGATGATTTACGGAGTCGCGTCCGGAACGCTGATGTTTCTGATCGGTCTTTATTTGCTCTGCCGCCGCAACACGGTTCCGATGTGGGTGGCGGGGGCGCTGATGATGTTGACGCCGATGCTGTTTTACTGGGCGGTGGCCCGGCCGTTTTCCGCGCAGAAGTCTTTCCGGCGCAACTTCGCGGCGGAGTTGCGGAGCGATCTCGGCCGGCGTGAACCGGCGCTGATATACAAATTGAACATCGCCGGACTGTACGGCGAATGTTTTTATCTGGATATTCCGGTCCGCAGTATCGGCGATCTGGCGGAGATTCCCGCCGGCGAGGAGGAGGTGTATCTGCTGGCCACCGGCTTCCCGCAGCTGCCGGAGCGCGGCTGGGTCAAACTCTCGGACAAGAAGCTGATGGACGCCAGCGACGACGAAAAATCGCTCCAGCTTTACTGTGGCAAGCTGGTGGCGCCACGGGAGAATCCCGATGAATAGCGACACATTGCTGGCGGTCTCCGCTTCCGAGCTTGCCGAGCGCATCGCCGCATTGGGTGAAAAACGGTTCCGGGTCGCCCAGATACTTGAGCACATCTATAAGCATCGCGTGACCGACCCGGCGCTCATGAGCAATCTTCCGGCCGCGCTGCGGGAAAAACTTGCCGGAAAATTCCCGGCGGGCGAGGCGGACCGCGCGGTTTCGGAGGACGGCACCACCAAGCTGCTGCTGGAACTGGCGGACGGCGCCGGCATCGAAATGGTGCTGATCCCTTCGCTGTCACGGATGACATTCTGTTTGTCCACTCAGGTCGGGTGTCCGGTCGGGTGCCGCTTTTGCGCGTCCGGCGCGCTTGGGCTTGAACGCAATCTTACCGCGGCGGAAATACTGGCGGAATTGTTCATCGGCGCGTCGCTGCACGGCGGCTGGCCGGACAATATCGTTTTCATGGGCATCGGCGAAGGACTGCTGAATCCGGCCGGACTGTTTACCGCGCTGGAGTTTATGACCGGCAGCGAATATATCGGCATGTCGCCGCGCCGGATCACGGTTTCCACCTCCGGCATTGTGCCGGGCATCCGGCGGCTGGCCGGACTCGGAAGGGAATACAATCTGGCGATTTCACTTCACGCGCCGGATGACGCCACCCGCGCGAAGATCATTCCGGACAAGATACGCTATCCGATCTCCGAGATCATGGCCGCCGCCGACTTCTACCGCGAAACCGCCGGACGGATGGTCACACTGGAATATACGCTTCTGGACGGCGTCAACGATTCGGTTCCCGCGGCGCGGGCGTTGGCGGTGATTGCGCTCAAACATCACTGCAAAGTCAACCTGATCGGTCACAATCCGTCCGGCACCGGCTTCAAACGGCCGCCGGCGGCCGTTATCGAGCGCTTCCTGCACATTCTCGAACTGGAAAAAGTTCAAGCCACGCTGCGTCTGGAAAAAGGCGGCGATTCCGCCGCCGCCTGTGGACAACTCCGCCTGAAAAGTAAAGTTTTACGACGGAAATAAGTTTTGAACGCTTGAAAAAATGCAATGCCGGGATTATGTTAACTAATTGTACTGTGGAAGAATAATCAAATAAAAATCAGGATTACTGCGGATAAAATGAGTGACAACGCCCCAGAAGATCGTCAGATTCCGAACCGACGCGAGGGATTTGAAATTCCAGCTCCGAAATATTACAACTTCGCCTACGACTATATCGACAAAATAGCTCAGAGCGACCGCAACAAACAGGCGTTGCTCTGGGTAAATCAGAATGGCGAAGAGCGGCGTTACACCTTCTACGACATGAGCGTATTGTCAAATCAGGCGGCCAATCTGCTGCTGCGGCACGGCATCGGCAAAGGCGACCCCGTCATGCTGATGCTGCCGCGGGTGCCGGAATGGTGGATATTCTCTCTGGCGCTGATTAAACTCGGCGCGGTGCAGTGTCCGTCGCCGTGTCTGCTGACCAGCGACGATCTGCGCCACCGGATGGGCATCGGAAAATTCAAGATGGTCATCACCAATCTTGATAACGCGCCGAAAATCGACGCGGTGTTCGACGAATTTCCGTTCCTGCGCGAACGGGTGCTGATCGACGGCGAGCGCGCCGGCTGGATCAACTATCAGGCCGAGATCAACAGCCGGGTTCCGCCGTCCCGCCATCATGTGCTTACCCAGGCCAGAGTGCAGACGCTGGGAACCGATCCGCTGCTGATGATCTTCACCAGCGGCACCAAGTCCCCCAAGCTGGTTCTGCACAACTGCGTTTATCCGCTGGCCCACCTGATCACCGCAAAAATGTGGCAGGGGCTGACCTCGAACGACCTGCACTATGTAATCACCGACACCGGATGGGGAAAACATCTGTGGAGCAACTATTTCGGCCAGTGGCTGTGCGGCGCCTGTCTGTTCGTCTACGACTTCCGCGGCAAATTCAACGCGGAAAACGTGCTTCTGCTGCTTCAGAAATACGGCATCACCAGCTTCTGCGCGCCGCCCACCGCCTACCGCATGATCGTGCTCGACGATCTTAAAAGTTTCGACCTCAGCGAACTGAAGCACTGCACCGCCGCCGGCGAACCGCTCCACCCGGAGACGGTCCGGCTGTGGCGCGAAGGCACCGGGCTGACCATTCACGAGGGCTACGGCCAGACCGAGACTCCGTGCATGATCGGCTGTTTCCGGCATGACAAGGTAAAGGCCGGTTCAATGGGGCGGCCCAGCCCGTATTGGGACATCCGGCTGCTTGATGACGACGGAGTTGAAGTCAAAACCGGTGAAGAGGGGCGTATCGCGGTGAACCTCGATCCGCCGCCGCCGGGACTTCTGGTGGAATATGTGAACAATCCGGAGGCCAACGCCGAGTGTTTCCATGACGGCTACTATTTTACCGGTGACAAGGCGTGGAAGGACGAGGACGGCTATTTCTGGTTTATCGGCCGGGTTGACGATATTATCAAATCCTCCGGCTATCGCATCGGCCCGGCCGAGGTTGAAGACGCGCTGCTGAAGCACCCCGCCGTGGTCGAAGCCGCGGTCATCGGCGTGCCGGACGTGCTGCGCGGCACCCGGGTCAAAGCCTACATCGTGCTTAATCCCGGCTTTGAGCCGACCGAGACGCTGGTGAAGGATATTCAGAATCATACCAAGCGGGTCACCGCCCCCTACAAGTATCCCCGCGAGATCGAATTTGTGGAGGAACTGCCCAAAACCTTTGCCGGCAAAGTCAAGCGCGATGTGCTGCGCAAGCATTCCGCCACCGGCGAAATGTGGAAGATTGAACATCATGCGTAACCGCGGCCTGATGCTGACAATCGCGCTTCTCCTGATCTGCGGCGGCTGCGCAATGATGAAGGAGGACGAGGAGGCGGCGGCCAAGCGGCGCGAGAAACGTGCGGCCGCCGAGGCGGAAGAGGCTACGCCTCCGGATCCTGCGTTGACCGGCGGGCTGAATTCCGAGGAGCAGAAATATATTGACGCCTGGAACAAGGATTCCGAACAGTCCAAGAAGAAGTCGCGTCAGCGGGTCTTCGGCTTCTGAGTCCCGGTTTCCTGATTTGCGCCGCGAGGCGGGGAGGTGGTTATGCACGGTTTCTATCGGGTGGCGGCGGCGACGCCGCCGGTGCGGGTTGCCGACGTTGACTTCAACGTTTCCGGCATTGTCGGCCTGTATGCCGATGCGGCGGCGAAGGGCGCTGCGGCGGTGGTGTTTCCCGAGCTTGCGGTTTCCGGATACAGCTGCGGCGATCTGTTTTTTCAGAGTTTTCTGCACGGGAAGTGCATGGCCGGTTTGAAGGAACTGGCGGCGGCGACGGCCGGAAAAAATACGGTCATGATCGTCGGAGTGCCGTGGCGGGTGGATTCCGCGGTGTTCAACGCTGCGGCGGTGATCCATGAGGGACGGGTGCGCGGCGTTGTCTTCAAGTCGGTGCTGCCGAATTATCGCGAATTTTATGAAAAGCGTCAGTTTCGTCCGGCGGCGGAGTTTGCCGCTGGAGAGGTCGGATTCGACGGGGAAACGGTTCCCGCCGGCGCCGGACTGGTGTTCGACGGCGGAAATGACTTCACGTTCGGCGTTGAGATATGCGAAGACCTCTGGAGCGTTGTGCCGCCGTCCTCCCATCTGGCGCAGTCCGGCGCAAAAGTGCTGTTCAATCTGTCGGCCAGCGACGAGCTGATCGGCAAGGCGGAGTACCGGAGAAGTCTGGTTGCGCAGCAGAGCGGCCGCTGTCTGGCGGCTTATGTGCTTGCCGGCGCCGGCGTCGGGGAGTCTACCGCCGACGTGGTGTACGGCGGGCACAGCCTGATCGCGGTCAACGGGCGGCTGGTGCGGGAGAGCGGACGCTTTCTGCGCACGCCGTCGCTGATTTTGGCCGATGTGGACGCGGAGGCGCTGATCGCCGCCAGAATGGGCGAGTCGAGTTTCAACGACACGGCGGCCGGCGGAGTCGCGGCGCGGCTGATAACATTGTCAAGGGAGCTTTCCGGCGTTGATGTGCCGGAATATGCGGAGATAAAGCCGCGTCCGTTTGTGCCGTCGGATACGGCGGACTGCGCGGCGCGCTGCCGTGAAATTTTTCAGATTCAGAGCGCCGGGCTGGCCAGGCGCGTGGAACACGTCCGGGCAAAAAGCATGGTGATCGGCATTTCCGGCGGGCTGGACTCCACGCTGGCGCTGCTGGTGGCGGTGGAAAGCTGTAAACTGCTCGGACGGCCGCTGAGCGACGTTGCGGCGGTCACCATGCCCGGCTTCGGCACAACGGCCCGTACCGGGGGCAACGCCGAAAAGCTGTGCCGGGAGCTTGGCGTTCCATTGCGTCATATCGATATAACCGCGGCCTGCCGCCGTCATTTTGCCGACATTGGCCATGACGAGGCGGAAATGGATGTGACTTACGAGAATACCCAGGCGCGAGAACGCACCCAGATACTGATGGATCTGGCCAACAAGCTGGGCGGGATTGTGATCGGAACCGGCGACCTTTCGGAGATTGCTCTGGGGTGGAGCACTTTCAACGGCGACCATATGGCGATGTATTCGGTCAACTGCTCGGTTCCGAAGACGCTGATCCGCTATGTGATCTCGCATTGCGCCGAGACCGCCGGAGCTGGATTGCGGGAGGTGCTTAACGATATTATTGACACGCCGGTGAGTCCCGAACTGCTTCCGGCCGGCGGCGACGGGATGATCGCGCAGAAGACCGAGGAACTGATCGGGTCTTACGAGCTGCACGACTTCTTCCTGTATCATTTCATCAAGACCGGTGCGTCGCCGGAAAAGCTGCTGTTTCTGTCGAAACAGGCGTTTGCCGGGCGGGTGGCGGAGGCGGAGCTGCGGGATAAGCTGAGGGTGTTCCTCCGCCGTTTCTGGGCGGCTCAGTTCAAAAGGAACAGTTCACCGGATGGCCCGAAAGTGGGTTCGGTTTCGCTGTCGCCGCGCGGAGACTGGCGGATGCCGTCGGACGCGGCGGCGTTCAAACTGTAAAAAAACGCGGTTTAACGGGGGCGGCAGTTTGACTTTTTCAAAAAGCGGACTATTTTATAAAACATGACGAGTTTAAGCGTCCCTGTCGTCTAGAGGCCTAGGACAGCGGGTTCTCATCCCGCTAACGGGGGTTCGACTCCCCCCGGGGATGCCATTTCCGGTATCAAGCGCCGTGCGCCATGTGAATGGTGTGCGGTTTTTTATTTTTTAATATTCCGGCAAAATCAAACACTTTCAAGGAAGCGAGGCATATATGGCAGAGGGTCACGGCTGTTCCGGCAACTGCTCCGATTGCGGAGAGGAAAAAAAAGGATCATGCGAAATGCGGATCGATCTGAGCCGCATCAAACACAAGATTGTGGTGATGTCCGGCAAGGGCGGCGTCGGTAAAAGTACGGTGGCGGTCAATCTGGCCACGGCGCTGGCGCTGGACGGGCACCGGGTCGGGCTGCTGGATGTGGACATTCACGGGCCGAGCGTTCCGAAGATGCTGCATCTTGAAGGCGCGGCGCTCTGTGCCGAAAACGACCGGTTGCTTCCGGTTCCGGTCGGAGACCTCAAGGTTATGTCGATCGGCTTTCTGCTGGAGAATCCGGATGACGCGGTGATTTGGCGCGGACCGGTGAAGATCGGCGTCATAAAACAATTTCTGAGCGAGGTGGAGTGGGGCGAGCTGGATTATCTGGTGGTCGATTGTCCGCCCGGAACCGGCGACGAACCGCTGTCGGTGTGTCAGATGCTGCTGCCGGAGGGCGACGCCGGAGCGGTGATCGTGACCACGCCGCAGCAACTGGCGGCCGCCGATGTGTCGCGGTCGCTGAACTTCTGCCGGCAGTTGGAGTTCAAGGTGCTGGGGCTGATCGAAAATATGAGCGGCTTTGTGTGTCCGAAGTGCGGCGAAGTCACCGAGATATTTTCTTCGGGAGCCGGACGGGAACTGGCCGAACGCTACGGCGTGAAACTGCTCGGCCGTATTCCGATCGATCCGGCGGTGTGTCGGGACGGCGACGCCGGAACACCGTTTGTCCACAACAGCGCCGGCGGCGCGGCGGCCAAGGCGTTTGCCGGTATTGTAAACGAAATTACCGAGGGAGCGGAAAAATGAAGATAGCGGTTGCCAGTGAAGATCGTCGGGTTTTTCAGCATTTTGGGCATACGCCGGAGTTTTCGGTGTTCGATATTGAGGACGAACGCATTTGCGGAATGCAGGTGGTGCCGACCGGCGAGTCCGGTCACGGCGCGCTGGCCGGTCTGCTGACCGGGCTTGGCGTTTCAACGCTGCTCTGCGGCGGTATCGGCGGCGGCGCGATAGAGGCGCTGGGAAAAGCCGGGATTACGGTGGTTGGCGGTGTTTCCGGCGATGTGGTTGAAGCGGTCGGCGACTATCTCATGAACCGGCTTGACGTTGACCCGGATTTCCGTTGTGCGCATCATCACGACGGGGATTCACACACCTGCGGCGAACACGGCTGCGGTGACCACTCCTGCGGAGCGCATTAAAGCGGAGCGTTGCGAATTCCGTAATTTTCTGTAAAAGATCATATTTCGACTTGGCAGATGAACGGTCGTTTTACTGCATCGGTGGTAGACGGCCGTTCACTTTTATGATGGAAACACGAAAAAGACATTGCAGAAGACGCCGGCGCTTTTAGCGTGAAACGGCGATGACGCATCCGATGCGTGATATTGACGGCAGTCTTCGGCATTACGCCGGGGACTGCCGTTTTCCGAAGGATTGTTACACGGAGTCTCCACTAAATTATCGCGGAGTCGCCGGTCTGTCATTCCATGCCGAAGGCAGTCATAAATTAAAGGTATGGCGTCAATAGGGAGTGCAACGAATTTTCTGTAATAATATACCGTCAAAATACAGAATTGTATAGTTAACATGCTTATCTTTAATGTTTTATCTTTTGTTCAGCAAGCCCTACGTCGCCCTGAATAATAACGGGAGAAATAAAATCATGAATCTGAAAACCATTTATCTGTGTTGTGTATTATCGTTCATTCTTGCTAATAGTAGCGCTCGCGCGGGAGAGAAAATATCAGGCTTAGTAAAGGACAATACTGCCGTGTTCCCGGAGGAGATTGAGTCCGTACTTACCAATAAGACATATCCCGAAGACTTACTCAATAGTGAGTTGGATAAACTTTTCCATCGATTAGAGCGTCCTGGCTCTGGGCTTTCGGTTATATTGACCGATATATCAGGTCATATAATTAACAAAACTGAGACCGACAATAAGGGCGGTTTTTCCTTTACGAATATTGCTCCAGGGGTATATAATGTATCTGTCAGCAAAGAGGTCGCAATTCATCCTCGCAACGCAGAAAAAATGATAATTTATGCAACCCGAACCATAGACACGAAAAGCACAAAAAAGATTGTTGTATTATGCCTTGACCGCTTCTCAATAACTCTGAGGGGACGTATAATCCAGACAGATGGTACTCCGGTTGCTGGAGCCGAAATTTGTGTTCAGGAAGTAGAAGATCCCAATTGCAGTTACGCTGTAAATTTAGGGAAATGGGTGACAGTATCTGATAGGGATGGCTATTATCAAATATCCGGCATTCCTACGATGTTTTTTCTGGATTTGGGCAAAGCATTGGTCAATCAAAAAGCTCATATTATGGCAGTTGATATATCTGTAATAAAGGATGGGCGAGAACTTGCTCCCATGGTTAGGGTTCCTTGTTTGAGTGAGGCCGTACTCAAGATTGCACGTAAATTCTTATCTGCCGTTGGCAGGATTTACAAAGTGGAAGAGGCACCAAAAGAGCGAGAAGATGTTGCTTTACCAACCAGTAAGGATAATGATATTATAGTAAATGAGCATATCGTCATAAATAATTGAACAATAAATCTTGCCATATACCGATGCCGATCTTTGGATTTGTAGCCAGCCGACCCAAAGTCCGTGCGTTACTGATTTTGCGGATACGAGAAACGATTTCGCTGCATCCTCCATTCATTGCTTTGGGACGTCCGCAAACACGTGGTTTCAGCCATTGCCAAATTTGTTCTACTGGATTATAAGCATAGCGTTTGAAGGAAAATTCATGGTTCGGCGCAATCGCCTTGCAATGCTTCAATAACATGAAAAAGATCGCCTTGAAGATTTCCGGATATCGATGTCGGTTGGCATACTACATATCCAAACCGTTCATGATCAACAGCGCACGATGCCGGATACCCGTTCGCGACGAATTGACAACCGGATCGTCAGTTTAAATCAGCCGCATGTGCGCCCGATTGTACGGGGAAAGGCCGGACATGAGACTGAATTCGGCGCGAAACTGACCGCCAGTCTGGAAGATGGGTTCGCGAGGATTGAACGTCTGTCATGGGATGCCTGCAACGAAGCTGGTGATCTGCAAACGATTTGCGCACGATATCACACCCGAACCGGACATTATCCGGAAGCGATTTTGGCGGATAAGCTGTTTCGCAATCGGGAAAATTTGAGATATTGCGCCGAACACGGGATTCGTCTTTCCGGACCGCGCCTCGGAAGACCGGTGAAAGTAGTTGATCCTGGCACCTTGAAACAACAACCGGCAGACAATTCGGCACGTAACGCCATTGAAGGGAAATTCGGTCAATGCAAGCGGCGTTTGGGCTTGGGACGGGTAATGTCCCGGCACAAGGACTGTTCTGAAACCGTGATCGCCATTACCTTTCTTGCGGCGAACCTGATCCGGTGGGAGCAGAAACGGGAAAGGCTTTTATCAACACCGTCCGGAATTCTATTTTTCGAGAGGATTTTCAAGCAAATCTTTGGAGAATATCAATCGGCAGCATAGTCGCCTCCGGTTCAGCAGGCCCTCGTTAGCTCTGTCAAAAGATGTGAATTCACCTCTGCCAAGCTATTTCCAGAGCAAGGGAGTATGATCCAGAGACCAGAATCACAGCTCTGGGCAAAGCTGTAATCACCGGGATCGACCTCAGTGAGTACCCTACCACGCTTTCGGGTGAGGATTAGAGACTGTGATCGCACACTTTCGCAGCGGATCGGGGCCGGAGGCAAATTGCACCCGGCACAGATGATTCCGCAGGTGATCCGCAGATGGAGACTCTATTCCGAATTGCACCCAACATAGATGGCAACGCAGGTGATCCGCACATGGCGGCGCTTTCCAGAATTGCACCCGGGGCATGTGCCTTCGTACAGGAATTTCCTCAAACAAACTATTGACCATCGGTAAGTCTATGACTGTTAGCCCATTGCGAAAAACATAGAGTGATTATGCGTTGAAGCTAAAAAAATCCCCATTTCGCCACAAGCAATTCTGAAGGTCGCCCCGCCGTATTCCCGACAAAATACACCCTAACTCCATGATAATCAGCCGCCCATCAACTCAACCTGCCCATTAGATCTTTACTCGCAAAATCCCGACTTCCTGCCACTATCATCCATCTCTATCCGCCCTTTGATTCAATCCCAATCCATATCACATTCACTCGTGTTATACATTGTTCCATCACAGTTATCGCAAGGACAATTGTAGAAAACATTATCAAATTCATCGATGATTTCACTTTTGTTGAATTCAAATATTTCCAATTTCTTCAGGTTTTCCATGCGGCACGCAGGGTGGACGTTATACCATTTTCTTGTTATGTCATGACTTTTTGTGAGACCCCGAAATGGGCGAGGAACACAAAGTTCACACACCTTATATTTTCTGCCTGCATCAAGTCCGATACAAACCCAAGCGATTTTATTTTTAGCTTTGCAGTAGAATTGCTCAACTTCGCCACAAAAACCAAAATCAGGTTGTCTCACATTGAGTTGAGCTTCAAAACCACACTTATCACACCGGAATAATCCTGATTGTCCCCTTTTTACTCTCCCCGGGTACGAATCTCATCAAGGCGTTTTAAGAGACCTAATATCCATCCGCTTTCAATGCATCCCGCCATAAAACCATCGCAAAAATGTTCACCTCGTAAAAAAAATGTCAACAGTGCTTGGATGAGAGTTAAATCAGCCTGCGAAAAATCACTGCTGTTGGTATCGAAGTCGTATTGTTTTATCGTTTCCGAATAATTTTTATCAGTTCCACAATCATAAATCAGCTTATGAAAGACGCTAACTTCTGCATCGTATATAGGATAAGGTAATATCATTACACCATCTTTTGCTTTATTTTCGCTCCATTTGACTTTCTTTCCGACCTGCTGTTCAAAATAGGGGATGTAATCGCATAGTTTTTCCAACTCATCAGCAGAATAAGGACTTGGAACATCAAAAAGTCCGGTTCCCTGCGATTGAGAAAAGAGTTTTTTGGGTTGATTCCTTATCTGGTTGGATTTTGCCATTGGCGCTTGAATATAAAATCTGCCATTGCCCTTCAGCTCTTTTAAGTCAAGGCAGTCATAGATAAAATTCTGTAGAAATTCCCATTCCTCAGGATAGGCGTTACTGCCACTGATCTTTATCGGCTTCCCGTTTCTGCGCCGGATTGTAATTTTCCATTGGGTTCCGTCCAAGACCATGGGGTTATCATAATATTTTTCCCATGCCGGGAAATTAAATTGCTGAATATTTGTTAACACCGTTTCCCAATAATCCGTGCTGAACTTCAATTCCATACAGTGATAGCCACCGCAGTGGGGGTAGCTTTGTTCTTTATAGACAAATTTACGCTCACGCAAGTTAAGAGAACATACCGTGGTCGGGCCGAAAAATCCATACGTTTTCAGACAGAAACTGGTAAAATCAGGGAATGGTATTTGCACGCGTTCGTAGATATCCGCCTCAATTTCATATTCGTGCCGTTGAAGCGATGTAATAATTCCAGTGAAAATAATTCCACCATCCATTTTAGCGACAAAGTTTGCGGTCTCCGTCCGCGGAATGCATCCCAGCTTTTGCCCGCCATTCCGATCAATTCTAATCGCATTGGGATCATGGGAATTGTCCGGCTCTCGAACCAGGCGCAGGGTATCGCCAACATTCGTCGATGCCATAATAGAGTCTCGGTTTTCCAGAAAAGAGACGCCGGCGATGGATGTTTTTTTGACGAGGTGATAATTGTCCGCCGTTCGAGGTTGAATCGGATATTCGGTTTTGCGTGTTTGCTTCATAATCCGTTCTCCGCGAAATAATCTTTCACCTGCTGATATACGGTTTTTCCCTCTGGAGATTTAATTCCGCTGTAATCAATCGCATCAAACATGGATTTCAAGGGTTGCAACTGCAATTTAAGCATGGCGGGAGTGGGATTGGTTTTCTCAATTTTATCGGCGGCGTGAACAATGTCGATCAACACTTTGGTTTGAGCGTGCTCGTATAAGTGCTCCGGTGAAACGCCGTCTTTTGACTGATTTGACAATGCCGAGCCTGCCGCCATTCCGAATAGAAATTCCAACATGATCCACCTCGCTGTTTGTATTTAATAATATTATACACCAATCAAGTGGACAAAGAATGTCCCCGCTGAAAAAATATTACGAATAAAAACCTTTGCTTCTTTAGCGGTCTTTCCGGCCCAGGTCTGATAAATAATGTCGGTCAGCGAAGCAAATTGGACACCTTCTTGTACGCCATGCATCTTCCATTCATCCGTTAAATCTTTGCGAATTTCAATTGACTTCAAACGCTGATTAATCCAACTATCCGAATAGCCAAGGCGCGTGTAATCGGTCATTGCTTGTTCAATGGAAAGTTCCGGGTCAGCCATCTGATCCAAACGTTCGGGCGCGACACGGGCAATCCAGAGTTTGAACGGTTCCGCCTTCGGGGAAGGAATCGACTGAATGAGCCGAAATAACTGTTCTGCCGTGGCAACATCGGTCTTGCGCATTTTTCCGTCGGCAGCTTGCATTTTGAAAGCGTGACAACTTGTCACGGTTTCATTTCCTTCCTCTTTCAACCGTTGCTTGAGCTTGCGCCAATAGGCGGTGGCATCTACGCTTTCCGTAAGAACCGCAACAACGTCAATGATAGAAAAACACCATTCTTCCGTGTCGTCATCCCAAACGGAACGGACTTTGCGTTCCTCAAATATCTTAATCGCATTTTGCTGTGTCATCTATGTTCTCCTCGATCACCGGGATGCCGATTTGGTAGTGTCCGATATTTTGCGCACATTTGTTTCTGACTGATTACGAAAATCAAATGTGAGTTGTCGAAGCCTTTCTTTTACACTACACCGCCTTCATAGAGTTTGCAAGTATTCATATACTGTCGTGTTCCCCATTTCGTTGTAGAAATATGCCGAAGACGTGCCCAGACCAGCATCATGGCCGAATAGCCGTCCGGGAAACTGCCAACGACTCTAGTACGGCGGCGAATCTCTTTCATAATGCGTTCGAGACCGTTGTTTGTACGTAATCTGCTCCAATATTCATATGGAAAATCCATATAGGACAGCGTCTCATCCACGCTCTCTTCAACAAATTCAGCAGCCTTTTCCAGCTTCATACTTCTGAGCTTTTCAGCTACCAATACAGCCTTCTGTTTGGCGGCATCTTTGTCCTCTTGGGCATGAATTGCTTTGAGCATGACGAGGATTAAGAGGACGCGAGTTTGAATCCCGGTTGGTACTCCGTTTGTATCGTTTTCATAATGACCGGAATGGTAGAAAATAACATCGCTGATTATGAACAAGTTACGAGGTGTGTCTAAAATCGGAGGTGACACAGGTGCTTGCCAAGAAATCTGAGCAGTTGAGCAGATTTGCCCGCACATGGGGTGTCATAGTGTGACGTGCCTTGCTGTTTTGAGCTGAGTTGAGCTCGGAGTTCGGGGGCGGAAAACAAAAAAGCCAGTCACTTGGACTGGCGTGGGCACAAAAAATGGTGGCCCATTTTTTAGAATTACAGGAAAATTCTCTGTTTCCGTAAGGTGTTCATAACAAACGTAAAAATCGGGGACACATGGGCAAAACCAATATTATGATCATGGCTTTGACTCATTGTCCTAAATAGGGCTTGCTGAACGAAAGATAAAACATTAAAGATAAGCATGTTAACTGTACAATTCTGTGCTTTGGCGGTATATTATTACAGTGAAAATACAGAAAAACCGTGCAGGCGAAAATCTGAATGTATCGAAAATCACGCCACGATGAAGAATTGCCGGAGATCGGATTATATTTTGAAGGTCGATTGAATCCGGAAAAGCGTTGGGTGAAAAAGGCAGGGCTTGTGCCGTGGACCGAGCTTGAAATGAATTATGCGAAACATTTTCAAAATCACGGGCGCGGCGAAGCAGCCCTGAATGTCCGGGTTGCGTTGGGGGCACTGCTCATCAAGGAAATTCTTCAACTGAGCGACCGCGACGTTGTGGAAATGGTGTGCGAGAATCCGTATCTGCAATACTTCCTATGGTTCAAAAGTTTCCAAACAAAACCACCGTTCAGTGCCTCGCTGATGACGCATTTCAGGAAGCGTCTGCCGAAAGATATAGTGATTTCATTCAATGAGAAAGTGATCGGTCTGGCAAAGGAAGAGTCGTCACCAGACGATGATCCACCGCCGGATGGAGGCGGCGGATAAAAAATAATTTCATTTTTTTTGCAAAAAAGACGCTAAAAAGTCGCAAGCATCCGAATAATATGCATGCCGACACTCAAATCAGAGGCATGCGGATGTTGTTGAAAAAGCTGCGAACGGAGCGTTTTCGATTTGCAAAAAAAAGAAACGGGTGCTATTGTTTTCCATTATAATGAAAAAATGGAGATAACCGGCACGGTTAAAACTTTTTGCATGAAAAATTAGATAAGGTTCATTAAGCAAGGCTTCGACTCGGGAAACGCCAAATTTCAGCGAAAGGCCAACAGCTTGCATGAAGCGTCCGCTCTGAATGGACGTTCTCTGTTCGTTGTTTTCAACCATTGGCGTGCCTCTGAGGCGAGTGCGGCAGAAGGTGTCTTTTTTTATGCCCTCAAGCGGTCTGAAAAAATTGCGACAGGGGGCGAAAAAAGGCTGTGAACGGTGAGCATTCAAACAACTCCGGCGCGAACGATCCGTCGGGCGGCATGCAGATTTTCTTTGGCAAAATTCCTGCAACCGGAACCCAGGAGGCCGTGGACGGCATCCGTTTCGACTTTAATGACGGCTTGCGCGTGTTCACTTCGGACAACGGCAAAAACTACCTGTTGAGGGTTAACGATCTCGACACCAAATCCCTGCTTTACGAAATCGTCGCCCCGTCCAACGCCACCGTGGTAAGTCTGAAAAAATATTACGTCAACTTTCGTCTGGTCATCTCCGAACCGGAGACCGACAAGCTCCTTTTTATGCACGATTTCAACGCCAAAGCCCAAACCGTGATGGTCCAGTTTCCGGTTCACACCCTCGGAGACAGCATCGGCCGGTTCAGCTATGTCGAACGTTTTCAGGAAAAGACCGGCTGTAAAATCGTGGTCGAGAACATCAATATCGTCCTTGACCTTCTTTTTTCAACCGGGAAATTGCACTTCGCTCTTTAATCCCATCAACTAAAGTTACAAGCAATTAATTATGCTGAATTTACGACATTTTATTTCGAGATGACATCGAAAATAACAGATACAACGCCGGAATGACATAGATCGAAAGCAAAGTCGAGGATACCAATCCACCGACAATCCCCATCCCCGCCGATTGACGCAACTCTGACCCCAGTCCGGAACCGAACGCCATCGGGATGATACCGATGACCGCGGCGATACTGGTCATTACAATCGGACGTAATTTCTCGCGGCAGGCTATGCGAACCGCATCCTGTGCCGTGGCATTGCGCTTGCGCTGAACCGAAACTTCTTCCATAATCAAAATGGCGTTGTTGACAATGATCCCGATGAGCATTACAGCACCCAGAAGTCCCATCATCGACAGTGTCAGGTGACTCAGCCACAGCGCTGTCAACATGCCTATCAGCGCCAGCGGCAGAGTGAAGATAATGATAAATGGCATCGTCCATGATTCCATGGTCGCCGCGATCAGCAAATAAGTCATGATGGATGCCAGAATCAAGGCTACGACAAATTCTCCGGACGCTTCATTCATCTTTTCCACTTGCCCTGTAAACTGGATCTTATATCCGGGCGGCAGCAGCGGCGACGCCTCGCTTTCGATGGAATTCACCAATTCACTCAATGCCATTCCAGGGGCGGGATTTCCGTATAATTTGGCAATTCTAAGTTTGTCGGCGCGGTTAACCTGAATCGGCAGGTCGTGATTTTCCACATGGGACAGGTTTTTCAACTGAAGCGGGCGTCCGTGGTCGGCGGCGAATACAAATTCCGGGATCTGTTCGCGTCCGGGACGGTCTTCCTGTTTTACGCGGATGTCGAATGTTCGGTCGCCACGTTTGTAGGTGCCTATCTTCAATCCCTCGATATTGCTCCGTATCATCATCCCAACCGATGTGGCGTCTATATTCAAATCTTGCAGAACCGGGCGTTCCGGACATATTCTAAGCTCTGCGCGCGGCGCTCGCGCACTGGTGTCAAGGTCAAGAATGGTTGGCGCTCCGTTTTTTTTCTGTTGTGTCATGGCGTCACGCAACCGGATTACCGTGTCGTCAAGGGTGTTCAGATTGTCGCCGGAAATCTCCGCCTCTATCATGGCCGAAGCACCGCCAACGGTGGTCGGCATATTCACTGTTACGAGCAAGTCCCGCTGCTGCATCAGCAGGTCTCTGAATATCTGTCGCATGTCTTCAATGCTTTCCCCGCGCTCTTTTTTGCCGTTGAGCTTTATGTGGATTTCCGCAAGATGAACTCCTTCCGATGCCTGACCGATCGAACCGCGTACCTTGCCAACGCTCACGGCGGTGGAAAGCACATTTTTTGTGGCGAGGATTTCCTTCTCCAGCGCCTGTGTGCGGCTGACCGTGGCCGCAAGATTGTAATAGGAGGGATATTCGAGTTTTACAATCAGTTCGCCACGGTCTGTCTCCGGGAAAAATGATCCGCCGACGTGCGGCGCGATAAAGACCATTGTCGCAGCGAAAAGCAGTACGGAGTACAGCACTGTGCGCCACGGGCGTCGGATGACGTTTTCAATGCCGCGCATGTAGAACTTTTCTGTGAGGTCGTAAAGGCGGTTGAATCGGTCGGCAAACGCAGAAAAGAACAATACCCGCTTGGGCTTTTTCTCTGTTTGCGGTCTGACCATACAGATTGTCATGATCGGCGTCAAAGTGAAGCTGATAAACAACGAAACCAGCGTCGCCACGGTCATTGTTACAGCGAAAGAAGTGAAAAAGCGTCCGACCAATGAACTCATAAGGGCGATCGGCAGAAACACCACTACGTTGGTCGCGGCCGAGGCAAAAACGGGGGCGGCGACTTCGGCGGTCCCTTCATCGGCGGCTTTCACGATATCGTTGCCAGCCGCGATGCGTTTGAAAATATTTTCAAGGACAACTATTGAGTTGGCAACAAGCGTTCCTACGGAAGTTCCGATAGCCAGCAGCGTCATGTTGTTGAAAGTATATCCGAGCAGTTTGATAATGGCGAACGTGATGACGATTGAGGCCGGCATGGTTACCGCCACAATAAAGGTGGAGCGGACGTTTTGCAGAAAAAATAGCAATATCAGCGCAGTCATGGCCATTCCAAGTATCACGCTGCTCCATGCGTCATCGACATTGGAAACAATATATGCGCCGTCATCAAGAAACCAATTCAGTTTGATTCCTCCGGGCAGGGTTCCGTCGGTGGCGATCTCGTCGTACACCTTTCTGGCCGCCTCCACAACGGCGAGGGCGTTTGCCTCTCCTTTCTTGATGATTTTGATACTGACGGCAGGTGTTCCGTTGTGGAAAGCGGCGGTCCGGTTTTCCTTGGACCGCATCTCAATTCTGGCGACGTTGTGCAAATAAATACGGCTTCCGTTGAACTTGCCGACTTCTATCATTCCGGCATCGGCCGGATTCTTTATTTCAGAATCGAATGTGACCGTCAGTTCCTGATCGCCTTCTTTGATGCGTCCCGCTGGTACTTTGACGTTGGCTTTGCCTATCTTATTGACGATTTCATAGGCGTTCAGGCCGAACCCAGCCATCTTTTCAGAATCGAGTATTACCTGAAATTCCATTTCATCACAGCCGCTTATCTCGACTTCGGCGACTCCGGGCAGGGTGGAGAATCTGGCTGAAATTTTATCATCAATATAGTCATATATCTCATCGATGGGAAGATCGCCGGTCGCCATCATGGTGGCGACGGCTTTGCTGTTCGGATCAAATTTTTTGATTTGCGGTTTTTCGGCTTCATCCGGCAAGTCGTTCAGTATGAGGTCTACTTTTTCCCGGACATCGACCGCGGCCACATCGACATCCACGTTGAGTTGAAATTCCAGCAGCGTCATGCAGACGTTGTCCATACATGTGGAGTTGACTTTCTTCAAGCCGTCGATCCCGGAAACGGCATCCTCCAGTTTCCGGGCAACATTTACTTCGATCTCCGTAGGGCTCGACCCGGGGACGAGCGTGACAATGGAAACATACGGCACTTCGATGTTGGGCATATTGTCTTTGCCCATCTTAAAATATGCCATACTGCCAAAGATCAGCATAAGTATTATCAGACAGGACATCGCCACCGGACGGCGAGTGGAAACTTTACTCAACAGCATGATTATCTCCCGTCTCGGATGAAATGACATCCAGTTTTGATTTGTCATTCAAAAAAGCTTGTCCTTCAACAACATAACTCAGCTTTGCCGGATCGAAGTCGGCGCCGGCTATCATCATGAATCCTTCGTCGATGATCCCCGGCAGAAGCAGTCTCTTGCGGGCAACGCCGTTTTCGTTCGAGAAGATCGCATATTTCCCGTTCGCCTGGGTGATGAATGCGGAGGTCGGCAACCCGTAGCCTTCCGTCTGGTCCAGAATAATATCCGCGTCACAGAGCATACCGGAAATCATGTTCGTATCTTCCGGGAGCGCGGCTCTGATCTCGAATGTCCGGGTTTCCGGGTCGACGGAAAGCGCCTTGTAAGTTATTGGAATTGTGGCGCGGTATGTTGAATTTTTGGAACTGACGTTCAGCATTGTCTTATCCGTAATGATCTTTTCGTAATATTCGGCCGGGATAAGGGCGGACAACTCCAATTTACGGCTTTCGATCTTTAATATTTTCTGGCCGAGCGCGGCGTATTCCCACTGTTCCATATAAGTTTCGACGATCTTGCCGTCATACGGTGCGAAAATAATGGAGTCGTGGAAGCGGCGTTCCGCAATACGGATATTGTTTTCCCCCTTGGCGATTTCGATCTCGGCATATTTCAAGGCCGCTTCCGCGAGCTTGACCTGATTTTCCGACTCCAGAAAGGATAGATGAAATTCATCGAACAGGGCTTTGGAAACGGCCTCGCAGACATATAACTGTTGGTTGCGTAAAAAATCGTTTTCTGATTTTTTATGCTGGTCGACGGCGATCTTCACGCGCAGCTGCGCCTGCTCACAGGCAGATTTCAGGACTTCCAGCTGCTGACGGCTGATTTCCCAGTTAGCCTCAAGTTGAAATTTATCAACCTGAAACAACAAGTCGCCTTTCTTGACCGGCATTCCTTCGCGAACGGGAAATGCTTCAATTGTGCCGGAAATCTTGGCGCAGATGTCGGCATGGTCCACCGGTTTTACGTTCATATGTATTTTCAAACGGTTGCAAAATGTCCTCTGTTCCGCGCTTTGAGTACATACCCGGAATGAATTCTGCTCTATATCGTTGTTTTCCGTATTTTCCTGTCCGCATCCGGCCAGGGTTGAAGCCGCGAGTATCAGCAGTATGTGGCAAACTTTTAATCTGTTCATATGCATTCCTCCTGAAGCAGATTAACTCCCCGCAAGACTTCCTGTTCGCAAAAATATTGAAGGCGTCGTGAAAAACCATTCCCGACTTTTTTGTCCGGATGAAGAAGATCGACAAGATCGTTGTCTCCGGAATACAGGAAAAGCTGTGCCGTAATGAAAAGATACCAGCAAAGCGCCGTCTCGAAGTCGTCGTTTCCGGTAATTTCAGAATAGACTTTTGCAAATATGCAGACCATGGGTTTCATATAAGTTTCAATAAGACGTTTCCGCATCAAGTTCATACCCTTCTTCTGAATGATCTGAAGCAGAAATCCCTTGCGCCAGCCATCCGGAATGGTTTTGTCGAAACGGTTGAAGATCACTTCTATCATTCCGGAGACAAATGCTTTCTGGCCATCGCGCGTGGCGAGCAGGCTGGAGTTTTTCTGGTAATATTCCTCGAGGGAATATTCCTGCAACGGGCGCATTGCCGTTTCAGCCACCGCCTGAATCAGGCCGTCCTTTCCTCCGAAATAATACTTTATGAGAGAAATATCAATGCCGCCTGCTTCCGTTGAGATATCCCGTGTCGTCACGGCGTCAATTCCGTATGTGGAACAGAGGCGTCCAGCGGCTTCGATCAGAGCTTGAGCGGTCTTGTTGTTTTTAATGTTCTCAGTCATACGCACCTCATTTTTTTATTTTTGATGAATTAATGAACATATTATACATCAAATGATGAAAAAATGCAAATCAAATTGTGAGATCTAAGAGAATTTCTGAATTAGATTCGGGTGACATGAGAGAATCTTTCAATGCGAATGTCCCATAAAGTCATTTTTTTGATGTTTGTTGTAGTGCGATGACGGCTGCAGGAGAGAAGCTAAAGTCGTTTTTGATGGCAATTTTGTGAGAAACAGAACCGGATTTGAAGTGAGGGCGGCACGACTTTTATATCGTAGAAGGTGAATGCGCCGGTGATCGGCTTCAGTTTTGCCTCTTCGTCGCACACAAGGATGATGCCGCGATCAAGTTCGATGAGCTGGACGAGGTCGCATCCGATGATGTCATAAAATTCTTGCAGTGACTGGTTCGGTCGCTTCAACTCTATTTCCGTGATGGTCTTGGCGGCGGGATCGATTTTGATGGCTCTCATGATTTTTCTCCGGTTGCGCCGGAGACTTGCGCCCCCGGAAGTTTGTCAGTTTATTCGGCGATGTAGATTTGTGCGTATGGAGCTTTGGGCGAGCCGTCATCATCCCGCTCGGTATTATTTTCTGTTTAGCAAGCGGCAAGTCGGCATAGCAGAGAGGACGCGAGTTTGAATCCCGGTTGGTACTCCGTTTGTATCGTTTTCATAATGACTGGAATGGTAGAAAATAACATTGCTGATTATGAAGCATTTATGACCTGTGTCTAAAATCGGAGGTGACACAGGTGCTTGCCAAGAAATCTGAGCAGTTGAGCCGGTTGGGCGATAGTAGGGCGTCGGCTGTACCGACATCATTGCTTTTTTGAGCTGGTTTGAGCTCGAAGTTTGGGGCGGAAAACAAAAAAGCCAGTCACTTGGACTGGCGTATAAACAAAAAATGGTGGTGATCTTTGCGAAAAGATCAAACCAGAGCTCAGGTAAAATTTGACCTGACGACAGGTTGTAATATTCTGTCCGATAGAGCCTGATTTATCTCATATCTCTGGAATACCGATTTGTTTAATATACCAATACGTTCCATCGTAAAAAGCAGGCAGACGGGTGGCGTCATCAGGATTGCCTTCGGGAATGCAGAGCACCATTCCTTGCCTTGCGCGGGTCAAAAGCACGCGGTACGCGTTGATCTGATACGCCTTGCGTTCCGGCACACGGATATTTTGCCACTTGTTGCCCGTAAAAGAATAATTGCCCCAGCTCGTCCCTTGCCAGCGTAGATCGCCATCCCAAACGAGACAAGTCCAATCCAGTTCCAGTCCTTGCACGTCAAATTCCGACGCGGCGTCCTCCAAAAATAACGAGGAACGAATGTCGGTGATATCGTCCAGAAACCAGTGCACCGTATCGGGCTGGCAGCGCACGTCAATAGCCAGTGGACGCAGGCGTTGCGCCTGTGACGACACCACCATTCCATAGCGCTCCGAGCCGCGTTTCTGCTGACGCAGCCACGCTTTGGCCTGATCCAGCGAACGAGTCAGCACAATCGGATATTTCCCTTTTAGTGTTTGAATGAGCTCACTTGCCTTTGTCACATCGCCTTCCAACAGAAAATGAACGAAATTGGAAAGTTGTTCGGCCCGGAAAGAACGCATGGAAACAGCTAGATGCAAATCGGAACTTTGCTCAATACGGGAATTTGCCTGCAATAAACTGTCCAATTCCCCCTCGGCATACTCTTTGCCGGTCAGCTCATCGGAGATAAACACATTCCAATTGGGGAAGCTCGCGTTTATCGCCCGCAGCCACTCACCAATGCCAGCTTCGCCAGTATTGATCTCTTGTCCGCCACCGACTAAACAAACAATCACCGACCAGTCCTCGCGCAGATTCAACGACCAAATCAGAAACTCCGGTTCGGACATGGGAAAGTTCGCAATTCCCTGCTTGCGATTCAGCCAGTTCGCCAACTGCTGTTTTGTCCACGCTCGCTGCGCTTCGTCAAAAATCGCCACGTGTTCGACTTCGGAATAGCCGTCATCCTGATGTTTGGCGACTTTCGTCGGATCAATTTCCAACACGCCATCACGGATCGGCTTCTTGAGCTTGGTCAACGTTTCGTTGCGGTAATGGTGCACGATTTGAATAAAGGATTTAACGTCGCGCCGGGCCGTCGTCAAGTTGTAGCGAGTATCAGGATTGCGTTGTTCCTCTTGACGCTTCTTGTCGCGTGCAAGCGCCTCGCTCAGCACCGAAACCAGCGGTTGATTGCCGGAAAGATACACGGCAAGACTTTTTTTCTCGAACTGCCGAACCGCGATATTCAATCCGACCAATGTTTTGCCCGCGCCAGGAACGCCGGTCACAAAGCAGATGGATTTTTCCCCATTAGCCTGCGAGTGATCAATAACGCGCATGACAAATTCGCTGGTACGCTGAAGATTTTCACCGGAAGCCTCGTTGCGTGTTATCTCCTCAACCGAATGATTCAAGTACAACGCACTGGCAGCCTGAATAATCGTTGGCGTCGGCATGTAACGGCTAAATGCCCACCGGCTCAAATCGGTATTGTTTGCATATTCGACCGTGATTTTGGCAATCACACCTGCCAGCCCCGTCGCGTTGCAAAGGATTGGCTCAAGCACATGATCGTCATAAATGCTGAATTTTTGAGTGGCGGATGAATCTGGCGCTTCCGTTGCTACAAGGATCGGGGCAATGGTGAGCTCGCGGCTGGCCTCGTGAAAGTTTTTCAAATCGAGCGCATAATCCCACACCTGTTCCGAATCCTGCCGGGAAAAGGCCTCCGCGCCGACCTTGAATTCCAAAGCAAAGACAATGCCTTGAAGCAAAAGCACGACATCAATACGTTTTCCCAATCGTGGAATGGAATACTCAAAGAGAATCTGCCCGTCAGTTTCCGGTATCAGAACCGATTTCAAGAGTGCGATCTCGGCTACCCACGCATTTCTCTGGAGGTCGACTAAATCAAACGAATTTTCCGCCGCCAAAGCGCCGAGTATTTCATTCTCGGTAACCGCGAGAAAATTCGTTATACTGTCTTTGTAGAAAAATCGGTTCATATTATAACAAATTTACCTTTCTACTCATCTGGATTAGAAAGGTTAATTTGCGTGTCGGTTGCATTAATGGTGGTTCCGCCGTGTTTCGTCACCCGTGGTCGCATCTTTACTTTAACGGGGCGAGTCGTAAATTGGGGATCAGACGATTCATTAGACCAGATAAATGCTTCTCCTGTTTTTAGTCTGGCCAAATCAGCGGGTGTCAATGCTGCTGTTTGCGTGATCGCTTTTTGGATATGCTTTAACCATGCTGGGCTATTGAAGCGATGCATCATCAAAATAGAACTCAATTCAATAATTTCAGAGGGAAGTCCTGTCGGATCTTGGCTAGCAATCATTATGGAGACACCTTTATGACGCATTTCCTTGATCGCCGTTGCTATTGTTGAAGAAAGCTCTTTATTGTCCATGTATTTATGAGCTTCGTCAAAAACGATAAATTTGTTGAAGTGTTTACCAGCAGCGGTTTTTACGCTTGAAAAGATATTCAGTGTGCTAAGTGGCGAGAAACTGGGTTGAAATTTTAGAAAAATCGGTAACACTTTTCTCGGAAGAGAAAGGTGTGAAATGAAAAATTCACAGCAAAAAAGTTCCGGCAGAAGCAATGTGCGCTATTC
>JAQUTL010000014.1 GCA_028709805.1 Victivallaceae bacterium
GAAAAAGTGAACTTATCATCGATTTTGTTATCAAAAGACTTGAAAATCAAATAAAGTTGCTATAAATTTATAGCATAATAACAATAATGAGAGAAACACGGTGTTTCTTTCACGGATTCAGGATTGTTCTTTGAATGTTTGCACGACGTATGCCAACGCCCGGATCATGTGAGGTTCTTCCAGAGAACGCGGCTGCTCACGGTCACGGCGCGGCAACCGGATCGGCCACCGGAAGAGGCTTCGCCCGGAAACGGACGGAGCGGCTGGAAGGTCCGGCTCTGGAAGTTGCCGCAACGCAGAATCGCGCGAACACTGGGTAAAAATAGAGGATTTGTAAAAAAAAGGATTTCGAAAACTATGGCAGTTACAATCAGACTCAAACGCATCGGGACCCGCAACGCCAGTTGCTTCCGCATGGTGGTGATGGACAAGCGCATGGCCCGCGACGGCCGCGCGATCGAGGAAATCGGCTTCTACAACCCCCACAGCAAGGAAGAGCGCGTCAACCTTGAACGTGCGGACTACTGGATGGGCGTCGGCGCACAGGTCAGCGAAAACTGCGAACACATCATCGACCGTGTCCGCAAGGGCATTGACCGCCGCGGCATCGTGAAGCCGGCCAAGCCCTCCAAGAAGCAGGTTGCCAAGCTGGCCGCCGAGGCCAAGGCCAAGGCGGAAGCCGAAGCCAAGGCCGCCGAAGAAGCCGCCGCTGCCAAGGCCGCTGCCGAAGCTGCTGCCGCCGAAGCCGCCGCGCCCGCTGAAACCGCCGCGCCCGCAGAAGCGTAATTGACCGGAGTGTAAAAGTGTTTAGTTTTTTAAAGAAGCTTTTCTGCGGAGACGGCGATGAATGCTCCTCCTGCCACGCGGCCGGCAACGGCGGCGGAGACATTGAGACGTTCGTCGATTACGTCGTCCGCAAACTGGTGGACTCGCCCGACGCAGTCAAAGTCGAATCCGAAGACAGCGACACGGCGCTGAACATCAGGATCATCTGCAACGAGGAAGACCGCGGCAAAATCATCGGACGCCGCGGCAAGACCATCAACGCCATCCGTTCGCTCGCCAACGGCGCGGCCGGAAGACTGCAGAAAAAAGTCACCGTGGAAGTTGTTGATTGAAATTGCATATAGACGTTCTGACCCTGTTCCCGGAGCTTTTTCCGGGTCCGCTGGCCGCCAGCATAACCGGACGGGCGATGAGTCGCGGACTGCTGGAGATCGATCCGGTAAATCTCCGCGACTTCAGCCATGACGAGCGCGGAACCGTGGACGACAAGCCGTACGGCGGCGGTCCGGGAATGCTGATGAAGGTCGAGCCGCTGTTCGAGGCGACCGACTTCCTGAAAGCACGTTCTCCCGGAGCAAAGGTGGTGCTCACCACACCGCGCGGCCGGTTGTTCAGCCAGAAGCTGGCGCGTGAATTGGTTGGGGAGGAACGTCTGATCGTGGTTTGCGGCCATTACGAGGGAGTCGATCAGCGCTATATCGATTCCCGCGTCGATTACGAAGTGTCGATCGGAGATTATGTGCTGACCAACGGCAATCTTCCGGCGATGGTGATGATCGACGCGATCGCCAGGCTGCTTCCCGGAGCACTCGGCTGCGAAGAGTCCAGCGAGGATGAATCGCACACCGGATGGCTGCTGGAATATCCGCAGTACACGCGTCCGGAGGAGTATGAGGGGCTGAAGGTGCCGGAAATATTGCTGTCCGGCGACCACGGCAAAATCGCCGCATGGCGCCGGCAGGAAGCCGAATGGCTGACCATGCGGAGACGGCCTGAGCTTTATGCCAGACACCGCGCATGGCCGCGCGAAATAAAAGATGTAAACAAAGATTAATATTTGGAGGATTAAAAAATGAACGCAGTTGACAAGATCCGCAACAGCGGACTTAAGGAAAACGTCACCGACTTCGCGGCCGGAGACAGCGTCAAGGTTTATGTGAAGATCGTGGAAGGCGACACCGAGCGCACTCAGCTTTTCGCCGGCACGGTCATCGCCCGTCGCGGCAGCGGAATTGAAGAGACGTTCACCGTCCGCCGGGTGGTTTCCGGTCAGGGCGTGGAGCGTGTGTTCCCGCTCAACAGCCCGCGGATTGACCGCATCGAAGTCGTCCGCAAAGGCAAGACCCGCCGCGCCAAGCTGTACTATCTGCGCAACAAGATCGGTAAAGCCGCCCGCGTCAAAGAACTGCGCGCGCAGTAATACCGCGATTGGTAATACGGCGGCCTGACTCATATGGCGGCGGAAAAACCAATCGACGAACTCCTCGGCTTGGAACGGCAGTTGCGGGCGGAGGGGTTTTTGTTTATTGGCGGCGTTGACGAGGCGGGCCGCGGACCGCTGGCCGGTCCGGTGGTCGCGGCGTGCGTGGTGTTTCCGGATTTCAACGGACTGCCGCACGTCAACGACTCGAAGCAGCTCTCCGCCGCCAGACGCGAAGAGCTTGAGACAGAAATAAAGGAGTTTCCCGGCGTCCGGTGGGCGCTCGGGATCGTGGACGCGGCGGAGATTGACCGGATCAATATTCTGCAGGCCACCTACAAGGCGATGCGCGAGGCGATTGCCGGGGTCAGCCAAGTGGAGGTTGTGCTGGTGGACGGCAATCCGGTGCCGGGGCTGCCGGTGAAGTCGCGTTCGGTGGTCAAGGGAGACGCCTGCTCGGCAAGCATCGCCGCCGCCAGCATTCTGGCCAAGGTCTGTCGCGACCGGATGATGACGGAGTTTGACCGGCGCTATCCGGAATACGGATTTGCCGGCCACAAAGGTTACGGGACGGCGGCGCATTTGCTGGCGCTTGAAAAATACGGGGCGTGCGAGATTCACCGCCGAAGTTTTGCTCCGGTGAAAAGGATCGTTGAAGGAGCGCCTGAACAGTTGGATTTTTGGAAAAATTAATATACAGGTGGAAAAAATGAGCAAGTTTCCGGTCGAAACGATTCGACACAGCGCGGCGCATGTAATGGCGGCCGCCGTACAAAAACTTTTCAACGACGTGCGGTTCGACATCGGTCCGGCCACCGCCGACGGCTTCTATTACGATTTCGACATGCCGGTCCGGCTCACCCCGGAAGACCTCGAAAAAATCGAAGCCGAGATGAAGAAGATCATCAATTCGCACGCGCCGTTTGAATATTTTGAACTGACCCGGCCGGAAGCCGAAGCCATGCTGAAGGAAAAGGGGCAGATATTCAAACTCGAACGCCTTGCCGCCATTCCGGAAGGCGAAAAAATATCGTTTTACAAGACCGGCGATTATGTCGATCTCTGCCGCGGTCCGCACGTTGAGCACGCCGGACAGATCGGCGCGTTCAAGCTGCTGAGCATTGCCGGAAGCTATTTCAAGGGCGACGAGAAAAATCCGATGCTTCAGCGCATCTACGGCACCGCCTTTGCGGAAAAGAGCGAACTTCACGACTACCTCCAGATGATCGAGGAGGCAAAAAAACGCGACCACCGCAAACTCGGCGTTGAACTTGACCTGTTCAGTTTCTCGGAAAACGTCGGTCCCGGTCTGGTGCTCTGGCATCCGAAAGGGGCGTTCATCCGCAACCAGTTTGAAACCTACTGGCGCGAGCAGCACTATCTGAACGGCTATCAGCTGATGTACACGCCGCACATCGGGCGCTGCGAACTCTGGCAGACCTCCGGTCACCTCGACTTCTACCGCGACGGCATGTACTCGCCGATGGACATCGACGATCACGACTACTACGTCAAGCCGATGAACTGCCCGTTCCATATTGAAATTTACAAGTCGCGCAACCGCTCCTACCGCGAGCTGCCGTGCCGCTGGGCGGAACTCGGCACGGTTTACCGCTATGAAAAGTCCGGAACGCTGCACGGTCTGCTGCGCGCCCGCGGCTTCACGCAGGACGATGCGCACATCATCTGCACGCCGGAACAGATTGAAGATGAAATCGCGGAAGTTCTGCGGTTCAGCCTGAGCATTTGGAAAACCTTCGGCTTCACCAAGATCAAGCCGTATCTCTCGACCCGCCCGGAAAAAGCGGTCGGCGCTCCCGAAAAATGGGCAAAAGCCATCGACTCGCTGGAAAAAGCGGTGCGGAAAGCCGGACTGGACTGCGTGGTGGACGAAGGCGGCGGCGCATTCTACGGCCCCAAGATCGACCTGAAGGTGCTCGACGCAATCGGCCGCGAATGGCAGACCACCACCATTCAGTTCGACTTCAACCTCCCGGAGCGGTTCAACATGACCTACACCGGGGAGGACGGCAAACTTCACCAGCCGTTCATGGTTCACCGCGCGCTGTTCGGTTCGATCGAACGCTTCTTCGGCATCCTGATCGAGCACTATGCCGGAGCGTTTCCGCTCTGGCTGGCGCCGGAACAGGGCCGCATCCTGCCGATCACCGACAACCAGAAGGACGCGGCCTGCGCGCTGAGGGACAAGATGACCGCCGCCGGCCTCCGGGTAACGGTGGACGACCGCAGTCAAAGCCTCGGCGGCAAGATCAAGGACTGCCGTAACGACCGGCTCCAGTACATTCTGGTGATTGGTGAACGCGAGGCGGCCGGCAATGCGGTCGGCGTCCGCTCGCGGCGCGAAGGAGAGCTCGGTGCGATGGCGCCGGAAGCCCTGATTGCGAAGATGCAGAAGGAAGTCTGCGAAAAAACCTTTTGACTTTTATAGACAAGATGCTATATTATTGTAATTAACAGCAATATACGGAGGCAGATCATAGCTAAGTTATTGAAAATCGGGGATCGCTCGTTCACCGCCGACCGGGTTCGTCTGGTCGGAGTGGACGGAGAGCAGTTGGACATTGTGCCTTTGGCGAAAGCTCGCGAATTGGCCGTTGCCGCGCATTTGGATCTGGTGGTGGTATCGGAAAAGGCGGTGCCGCCGGTGGTTCGCATTATGGACTTCGGCAAACTTCAGTATGAACAGAAAAAGAATCTGAAGGCTCAGCGGAAGAACTCAATCGCGCAAAAGCTCAAGGAAGTCAAGTTCCACATGAACATTGACGCCCACGATTATGAATATAAATTGAATCATGCCGTTGACTTTTTGCAAAAAGGGTGTAGATTAAAAGTCACGCTGGCGCTTCGCGGCCGTGAAATGGCCCACAAGGAGTTGGCGGACGAGTTGATGAAGAAAATTATGCTCTATCTGGCGCAGTACGCGGAAGCGGACGGCGCGCCGAAGATGTTCGGCCGCAACATCACGGTGACTTTTGCCGTGGTCAAAAACGCCAAGAAGGGCGACCGGAAGGACGATGGAGCTTCCGTTGCGGCGGAGCCGGAAAATGACGACGCTTCTTCGGATGCGGTCGAACAGGAGTAAAAATCCCGGCGGCGCGGAATATGCGTGAGCGAAACCGCGATGTGATGCGAAGCGCGTGATAAGCGTGAGCGAAACCGCGGTGTGATGCGAAGCACGTGATAAGCGTGGGCGAAACCGCGATGTGATGCGAAGCGCGTGATAAGCGTGAGCGAAACCGCGGTGTGATGCGAAGCACGTGATGAACGTGTGAGGCTCCGCCGGATGATGGAATGATGGAAAGCGGTGGAAACAGTTTTCCGGCCGGCTGAAATGCCGGACTGGCCGCGGGCGCGGCAAAAGAAAACGCCCCGGCCGGAACAAGGTTGAACAATATACGCCGCGGCAACGCGGCATAATAAGAACGCACTGCGACAGGCCGAGTGGCATCTGCCGCCGCAGAGCAGAACCGCGGAACACCAAACCGGTTCCGCATAATGTGGGAAGCCACAAAGGAGCAAACGATGCCGAAACTGAAGACCCGCAAATGCGCCGCCAAGCGCCTGAAGATGACCGGAACCGGCAAGTTCCGTCACTTCCGCGCCGGAGCGCGCCACCTCCTCACCGGAAAAACCGCCAAGCGCAGAAGACATCTGGGCAAGGACGCCGCTGTTTCGTCTGCCGAAAGCCGCAGAATCAAAGCCGCGCTCCCGTACGGACTGTAAAAGAGAAAAGGAGTTCAAACCATGTCCAGAGTTACCTGCGCTGTCGCATCCCGTAAACGCCGCAAGCGCCTTCTTGAGCGCGCCAAAGGGTTTTACGGCTGTTCTTCCAAAAATATCCGCACTGCTTATGACGCCGTAGACAAGGCGATGAGTCATGCCTATATGGGGCGCAAGCAGAAGAAACGTCAGTATCGCCGTCTGTGGACCGTGCGTATCAACGCCGCCTGCCGCATGCTCGGCACCAATTACAGCACCTTCATGGACGGACTCAAGAAGGCGAATATCGAGCTGAACCGCAAGGTTCTGGCCGATCTCGCGGTCAACGAGTTTCAGGAGTTTAAGGCTCTGGTAGAGAAAGTCGCTCCTGCCAAGTAAGTTCCTGTAGTTTTTAGTATTTTAACAGCTTGGAAGGTTGAGGCTGAAAGTCTCCGCCGTTCAAGCTGTTTTTTTTGCAGTCAAATCAGAGATAGGTGGAAAAATGACGATTGTCGAACAGATTTCCGAGGCGCTCACCCAGGCCGGAACCGACCTTGCCGCCGCACAGACGTCCGCCGCGATCGAAGAGGTGCGGGTGCGCCTGATCGGACGCAAAGGCGTTCTGACTTCTTTAACCAGAGACATGGGCGCGGCCGCCCCGGAAGAGCGTCGCGCCATCGGCCAGGCGTTCAATCGCGCCAAGAACGAACTGCAGAACATGCTGACCGCCGCCGAAGAGCGGCTCGGCTCCGGCGGAGCGAAAGCGGACGCGATCGATGTGACGTTGCCGGGACGCGCCTGGGCGCACGGTCATAAACACCCGGTGACCCGGATTATCGACGAATGTGTGACCATCTTCCGCCGCATGGGTTTTATCGTGGCCGAGGGGCCGGAACTTGAGACCGTCCACCACTGCTTTGACGCGCTGAACGCACCGCCGGATCACCCGTCGCGCTCCCCGTCCGACACCTTCTACCTCCCCGACGGCCGTCTGCTGCGCACCCAGACCAGCACGGTCCAGATCCGCGCGATGGAAAGTCAGGAGCCGCCGGTGCGGATCATCGCCCCGGGACGCTGCTTCCGGCGCGACACTCCGGACGCCACCCACGGCATGAACTTCCACCAGTGCGAAGGACTCTATATCGACCGCGACGTCTCCATGGCCGACCTCAAAAGCGTGCTTCAGAACTTGGCCTGGGAACTGTTCGGCAAAAACGTCAGCATCCGGCTGCGTCCGCACTTCTTCCCGTTTACCGAGCCGAGCGTGGAATACGACTTTTCCTGCATCATGTGCGGCGGCAAAGGCTGCCCGGTCTGCAAACAGTCCGGCTATATCGAGATCGCCGGCGCCGGCATGGTGGACCCGAACGTGCTGCGCAATGTCGGCTACGACCCGGAAATCTGGAGCGGCTACGCCTTCGGCATCGGCATGGAGCGGCTGGCCATGCTCCGCCACCGGATCGGCGACCTGCGGAATCTCTACGAAAATGACGTCCGCTTCCTGCGGCAGTTCAACTGAGGTGAAAAATGTTGATTTCATATAATGCGTTGGCTTACTACGTCAATCTGGACGGAGTGTCGCTTGAAGAGCTGTGCAAAGAGATAACCAAAGCCGGCATCGAGGTGGAGGCGGTCACGCCGCTCAACGCCGTGCCGGAAGGTGTGGTGGCGGCGGAGATACGCGAGCGCAAGCCGCACCCGAACGCCGACAAGCTCTCGGTCTGCCGGGTGTTCAACGGCAGTGAAGAGGTGCAGATCGTCTGCGGCGCACCGAACTGCGACGCCGGAAAGATCGTTCCATTGGCAGTGATCGGCACAAAATTTCATGAAAACGGCGAAACGTTTGAGATAAAAAAAGCAAAATTGCGCGGCGTGGAATCCTTCGGCATGATGTGCAGCGCCAAGGAGATCGGCGTCGGAGACGACCATGACGGACTGCTGGAACTGCCGGCAGAGACCAAACCGGGAACGCCGGTGGCGTCGCTGTTCAAGCCGGACTGGCAGATTGAAGTGGAAGTCACGCCGAACCGGCCGGACTGGCTCAGTTTCTGGGGCATCGCACGCGACGTGAGCTGTTTGTTCGACGCCGTGGCGAAACTGCCGGAGCTGGCGGTTCCGAAGGCGAAACCGGAGGCGCTGCCGGAAAATCTGGTAACCGTCAACGCGCCCGACCTCTGTCTGCGCTACACCGCGCAGGTGGTGCGGAATGTCACCGTCAAAGAGAGTCCGGAATGGCTAAAGCGCACGCTGCGCAGCGTGGGGCTCCGCCCGATCAACAACATCGTGGACATCACCAACTTCATCATGATGGAGCTGGGTCAGCCGCTGCACGCGTTCGATTACGACAAGCTGGCCGAGGGGCGCATCGTGGTGCGCCGCGCGGCCGACGGCGAAAAACTTGAACTGCTCAACGGCAAAACCGTTGAACTCGGAGAGAAAAATCTGGTGATCTGCGACGCGGCCCGTCCGCTGGCGCTGGCCGGAATCATGGGCGGCGAGGAGAGCGGAATCTCCGAGCGCACCGTCAGCGTTCTGATCGAAAGCGCGGTGTTCGCTCCGTCCAATATCCGCGCCACCAGCCGCGCGCTCGGCGTGTCCAGCGACTCCAGTTACCGCTTTGAACGCGGCATCGACTTTGAGATGGCCGACTATGCCGGAAAGCGCGCGGTTCAGCTGATCTGCGAACTCGCCGGCGGACAGCCGGTCGGCAATCATGTGGACGTCTACTCCAAATATCCGGCGCGCAACGTGATCGGCTGCCGGTTCGACAAAATCAGAAAACTGCTCGGCATGGCCGTCACCAATCAGGAGATTACCGCCATATTCCGCAAACTCCATCTGGAAGTGGCCGACGAAACCGAGAGCAGCTGCGTGGTCACCGCGCCGCTGTTCCGCATGGACCTTGAACGCGAGGCCGACCTTGCCGAGGAAGTCGCCCGCATCCGCGGACTCGACGCCATTCCGCTGATTCCGGTCAACACAAAAATCGTCAGCTCGCTCAAGGACGATGCGCGACTGGCCGACAGCACACTGCGCGACCAGTGGATCGGTCTCGGATTGATCGAATGTATGAATTACAGCACCGTCACTGCTGAATCGGCGCTCAGCGACACCAGATTCAAGGAGTCCGATCTGATCCGGATTTCCAATCCGATCAGCCCGGAACTCGCCTGGGTGCGGCCGTCGCTCTGGGGAGAAATGATTCAGGTGGCCGCCCGCAACATCGCCCGGAGAAACCTTGACTGGGCGCTCTTCGAGCAGGATCGCGTGTTCTGCGGCAACCCCGCGCTGTTCCCGGAGGAGCGTCAGGAAATATGCCTGATGCTCAGCGGGGCAAAGCAGCCGGAACTTTACGGCGCGCCGGACTGCGATTTCTACGACCTGAAGGGATTGATCGAAACGCTGCTGAATCTCCGCGGCACGATCGACTTCTCGTTTGAACCCTCCGACGACCGCCGGTTCGTTCCCGGCACCGCGGCAAAACTTCTGATCGACGGCCGTGAGGCCGGTCAACTCGGCCGCATCCCGACCGACGGCTGGCGCACGCCGCACGCGGTGTTCGGCGCCACCATCGAAGCCGCCGCCATACTCGGCGCAAAAACGAAATCAATCAACGCCGTTCCGCTGCCGAACTTCCCGGCCACCGCGCGCGACGTGGCGTTTCTCGCGCCGTCGGCGCTGACCCACGCCGAAATCACCGCGTTCATCCGCGGCCTGAAACTCGCAAACTTCGAGTCAGTGGAACTGTTCGATGTTTTCTCCGACGAAAAAGTGCTCGGCGCCGGCAAAAAAAGCATGGCATACCGCGTCACGTTCCGCAACATGGAGCGCACATTGAAGGACGAAGAGGTCAATCAGGTGTTTGACAAACTCCGCAAACAACTGGCCGACAAACTCGGCGTTGAACTGCGCTGACCATTCAGCACGGTATAGCGGCCTGAAACTCCGGGGCGCGGCTCTCCGCCGCGGCGCGGAGTTTTTTTGTACTCAACCGCCGGAGCGTAACAAAAAAAGACCGCCCGAATCTGACTTCGGGCGGTCCTGATTGTGTTCTACCGGCAAGCCGGGAACCGTTTATCAGAAGTTGTCGCCTACCAATTCAAAATAGGCCTGCGGATGCTTGCAGACCGGGCACATCTCCGGAGCTTTTTCCCCCTCGTAGATGAAGCCGCAGTTGCGGCATTCCCAACGCACGGCCGGCTTGCGGCAGAAGACGCGCTCCTTCTTGACGTTCTCAAGCAGCGCGAGATAGCGCTGCTCATGGCGCTTCTCCACCTCGGCAACGCGGGCAAAGCGCCGGGAAAGGTCTTCAAACCCCTCGGCCTTGGCCACCTCGGAAAATTCACGATACATATTCGTCCACTCTTCATGCTCGCCGGCAGCGGCGGAAACCAGATTGGCCGCGGTGTCGCCAAGAAGTCCGAGCTCCTTGAACCAGAGCTTGGCGTGCTCCTTCTCGTTGTTGGCGGTCGACTCAAAGATGGCCGCGATCTGCTCATAACCCTCTTTACGGGCAACACCGGCAAAATAGGTGTATTTGTTGCGGGCCTGGGATTCTCCGGCAAACGCATACTGCAGATTCGCCGCGGTTTTGGAATTTTTCAGTTCAGTCATTTCAACTCTCCTTCCTGAGATTTTCAGTAAACATTATCAACTTATCGCCTTTTGCTGTTTTTTCAAGTCCGAATCTAAAAAAATCATAGAAAAAGATAGAGCTCTCCGGCGGAAAATCAAGTCAGAAATGTTTTTCGGCGGCAAATGATTTCAAAAAAGTCCGTGAGTGCTATATTATAGCAAAGATAAAAAAGGAGAATAAGGATATATGTCTGAACACAAACTTGCCCAACGCCGGGAACTGCCGACCGAACTCACCTGGGATCTCGCGCCCGTCTACGCCGACGCCGCGGCATGGGAAAAGGATTTCAGTGGGCTGGATGAAAAAATCTCCGCCGTCACCGCGTTCCGCGGCAAACTCGGAACGTCGCCGGCGGCTCTGCGCGACGCCTACGCCGCGCTCGACGCCCTTGAACGCTCCGCCGAAAAGCTCTATGTCTACGCCCATCTGCGCGCCGACGAAAATACCGCCGACGGCGAAAATTCCGCCCGCGAAAGCCGGATTGAAACAAAATTCGCCGAACTCGGCGCCGCCGTCGCCTGGTTTGAACCGGAAATCATGAAACTTCCAGCCGACGCCGCCGAGAAAGCGTTGAACGCTCCGGAAATGGCATTTTACCGCCGCAGCTTCAAACAGCTGCTCGAAAGCCGCGCCCACATTCTGTCCGCCGAAGAGGAGACCATCTGGAGCGCGCTGTCCGACGTGCTCGACTCCAGCGACAACGTTTACAGCATGCTGAACAACGCCGACATGCGCTTCGCCGCGGTCACCGATGAAAAAGGCGTCCGTACCGAACTAACCCACGGCAACTACATAAAATTTCTGGAGTCGCCGCTCCGCCGGGTCCGCCGCAACGCTTTCAAGGCGATGTTCACCGCCTACCGCGACCACCGCCACACCTGCGCCGCCACTCTGGACGGCACGGTGAAACGCCACGCGATCAGCGCAAAACTCCGCCATTTCAACAGCGCACTGGCCGCCGCGCTGTTCAATGACCGCGTGCCGGAAACCGTCTACACCAACCTGATCGACAGCGTCCACGCCAACCTCGAACCGCTGCACCGCTATCTCGGACTGCGGAAAAAAGTCCTGAAACTCAAAAAACTGGACATGTTCGACCTGCACGTTCCGCTCCGTGCTCCGGCCAAAACCGAATACACATGGGAGGAAACAAAAAAAATTGTGAGCGACGCGCTCGCTCCGCTCGGCGGCGACTACACAAAGACCGTTTCCCGCGCATTCGCCGAACGCTGGGTGGACGTTCCAGAATGCCGCGGCAAACGCTCCGGCGCCTACTCCAGCGGCTGTTTCGACACCCCGCCATATCTGCTGCTCAACTTCCGCGGCACGCTGAACGACGTGTTCACTCTGGCGCACGAAATGGGCCACTCCATGCACAGTTACTCCTCCAACGCGTCCCAGCAGTACCACTATGCCGACTACAGCATCTTTGTGGCCGAGGTCGCCAGCACCACCAACGAAATGCTGCTGCACCACCATCTGATGGCCGGCTGCGCCGACCGCGACCTGAAAATCTATCTGCTCAGCCACCTGATCGACGAAATCCGCGCCACCGTCTACCGCCAGACCATGTTCGCGGAGTTTGAACTTGCCGTCCACCGGCTCTCCGAATCCGGGACCCCGCTGACCGCCGATCTGCTCGACGAAAAGTATTATGAGCTGAACCGCCTCTACTACGGCCTCGACGCCGACGGACTGATCCGTCACGAGTGGGCGCGGATTCCCCATTTTTATTATAATTTCTACGTCTACAAATATGCCACCGGCATGTCCGCCGCGCTGAAACTGGCGGAAAACATCATGTCCGGCGACCGGGAAAAACTCGACGACTACTTCGGCTTCCTCCGGGCCGGCTCGTCCCGCGACGTGCTGGATATCATGCGCGGCGCCGGAGCGGATCTGGAAACTCCGGACTGCGTCAACTCCTGTCTCGCGCTGTTCGACCGCACCGTCAAAGAACTTGAAAGTTTGCTGTAAAAGGTTGCAAAACCGGTTTGCAATATTATATTACTGAAAATACAAAAAAATCTCTATTCAGGAGTCTGTGCCAATGGGTAAAGACACTTTTTATCTCACCACACCGATCTATTATGTCAACGACAAGCCGCATATCGGCCACGCCTACACCACAATTCTGGCCGACGTGCTGGCCAGATTTCACCGTCTGCTCGGAGAACCGACCTTTTTTCTGACCGGAACCGACGAGCACGGCCAGAAAGTCCAGAAAGCCGCCGCCGAAAAGGACATCACCCCGCAGCAGCAGTGCGACGAAACCGTAATCCGGTTTCAGGAACTCTGGAAGCGGCTCGACATCACTTTCGACCGCTTCATCCGCACCACCCAGCCGTTCCACAAAAAGGTGGTCCAGGAGGTGCTGCAGGATCTTTATGACCGCGACTTGATCTACAAGGCCTCCTACTCCGGCTGGTACTGCGTTCCGGACGAGCGGTTCTACACCGAAAAAGACCTCGTGGACGGCAAATGCCCGGAATGCGGACGCGACGTCACCGAAATCGTCGAAGAAAACTACTTCTTCCGCATGAGCCGCTATCAGGACTGGCTGGTAGACTACATTCAAACCCACCCGGATTTCATCATGCCGCCGTTCCGCGCCAACGAAACGCTCGGATTCCTGAAAAAACCGCTGAACGATCTTTGCATTTCACGCCCGAAATCACGGCTCAACTGGGGAATCGAACTGCCGTTCGACCGCGACTACGTCTGCTATGTGTGGTTCGACGCGCTGATCAACTACATCTCCGGAGTCGGCTACCGGCAGGACGATGAATCGTTCAAAAAGTGGTGGCCGGCCTCCTACCACCTGATCGGCAAAGACATCCTTACCACCCATACCGTCTACTGGCCGACCATGCTCAAGGCCATGAACGTGGAAATGCCCAAGACCATCTTCGCCCACGGCTGGTGGCTCGCCGGACGCGATAAAATGAGCAAGTCGCGCGGCAACGCCGTCAACCCGATGGACATGGTGGACAAGTACGGCGTGGACGCGTTCCGCTACTTCCTGCTTTCCGAAATGACCATGGGAAACGACGCCAGCTTCACCGAAGAGGCCTTCGTCACCCGCTACAACAGCGATCTGGCCAACGACCTCGGCAATCTGCTCAGCCGGGTGATCAAGATGACCGGCCGGGCCGGCGGCGTCGTTCCGCCGGCCGGCGAACTCGGAATGGAGGAGAACGAGCTGCTGACCTCGCTGCATAACGCGATAACCGCCACCGCGGCGTCCATCCGCGACATGCGGCTCGACGCGGGAATCGCCGCCGTCCTTGACGCGGTGCGCGCCGGAAACCGCTATCTGGAGAAAACCGCGCCGTGGTCGCTGGCCAAGCAGGGGAAGCTGGACAAACTCAACACCGTGCTGCACACCTCGGTTGAGCTGCTGCGTCAGGTATCGGTACTGCTCTATCCGGTGATGCCGGAAAAAATGGGCGACATGCGCGAAGCGCTCGGCCTCGGCCGCGAACTGGACTGCAATATCCGCGACCTCACCTCCGGCGGCGACCGCGTCACCGGCTGCAAAATAAAAGAAATCGAACCGCTGTTCATGCGCATCAAGCCGGATGAACAGCAGCTCAAGGTGACCATCGAGAAGAAAATCGCCCGCGACGAAATGGCGCCGGAGATCATTCCGGTAACCATTGACGACTTTTTCCGGACCAGACTGCGCGCCGCCAAAGTCATCGCCGCAGAGAAGATTGAAAAGTCGGCCAAGCTGCTCAAGCTGCAGATCGACCTCGGCAACGGCGACATCCGCCAGATCGTCTCCGGCATCGCGGAGAGCTACACGCCGGAGGAAATGACGGGCAAAACCATTGTGGTGGTGGCCAATCTGGTTCCGGCGAAAATATTCGGCATTGAATCGAACGGCATGCTGCTGGCGGCGAAGTCGGGCAAAAAGCTCCGGCTGATCACCCCGGACGGCGACGTAGAACCCGGAGCGATCATCGGCTGACAAACGCGAAATAACAACAATACAACAAGGAGCTGTCCATGAAGGAAAGATCCGTCACGATAAAAAACCGGGCAGGAATACACTGCCGGCCGGCCAGCGCGATTCTCACCGTGATCATGAACGAATTTCCCGGCCACACGTTCATCGTCACCACCGGAGACGGCGAATGCGAGCTGACCAGTATTCTCAACCTGATCTCGCTTGGTCTGCAGTGCGGAGCAAAAGCCACGCTCAAGGTGGACGGCCCGAACGAAGACGTCGCCATTGTCAAAATCGGCGATCTGTTCGAATATGAATTCGACTTCCCGCCGCGCGGCTGACTGCGAATAAAACAGCAAAAAATCCCGAATGAAGAGACGCTTGCAAAAGCGTCTTTTTTTATTGCCATGAGCTTGATTTAATCCACCGGACGTGTATATTGTGTTATTATATATATAAATAAAACAACGGGGAACTTGGAAAAAACACCATGAGCGAACTTTCCTACAAAGACTTTCCGGTCAATATCGAAGACATCATGCACACCGCGTATCTTCAGTACTCCCTAAGCATCAACGTCGGGCGGGCGATACCCGACGTGCGCGACGGGCTGAAGCCGGTCAACCGCCGTATTCTGTTCGCCATGAAACAGCAGGGATTCACAAAAAGTCACGCCACGGTGAAGTCGGCCAAGGTAGTCGGCGAAGTCATCGGCAACTACCATCCGCACGGGGACAGTTCGGTCTATGACGCGATGGTCCGCCTCGCCCAGCCGTTCTCCATGCGCGTTCCTCTGGTTGACGGCCAGGGCAACTTCGGCAGCATCGACGGCGACTCCGCCGCCGCCTACCGCTACACCGAATGCCGCCTTGAACGCATTTCCGACGAGTTGCTCGCCGACATCGACAAAGACACCGTGGACATGATGCCCAACTTTGACGAAACCCTTCAGGAACCCACCGTTCTGCCGTCAAGATTTCCCCATCTGCTGGTCAACGGCACCACCGGCATCGGCGTCGGCATGGCCACCAGCATTCCGCCGCACAATCTGGCCGAGGTGATCAACGCCACCATCATGCTGATGGACAACCCGTCCAGCACCGTGGACGAGCTCATGGACGTCATGCCCGGCCCCGACTTTCCGACCGGAGCCATACTGCGCGGCCGCTATCCGATCCGCATGTTCTATCAGACCGGCCGCGGCTCCTGCAAAGTCCGCGCCCGTGCCGTGATTGAGGAAAAAGACAACCGCGAACGCATCATCGTCTCCGAAATTCCCTATATGGTCAACAAGGAGCAGATGGTCAAACGCATCGCGGAACTGGTGACCGACAAAGTCATCACCGGCATCTCCGACGTGCGCGACGAATCCAGCGACCGCGTCGGCATCCGGGTGGTGATCGAGATCAAGCGCGGCGCCATGGGCTCGGTGGTGCTAAATCAGCTCTACGCCCACACCCAGCTTGAAATGAGTTACGGCTGCATCATGCTGGTGGTTGACCACAACCGGCCGCGGGTGATGAATCTGGTTCAGGTGCTTCAGGCCTATATCGACCACCGGCTGGAAGTGGTTACCCGCCGTACCATGTTCGACCTCAAAAAAGCCGAAGCGCGAATCCATATTCTGGCCGGACTGCTGATCGCGCTCAACAATATCGATGAAGTCGTGAGAATCATCCGTGAGTCGGAGTCCAAACAGGACGCCGCCGAACGGCTGCGCGCCCGGTTCGACCTGTCGGCGGAACAGACCGGCGCGATCCTCGACATGCGGCTGCATCAGCTGACCCATCTGGCCGTCAACGACGTACAGAACGAATACAACGAACTTGAAAAATTCATCAACTACTGCAAAGAACTGCTGGCCAACCGCGACCTCCGGCTCAAGGTGGTCAAGGACGAACTCGTCGAAGTGCGCGACAAATATCCTGATCCGCGCCGCACCGAGATCGTGGCCGATGACAGCGACCTCAATATCGCCGATCTCATCCCCCGGCACAACTGCATCATCACCGTGTCCAACACCGGCTACATCAAGCGGGTTCCCGCCGACACCTACCAGACGCAGCATCGCGGCGGCAAGGGGATCAAGTCCATGGAAACCCGCGACGAAGACTATGTTGAACATCTGTTCAACGCGAACAGTCACGATCTGATCTTCTTCTTCTCCGACAAGGGGTTCATGTACTGGCTGAACGTCTATGAAATCCCGGAAGGCTCGCGCACCAGCAAGGGCAAGGCCATCGTCAACATGATCAAGGTGGAGCCGGGCGACCGCATCCGCGCCATGCTGACCGTAAAAAGCGAGGAGTTCGAGGACGAAAACAAATTCATCGTTATGGCGACCAGACGCGGCTACATCAAAAAGACGCCGCTGTCCGCGTTCTCCAATCTGCGCCGGGTCGGGCTGCGCGCTCTGGTCATCGAAGAGGATGACGACCTTGTCGGCGCTGAAATCACCGAAAACGGCAACGAAATCATACTCTCCAGCGCCAAGGGCATGGCCTGCCGGTTCGCCCAGTGCGACGAAGAGATCCGGCCGATGGGCCGCACCGCCAGAGGCGTCACCGGCATGAGATTCAAGCTGGAGGACGACTACATCGTAAGCATGACCGTAATTCACGAAAATCTCGGCGGCGAAGCCGAGGAGGACGACGAGGCGGATGCGCCGGAAGTCGAGGAAGCCGAAACTGCGGAGGAGACCATCGGCGAAGTCTGCGGTCCGGAGCTGCTGGTCATTTCCGACGGCGGCATGGGCAAGCGGAGTCTGGTCACCAGTTACCGCAAGACCCGCCGCGGCGCCAAGGGCGTGGTGAGCATCAAACTGCGCGACGGTGAAACCGTGGTGTCGGCGGTGCAGATCATCACCGGCGACGAACTGCTGGTGACGACTGAACGCGGACTGCTGGTCCGGATTCCGGTCGATGAAATCCGGCAGACCGGACGTGCGGCCAAGGGGGTCAAGATCATGAACCTCAACTCCGGCGACCGGATCACCGGTATATCGCGGCTGCTTGAGCCGTCCGCTGAACCCCAGACCCCGGAGAACGACGCCGCCATCGTGACACCGCCGGATTCAAACGACAACAACTCGGTGGAGACGCCGGAGAATGCCGAATAATTTTGCGCGGATATTGGGAATAATCAACGCTACGCCGGACTCATTTTCCGGCGGAGCGGAGCGCACCGCCTGTATAAAAAACGCGGTGGCGATGCTTGACGCCGGCGTCGACGCGATCGACGTGGGCGGAGAGTCAACGCGCCCCGGCGCAGCGGAAGTTCCGGCGGCCAATGAGTTGATCCGGGTCATACCGGTGATCGAAGGCATTCTGGCGCAAAGACCGGGAGCGCTCATCAGCGTTGACACCAGGAAAGCCGCAGTCGCCCGGGCGGCGGTTCGCGCCGGCGCGGCGATCATCAATGATGTAAGCATGCTCGGCTTCGATCCGGCCATGGCGGAAACCGCCGCAGAAACCGGCGCCGGACTGGTGATCGCCCATACCCGCGGCATTCCGGAGGAAATGAACGCCAACGCAGTTTATTCCGATGTGGTGCGAGAGGTGCTCGCCGAGTTGATGGCGGCGGTGAAAAAAGCGGTTGCCGCCGGCGTTGACCGGTCAAAAATCATTATCGACCCCAATCTCGGATTCGCCAAAAACACCGCGCAGAATCTGGAAATACTGCGGAACATCGAACGGTTCCGCGCCACCGGATTCCCGGTGATGATCGGTCATTCGCGCAAGCGTTTCATCGGTGAAATATGCGCCATTACCGACGCGGCGAAACGCGACGGCGCAACGCTGGGGCTCTCCGTCGCCCTTGCCCGCCGGGTGGACTGGCTGAGGGTGCACGACGGCATCGGGCACGCCGCAACGTTCAAACTTCTCGCACTGACGGAAAAAGGAGCCGAGTAAAACATCATGCTGGACTTTCTTGATTCTCCGTTCATAAAAAATTATCTGATACCGGCGGTAACTTATATTCAGCCGGTAATGGAAATATTTCTGCTGTTCGTCATCATCTATCTCTTGCTGCGTTCGCTGAAGGGGACCCGGGGCGCCAACATGCTGATGGGCATGGGATTGGTGCTGATCGTCTTTACCACTTTGGTCAAAGCGCTGGATTTTGAGGTGATCTCATGGTTGATGGACATGCTCTGGGTAGCGGTGCCGACGCTGCTGATCGTACTGTTTCAGCCGGAGTTGCGCCGGGCGTTCGCCCATTTGGGAAGCAATCCGTTTTCACAGATTTCACGCCAGCGCGAGGCGATCGGCGAGGTGCTTCAGGCGGTGGAGGAAATGAGCCGGAGCCATACCGGAGCACTTATCGTGTTCGAGGGGCGGATCGGAATGCAGAGTCTGATCGACGACTCAATCCGGCTGGACATAAAATTGAACTCCCTGATCATCGAGTCGATATTCTATCCGAACTCGCCGCTGCACGACGGAGCGATCATCATCAGGAACGACCGTATTGTGGCGGCGCGGGCGATACTGCCGCTTTCGCGTGACGAAAATCTGTCGCGCACAATGGGGACAAGACATCGCGCGGCGTTGGGTGTGACCGAGGAAAACGACTGCGTGGTGGTTATCGTGTCGGAGGAGACCGGCGACATCAGCGTGGCGTATCAGGGGGCGATCCAGCGTGAGCTTTCGCGTCAGGAATTGACGAAAAGACTGCACGAACTGCTGTTGCGCTCCCACCGTATGTCCGGGGCGGATGACGAAGAGCGTTTCGACGAAGAACAGAATACCGAGGAGCGTTAACGCGATGGAAAAATCCCATTCACCGGTCGTCAATTTTCTGGCCGACTTTTTTACCCGCGACCTGCTTCGCAAGGCGGTTTCGCTGATAATGGCGATCGCCATCTATGTTCTGATCTCCGGCAACATAGGCAACGGAAAAATGCTTACCGGCGTGCCGCTTGAGGTGGAGCTGCCGGAAAATCTGGTCAATATGGACCGGACGCCGCCGACGCTGGACCGGGTGATCGTCCGCGGAAACAAGGCGATCCTCAACCGGCTGTCCGGCAGCGACCTCCGGGCAAAACTGAAAGTCCGCTACGAGGACTGCAAGAGCGGCCAGCCGATTCTGCTGCGCATCACGCCGCAGGATGTGAAATCGCCGTTTGCCACCACGGTCATCGGCGTCGAGCCGCAGTTCATCACACTGAACCTGGAGCCGAAAGAGACGCTGATGCTGCCGATCGAGCCGGTGTTCTCCGGCGCGGACGAAATGGACAAGGATTTTTCCGTTGAAAAGACCGTGTTCACACCGGCCGCGGTTACGGTGACCGGCACCGCGTCGCTGCTGCGCGAGCTCAAGGCGATCCCGACCAAGCCGATCACGCTGAAAAACGCGTCCGGCAGTTTCGATCTTGAGCGTCTGGTACTGGCGCCGCGTCCCGGTATTGCAGTGTCGCCGGCGGTGGTCGGCTGTCATGTTTCCATCGTCAAGGAAAATGAAACGAAGATACTGCCGGCGGTTCCGGTGCTGTTGATGATGGCTCCCGGAAGCGAGGAAAAATTCTCCGCCGAACTGGTGTCGCACAGCAATGTCAGAGTGAATTTATACGGTCCGCGCGGCAGGCTGAACCTGTTCAACGCCGATACGCTTAAGGCTTATGTCGACCTGACCAAAATCACCGAGCCGGGCGTTTACACCGTGGACGTGTGCTGTCAGGAGCCATCCGACCGCGACCTGCAGATACGCAAAATAGAACCGGAGCAGATCGAAATAAAACTTACATTGAAACAAAAAAACATAAAATAAAGGATACTGGCAGATGCTAATTGGAAAAATCAACTCGGTTTTCGCAAAACACCACAGATGGCTGTTCGGCGGAATCGTCATGGTGGTGATCGTCACTTTCGTGTTTTACTTTTCAAGCGGGTCGATTTTCGATCTCAATTTCGGCGGCGGCGGCAGCTCCGGGGTGACGGTGTTCGGTGACAAGGTGTCGGCAACCAAGCTCGGCAACCAGATCCGCTACAACCTCATCAACGCCTCGTTGAGTTCGCCGTACGGTCTGGCGGTCTTCCAAAGCGAAGAGGCGTTTTCCGGCGCCCACGCCTCCGCACCGGCCGTTCTCGGCCAGCTGGCGATGGCCGAGCAGCGCGGACTCGGCGCCTCCGACGAAGAGGTGAACAAACTGCTGGCAATGATCTTTTCGGTCGACAACAAGTTCAACACCGAGTTTTTCAACACCTATACTGAAATGCTTCAGCGCTACGGCATGACGGTGGATGACCTCAAGACCGCGGTTCGCCAGAGCATTCTGCTGAACAAGCTGGCCGTGGAAAGTTCGCAGTCCGGGCTGTTCGCCGCCACCGACGGATTGAAGAGCGCGGTCAACAGTTATCTGACCAACCGCTACAGCGTAAGTCTCGCAAAATTCAAGGCCGACGACTTTATCGGACAGGTCGCGGTCGACGAAGCCGCGATCGGCAAATATTATGAGGAGCATCAGAATGCCTTCATGATTCCGGCCGACTGCGACGCAATCGTGGCGTCAATCAGCTACAACGCCCCGGAAATCGCCGCCGCCGCCGTAAAGCTCGCCGAAGACGACGCGGCAATCCAGAATTTCTACAACGCCAACAAGCAGCGCTACGGTGAAAAAACATTCGATCAGATCAAGGTGAAAGTCATCGACGACTTCGTGACCGCCGCCGCCGCCGACCTCGCGGCCGAAAAGATCAAGAACTTTGAAACCTCGGTTTATGAGATTCTTAATTCCGGCGCCGCGACTCCGGGCGTGGAAATATTCCGGAACGCCGCAGTCAAGTCCGGCCTGAGACTGAAGATGACAAAAACCTTTAACCGCAATTCGCCGCAGGTGGTGTTCAATGACGGCAGCGTTATCGCCGGCGCCGCCCCGGTTCGCGTGCTAAGCTCAACGTCCAGCCAGATTCCGCTCTCCGACACCTTCGACGGCGACAACGCCATCTGCATCGGCTACGTCAACACGGTAAAGCCCGAAACACTCGCGCCGCTGGCGGATGTAAAAGCTGAGATTTCCGCTATTCTTGTCCGTGCCGAAGCCGCTAAACTGGCCGCCGAAGCCGCAGGAAAAGCCGCCGCCGAACTGATGGCCAGGCCGCAGGCCGAGCGCGCCGCCGCATTTGCGAAATTGCCGCATCAGGAAAAACTCGAATTCGGCTTCATACCGCCCTCTACCGCCAACGGCGAACTGGTCGCGGCGGTCGCCCGCGGGCTGGCCGTCAACGGGGTATCGTCGCCCTATCCGGCGGCGGACGGCGCCTTCCTTGTCCGGCTTGACGCGCAAACCGCCGGCTCCATGCCGGAAGAATTTGCCAAACTGCCGGTTCCGGCGGTCGAATGGTATCTGAATCAGACGGTCAACAACGGTGAGCAGCTGGCCATGTTCCAGTATCTGCAGGCCAATGTGACGGTGCCGCAGGATTATATGGAAGCGGGAAAACGTTAAAATGTCCAATGAGTCCGGAGTCGCGCTGGGGCGTCACGTCACGGTTGAGTATTATGACTGCAGCAGCGAAATATTGGCCGATGCAAAAAAAATGGAGCATATTTTCGTGGCCGCCGCCACCGCAAGCGGCGCCACCGTGCTCGGAAGTCATTTTCACGACTTCCAACCGCAGGGCGTAAGCGGATTCGTGATTATCGCCGAATCGCACTTCTCGGTTCACGCCTGGCCGGAACACGACTATGCTGCGGTGGACATCTTCACCTGCGGCGAATCAATCGATTTTCAGATGGCGATGGATTATCTGCGCGATGCGCTCAAGTCCGAGTCCATGATCGTTTCCAGCGTAATGAGCCGCGGCATTGTCGGCAACAACGGCATTGAGCGGATGGTGCCGATCTACGCCGCCCAGACCAATACCTACGCGCTGGCCTGGCGCACCCGGTTCGACTCGGTGAACGCCTGGGGCATCGTCTGCACCATCGACGTTCACGACTGCGAAGAACAGCTGATTCACAATCCTGACGCGGTGCTTCACGCGCTGACGGAGGTTTCCGCCGAACTCGGACTTTCCGCCGTCGCCGCGTCCAAACTGATTCCGTTCGCCAAAGAAGGCGACAGCGGATTCAATTTCTGTTTTCTGATGTCTGACGGATCGCGGCTGTCCGGCAACCTTTCGTTCGGCAGCCGCTGCGCCTACGTCGATGTGTTTTCAACGCGTTTCTTTGAACCGCGTCACGCCGCAGAACTGGTGCTGCAATGTTTTCGCGGACGCCACTACCGCATGCAAGTGGCAGTCAGGAGATAATAAAAATGACAGAATGGATCAACGAGCGCGGACACGGCTTCGGAATTTCAATCGAGGTGGAACGGACTCTGTATTCACACAAAAGCGAATATCAGCAGATCGACATCTATCAAACCTGCCACTACGGGCGCATGCTGGTGCTCGACGGCGTAATACAGTTGACCGAATTTGACGAGGCCGGCTATCAGGAGATGTTGACCCACGTTCCGCTCTGCGCCCACCCCGCACCGGAAAAATTACTGGTGATCGGCGGCGGCGACGGCGGAGTGCTGCGCGAAGCGGCAAAACATAAATGCTTGAAAACTATCGATATATGCGAAATAGACAAAGCGGTGATCGCGGCGGCGAAACAATATCTGCCGTCGCTTTCACGCGGGTTTGACGATCCGCGCGTCCGCCTGCATATCGGAGACGGGGCGGCATTCGTCGCCGCGCATGAGAATGAATACGACGCGGTAATCGTGGATTCGTCCGACCCGGTCGGCCCGAACACACCGCTGTTCAACGCCGAATTTTACCGCGCCGTCAAACGGGCGCTGCGGCCGGGAGGAATTGTCGCCTCGCAGTCGGAATCAATACAGCTTTTCCCCTCAGTGGTGAGCCGGCTGTGCGGTTTCTGCCGCGCCAACTTCAAAAACGCCGGCTACTATTATATGATCGTTCCAAGCTATCCGGGCGGCGGAATCGGCGGCTGCATCGCCTCGGACAGTGTTGATTTCACCCGTCCGGCGCGCACCGGAATCCCGGACTGCCGCTATTATTCGCCGCAGGTTCACACCGCCGCATTTGTCATGCCGGAATTTGCGCGGAAGTTTCTGGAGGAAATAAAATGAAATTTCACTTTATACACTATAATTTCAATGTGCTCGACCTGAATAAAAGCCTGAAATTCTACGCCGACGCGCTCGGCCTGACCGAACAGCGCCGGATCGAAGACAAGGACGGCAGTTTTCTGATCGTCTATCTCGGCGACGGCATGACTGATTTTCAGCTTGAACTCACCTGGCTGCGCGACCGCCGCGAACCGTACAATCTCGGCGACAATGAAATGCACCTGGCATTCCGGGTGGACGACTTCGCCGCCGCCCAGGACAAACACCGTAAGATGGGCTGCATCTGCTACGAGAATCCGGCGATGGGCATCTATTTCATCAACGACCCGGACGGCTACTGGCTCGAAATCGTACCGGTGAGAAAGTAAACTCACGCCATGGCGCTGCTGGAAGTTGAAAATCTCAAACTGTACTATCCGGTGCGCGGCGGACTGTTCGCTCAGCGTCAGTATGTCCGCGCGGTGGACGGCGTGTCCTTTGATCTTGAGGCGGGAGAGACCATCGGACTGGTCGGTGAATCCGGATGCGGCAAAAGTTCACTCGGCCGCGCCGTGGTCCGGCTGGAAACGCCGACCGCCGGCAGAATCAGCATCGCCGGCTGCGACATCAGCACGCTTTCCGGCGCCCCGCTCCGACATCAGCGTAAAAACTTTCAGATGATTTTTCAGGACCCTTACGGCTCGCTGAATCCCCGGTTGACCATCTTCAGTTCACTCGACGAGGTTCTGGCACTGCATTCAAACCTTGACCGCGACGGCCGCCGCAAAAAGGCCGGCGAACTGCTGGAACTTGTCGGCCTCGAAGCCGGGTTGATGAACCGCTACCCCCATCAGTTTTCCGGCGGACAGCGGCAGCGCATCGGCATCGCCCGGGCGCTGGCCGCCGAGCCTAAACTGATTGTGGCCGACGAACCGGTGTCGGCGCTGGACGTCAGCGTTCAGGCCCAGATTATCAATCTGCTCGAAGACATTCAGCGCCGGACCGGCACGGCATTTCTGTTCATCGCCCACGATCTCGCGGTTGTCGAACATATCAGCCGCCGGATTATGGTCATGTATCTCGGCCAGATCGTCGAATCCGGACCGGCCGGAGAGGTGTGCGGCAATCCGCGCCATCCCTACACACGCGCGCTGCTTTCCGCCGTGCCGCGGGTGGACGGCAGCGGAAAAAAAAGGATCGTGCTTGCCGGTGACGTGCCGTCGCCGCTGTCGCCTCCGGACGGATGCACGTTTCACCCCCGCTGCCCGCTGGCGAAGCCGGAATGCGCCCGGCAACGGCCCGATCTTACCGGCGATGCCCATAAGTGCGCCTGTTTCTTTGCTTAAACTCTTGAATTTAACGATTCACCGTGTATAGTATTAGGTTTTTGTGCAAACACCACATGAAAGGAAGCCGATCTATGAGCAAAGCATACAATGTCGCAGTGGCCGGAGCGACCGGAGCCGTAGGCGTCGAAATGGTCAAGACGCTTGAGAAGCGCAACTTCCCGGTCAAAAATCTTAAACTTCTCGCCTCCAGCCGCTCGGCAGGCAAGACCATGAAATTCAAGGGCGAGGACATTGTCATCGAAGAACTCACCCATGACTCGTTCAAGGGCGTCGACATCGCGCTGTTCAGCGCCGGCGGCGACATCTCCCGCGAATTTGCCCGCTCGGTGGTCGATTCCGGCGCCGTGATGATCGACAACTCCAGCGCGTTCCGCATGCTCGATGACGTTCCGCTGGTGATTCCGGAAGTCAATCCGGAAGACATCAAATGGCATAAGGGCATCATCGCCAATCCGAACTGCTCGACCATCATCATGCTGGTGGCGGTTGCACCGCTCCATCGCGCCAAACATTTGAAACGGCTGGTCGCCGCCACCTATCAGGCCACCAGCGGCGCCGGCGCAAAAGGCATGGACGAGCTGATCGTGCAGACCAAACAGATACTCAACGGTGAACCGATCGCACCAAAGGCGTTCGCCCACCGCATCGCGTTCAACCTGATCCCGCATATCGACACTTTTCTCGACAACGGCTATACCAAGGAAGAGCTGAAGATGCTCAACGAAAGCCGCAAGATGCTGCACGATCCTGATTTACGGGTGTCCTGCACCTGCGTCCGCGTGCCGGTCATGCGCGCCCACTCCGAGTCGCTCAACCTTGAGTTTGCCGACGAGATCACGCCGGATGAGGCCCGCGCCATTCTGTCCGGCGCACCCGGCATCACCGTGGTGGACGATCCGGCCGCCAAACGCTATCCGATGCCGGTAGACGCCACCGAGCAGTACAATGTTCTGGTCGGCCGCATCCGTCAGGACATCTCGCGCGACGACAAGCGCGGACTCGACATCTTCGTGGCCGGCGATCAGGTGCTGAAAGGCGCCGCGCTGAACGCCGTCCAGATTGCCGAACTGCTTTAACCGTCCCGTTCAGAAAAAATGATCCCGGCCGGAATATTCCAGCCGGGATTTTTTATATATAACGCTCGGATTGCACCCGATTCCGCGTCCGCCACCGCATGTCATCAACCATCTTCCGTCAGACAGTCTGGGAATGCAGCGTCCGCAGAAAAAACAAAAGCGCACACGAGAACGCGGGAATGCAGCGTCCGCAGAAAAAACAAAAGCGCACCATCCGGATACCCGGACGTGCGCTCCGTCAAAACATTCGGCCCGAAGGCTTACTTGTTCTTATGCCGCAAAGCCTTGAGCTGCTTCTTACGTTTATGCTTGGCAATCTTGCGACGACGCTTCTTTTTCAAATTACCCATTTCATCGACCCCGTATTTGTGTTGCTTACGCCTGAATGCCGTTCATAACCAGCATCAGCTGTGACTTCTTGTTGGAGGCCTTGTTGCCATGAATCACGCCAACCTTGGCCGCCTTGTCCAGCAAACTGCAGCACTCACGCAGCAGGGCGGACGCCTGCTCGGCATCTTTGGCGGCGACGGCCGCGCGGAATTTCTTCTCACTGGTCTTGATCGCGCTCTTTCTGGCGCGGTTGCGCATATTGGCAAGTTTGCTGGTGCCAATGCGCTTGATTGCTGACTTCAAATGTGCCATTGTTTTCTTTCCTGATTGCTTTATGTTAAAACTAATTCAAATTCCAAAGTTACAGAACATTAAATTTGCCACAAGATTTGAAATATTCAAGTTTAAAGCGACAAAAAACGACAAAAAAAGTGCTTTTTGTTGAAAAAAGACAGATTATGCGCCGACACGAAAAAAAAAGAGACAAAACTGGGCTTCCACACTTGATAGTTCCCGTTTATTGTATATATTAACAACACAAGTGCAGAGGTTGTAAAGTGGGTAGCGCAATTGTACCCGCTTTTTTTATCCCGTGACAGGCTGCATATGAACGAGAAGAAGCGGACAGACAGAGAATAATCAAGGAGGATCAGATTATGGCCAACATGCTCCTGGCAATGCTTCAAAATATTGAGCAGGAACGCGGAATAAGCCGCGAGCTCCTGGTTTCGGCGCTTGAAACGGCGATTCTTACCGCCGCCAGAAAAAGCATTCACCCGGCCAATCAGCTCAAGGTCAAGGTTGATCCCGAAACCGGCAACATTCAGGCGTGGGCACTGCTTCAGGTGGTCGAGTCCAATCCGACCACGGATCAGCTGCTCTATACCCGGGCGGTCGAGAAATTTCCGGACGTCAAGGTCGGCGACGTGATTGAGTGGGAGGTTACGCCGCGCAACTTCGGGCGCATCGCCGCCTCGACCGCACGTCAGGCAATCTTTCAGCAGTTGCGTAAGGCGGAAAAAGAGATGGCGTCCGAAGAGTTCGCCGCCAACATAAACCAGATCATCACCGGAAAAGTCCGCCAGTTTGAAAGCGGCGGCATCGTGATTGACTTTCAGAAAGCGCAAGGGCTGCTGCCGGCCAAGGAGAAGATCCCCGGCGAACAGTATATGACCGGCGACCTGATCAACGCGCTGCTGCTCAAAATCGACACCGCCGGGTCAGGCCCGAGCCTTCTGGTCTCCAGATCCCATCCGGACTTTGTCCGCCGGCTCTTCGAGCGCGAAGTGGCCGAAATCCGCGACGGCGTTGTGAAGATCATGAACGTTGCGCGCGAAGCCGGCAGCCGCACCAAAATTTCGGTGGCAAGCTCCGACCCGCGCATCGACCCGGTGGGGTCGTGCGTCGGCATCCGAGGCAGCCGGGTCCGCGCCGTGACCGATGAACTGAACAACGAACGCATCGACATCGTTCCGTACGATCCGGACATTGTGAAATACTGCCTCAATGCGCTCCAGCCGGCAAAGGCGCAGAGTGTGGAGGTCAACGAAGAGAAGCACGAACTTACCGTTCTGGTCAGCCCCGAGCAGAGCAAACTGGTATTCGGAAAAAAGGCGCAGAACGTCCGGCTCAGCTCAAAACTGCTGAACTGGAACATCACCATCCGCACAATCGGCGCGCCGCAGGAGGCCTTCGAGGAAAAAATCCAGAAGGCCACCCGCGAACTGTCCGAAAACTTCGGCGTTTCCGAAGCGTGCGCGGCAATTTTAATCAGCAACGGCTATATCACCGTGGACGGGCTGCGCGCCGCCGGACGGGATGCGGTAATGACGCTCGACGGCATTGACCGTGACGAACTCGCCGCGGCTTTCGACCGTCTTGAAGAAGCGGCGGAATGACTTTAAGGAGGTCTGTTTTGAAAAAATTGAAGGTAAAATCGCTCGCGGAGACCTACGGCGTGTCCCCCAAGACAATTCTTGAGGAACTTGCCGGTCAGGGCATCGAGCTGGACGACCCGGCGGCACTTATTCCGCCGGATATGACGGAATTGGTGGAAGACTATTTCTCCAACCTCTACCAGGCCCGTAAGCGCGAGAAAAAACCGGTCGCCGACGAAGCCGCCGAACAGGAAAACAAAATCAATCTCACCAGTCCGATCGTGGTGAAGGTGCTGGCGGAAGCGCTGGGCAAGCGCCCGAACATTGTGATCAGCGACCTGATGAAGATGGGCGAACTGGCCAGCATCAATCAGGCGATCAGCGAGACGACCGCGAAAAAGCTCTGCAAACAGTACGGCATAACACTGGTCATCGCGCAGCCGGAGGAGAAGAAACCGTCCGCCGCGCCGAAAAATGACGTTTTTGTTGAAAATCCGGCCGATCTGCGCGACCGTCCGCCGATTGTGACTTTCATGGGCCATGTCGACCACGGCAAGACTTCGCTGCAGGACGCGGTTCGCCACACCCATGTGGTCGACGGCGAGGCCGGCCGGATCACCCAGCATATCGGCGCCTCCACGGTCATCCACAAGAACAAGCCGATCACTTTCATCGACACCCCCGGACACGAGGCGTTCACCCAGATGCGTTCGCGCGGCGCCAACGTAACCGACATTGTAGTGCTGGTGGTGGCGGCCAACGAAGGGTTTAAGCCGCAGACGGTCGAAGCAATGAATCACGCGCTGGCGGCGAAAGTGCCGATCATCGTGGCGGCCAATAAGATCGACCTGCCCGATGCCGACATCAACAAGGTCATGCTGAACATGCAGCAGAACAACCTGATGTGCGAGGCGTGGGGCGGTGAAGTCGGTGTGATTCCGGTTTCGGCCAAGACCGGCGCCGGCTTGAACGATCTGCTCGACCGCATTCTGCTTGAAAGCGAAATGATGGAGCTTAAGGGCAATCCGAAACATCCGGTGGACGCCGTGGTGCTGGAAGCCCAGCTTGAAAACGGCCTCGGGCCGACGGCGAGCGTCATGGTGCGCAACGGCACGCTGCGGCTGGGCGACATCGCGCTGTGCGGCTCGTACAGCGGCAAAATACGGCTGCTGTTTGACGACAAGGGCAAGAAAATCAAGTCAGCCGGCCCCAGCACTCCGGTGCGGGTCATCGGGTTGTCCGGCATTCCGGAAGCCGGCGCGTTTCTCACCGTCTGCAAGAGCGAAAAGGAGGCTCGTGAACTCGCCGCCGCCAACGAGGAAAAAGAGCGCAGCCGCACTTTGGCGGTGAACACCATCGCCAGCGCCGACGATCTGTTCAGCAAACTCAAGGAGCAGGAGCACAATTCACTTCAGCTCATCATAAAATCGGATGTCCGCGGGTCGGGCGAGGCGATTGAAGAGTCGCTCAAGAAACTGCCGTCGGAAAAAATCTCGGTGGAAGTGGTTATGAACAACGTCGGAGCGATCACGGAGAATGACGTGATGCTGGCGGCGGCCTCCGGGGCGATCATTGTCGGCTTCCACGTCCGGGTCAATCCCGGAGTGAACGAGCTGGCGAAGAAGCAGAACGTGGAGATACGGCTGTACAGCATCATCTATGAGCTGCTCGAAGACATCACCGACGCGCTGACCGGCAAACTCGCGCCGGAAAAACGCGAAAAAGAACTCGGCAAAGCCACAATTCTCCAGATATTCGAACTCCACAAGGGGCCGAAAGTCTGCGGCTGCATGGTGGAAAGCGGCGTGGTCAAAGTTGGCGCCAAGGCGCGGGTATTCCGGCATAAACACTTGATCTACAATGGTGAAGTTGCTTCGTTGCGGCGTTTTCAGGATGATGTTAAGGAGGTCAAGGTGGGGCTTGAGTGCGGCATCCGGCTTGACAACTTTGCCGACTTTGAAGAGGGCGACACTATCGACATCTACGAGATCGAGCTGAAAAAGCCGACGCTGGACTGACGGAACAACCGGACTGGAGGCTCCTTATGGAAAAAGTGGACAGACTGGTTCGCGTCAACGAACTGATCAAGCGGGAGATTGCCGGATGTCTGGAATCCGGACGGCTGCTGATGCCGGAAGGATCGCTGATATCGATCACCGAGGTAAAAAGCTCGGTTGATCTGCGCAGCGCCGAAGTTTTTTTCAGTGTTTTCGGCGGCGGAGACGCAGCGCCGATGACGGCGCTTCGTGCGCTGAACCGGCAGCGGATCGAACTTCAGGACGCCATCGGGCGCAACCTTAAATTCAAACACACTCCGAAACTGAAATTTACGATTGACGATCGCATGGCCGAGGCCGACCGGGTTCTCCGGCTTCTCGACGGAACGGACAACAACAGTGAAAAACAGCAGAATTGACATTGACCGGGCGGTTGAACTGCTCCGCGACGCCCGGCATATCGCCGTTTTCACCCACGAAAACCCGGACGGCGACGCCATCGGCTCGGCGGCCGGAATGACCGCGGCACTCAACGCGTCCGGCCGGAAAGCCGAGCTGTTTTTGACGGCGATTCCACCGGAATCGTACCGCAGATTCGTCGGAGTCGCCTATCGCACCGAGCTGGCTCCGGAGGAGCTTATCGGGTTCGACCTGATTTTGCAGCTGGATACCGCCACCGAAAAACGGATTGCCGCGCCCTATGGAGTGAAACTGGACGACACGCTTCCGCTGCTGGCGGTGGATCATCACCCGGACAACACTGAATACGGACGCTGGAATTTAGTGGCGGAATCCGCCGCCACCAGCGTGATTGCACTGGAAATCGCGGAAAAACTTGTTGGAACAATACCGGTGGAGGCGGCTACGCTGTTTCTGCTGGGCATCGTCACCGATTCCGGCGGCTTCCGGTTTGACAATACCGACCCGGCCTGTCTGCGGGCCGCGGCCGGATTGATCGAACTGAACGCCGATTACCGCGGCATTGTCGATGCGGTGTTTTTCACCCGCAGTCTTGACCGGTTGAAGTTTGAAGCGGAACTGCTCAGCGACTGTCTCGATTTGCGCTGCGGCGGAAAACTCGCCATTGTGACGATACCGCCGGCGCTGATCGCCAAATACCATATTGACATGTCTTCGACCGAGGGGCTGGTCGATGTATTCCGGTCAATAAAAGGCGTGGAGACGGTGGCAATGCTGTATTACCGCAACGTCGGGTTGCTCAAAGTTTCGCTTCGCGCCCGCAATCCGCTCCGTCCGGTGGGGCCGATCGCCAGATCGTTCGGCGGCGGCGGCCACGAAATGGCGGCGGGATGCCTGATCGAAAACGGCGACCCGATTGCCGTTGCAAAAAACATTACCGACCTTTTTGAAGGAAATCACAAATAGAATATGCGTTACAATCCAGCCAAACACCGGCTGCCGCCGTTTCCGGGATTCGGCATTCTGCTGGTGGACAAACCGGCGGAGTGGACCAGTTTTGACGTGGTCAACTGTCTGCGCGGCCGCTTCAATATCCCAAAAATCGGACACTGCGGCACGCTTGATCCCGCCGCCACCGGCCTCTTGGTGCTGGTGCTCGGCAAATTCACCACGCTCGCGTCAAAATTCTCCGGCGACAATAAAACGTATGAGGCGACGCTGCGCATCGGCGTCGCCACCGACAGTCAGGATATGACCGGAAATGTGATCGCGGAAAAACCGTGGGACAACATTACGCCGGAACAGGTGAAAGTGGCGCTGAAGGCGAAAATCGGAAAATCGCTCCAGCTTCCGCCAATGGTCTCGGCGGTGAAAAAAGACGGGAAAAAACTTTACGAGCTGGCCAGAAAAGGGCTGGAGGTGGAGCGCGACCCGCGCGAGATCGAAATTTTTTCCATGAAAGTAGGGTCAATAGAGCTGCCGCTGGCCGACTTCACCGTCGAATGTTCAAAAGGCACCTATGTGCGCACGCTGTGCGACGATGTCGGCCGCGACCTCGGTTGCGGCGGCGCGCTGGAAAAGCTGCGCCGGACGCGCTGCGGACGGTTTGAACTGAAAGACGCTTTTCAGCTCGACGAATTGAAGGCCATGGAGCCGGAACAGCTTAATGACCGTCTGCATGAATTTCTGTTGAAACTCGGAGGTCTTTGAATGTACTCGCCTGAAGAAATTGAAAACGCAGTCGCCGGGCTGGACGCAAAAGACGGCGGAGTCACCGTGGAGCAGGCGGCCGGGTTGCTGGGACCGCTGCCGGAAAACGAAGACGAGCGCGAGGCGCTGCTCGAACGGGTGGCGCGCGAACTCGACGGGTGCGGCCGTTTTTTCAAATCCGACGGAAAATACTGCGACCGCGCCGCTTTTTTCAACGGTCGAAGTTTTGTGATTGTTCCTTCCGAGCAGGAAATCGACGCGGGAATACTTTTTCCCGGCCACCGTTTTGCGCCGTTCTGCTCGCCGGAAATATATATATCCGATGTTGCAGTTCATGAGCGCGGCCTGAAAAAGCCGGTTCCAATGCGCGAGTTTGAATGCCGGTTCGAAGACATTTTCGCATTCCATTCGCTGCTCGGCTCCGGAGCGATCTACGACCTGGTGGTGGCGGAACACCCGGACAATCACGCCTTTCTGCGCGGTGAACGCAATTCAAAAGTCAAAATGACGGTGTTCGACCTCTCGAAATTCTACGCAAAACACAATTTCTCCGGGGGAGACGCGCTGCTGGTGAAGATAGAAGACTATAACGAAGGCCGCTTTTCCATAACCATGATGGCGGCGGCAAAACGCGATGAAAAGAGCCGTGACCTCTGGATTGAAAAACTGGAAAACGCGCTGGCTCCGGTCATCGCCTCCGGCGTTGAATATGACGAAATCCCGGATATGATCGCGCAGGGATTCTTCCGCGGCGGAGCCGGATTGTTCGGCCCGGACGGCGCGACGCTTGATGAATTTATCGCGCTCAGCACCGAAGTGGAACTCCGCGTCGGTGACGACGGCACCTATCTGGCGCTTCACGATGACGGCGAACACGGCGGCGACAACTCCGAATGCGACGATGACGAACACGACGCGGCGGACTGCGACTGCGGTCACCACCACCACCATCATCAAAATTCCGGCAGCGGACTGCCGGACGGACTGAGTCTATCTTCCGGCGCCACCGATTCGATACCGGCGATCCTCAAGGAGATCGGCTCCACGCTGACCATGAACGAACTGGACGCGTTTATTTTTGACGAGTTCGCCACTTCTGATTTTGATGTGGACGCCCTCTACCGCCGCCTGTTCGCCCCCGACCGCTTTGCCGATGAAGCTCAGGAGGCCCGGTTCCGCATGCTGTTTGAAGAACGCTTCGAAACGCTTCAGGATCATTTTGACCGGTTTAACGACGGCGAAGTAGCGGAACTGCGCTCCGACATTCTCGCTCAGGTGGAAAACCGGCTCCAACTGCTCGAAGATCATCCAAACCTGCCGGAATCCGACCTTAAAGTTCTGGCGGAGGCGGCGATTTTCTTCAACGAACTGCTCGCCCACATCCACCGCCCCGCTTACAACCGGGAGGAAGACCCGGACCGCGAACGCCTGCTCGACCTCTTCGACGAATATGTCAGGAAGCAACAGGATGTGATCGACCGTTTTGACGATATCCCGGAGCAGTTCTGAGATGGTTGAATTGCCGGAATCCGACTTTGTCGATTACGTCCCGGAACCGTCCGAAGACGACGCGGCGGCCGCCCCGTCGCCGGACGAACTTTCCGGCGCGCTTGACGCGTTCGCAATCGAAATGCTCGGCAAAGAGGGAAAATTGCGGGAGTCCGCCGCTCATGGCGGCCGCCCTTACGAATTCAGGCCGCAGCAGTTGGCAATGGCGCGGCAAATCGCCGCCTGCCTCGCCCATAAAAGCAATCTCTGCATCGAAGCACCCACCGGAATCGGCAAAAGTTTCGCCTATCTCGTTCCGGCGATCCGCTTTGCCGTTGGATGCCGCAAGCCGGTGGTGGTCACCACCGAGACCATCAATCTTCAGGAACAGCTGATCGAGAAAGACCTGCCGCTGCTGAAAAAAACATCGGGAATCGATTTCACCGCCAGTCTGGCCAAGGGACGCAGCAACTACCTGTGTCTGCGCCGGCTCCAACTGCTGACCGATGACCGTAAAGAACAGCTTCTGCCGTCGCGCGCCAGCAGGTTCGACCTCGATGAGATCGCGGAATGGAGCAAAGACACTCCAGACGGCGACCCGGACAACGGCAATCTGCCGGTTGACCCCGCAATATGGAGTCTGGTATGCAGCGAATCGGGCAACTGCATGGGATCGCGCTGCACCTATTTTCGCCGCTGTTTCTACTTCAAGGCCCGTCAAAGCTGGGAAAAGGCGGACATCATCGTCGCCAACCACGCATTGTTCCTGACCGATTTGAAGCTCCGGCGCAATGAAGAGCTTGCCTCTTCGCTGCTGCCGAATTACTCGGCCGTCATCGTCGATGAGGCGCACACGCTGGAGGACAGCGCGGCCGACCATCTTGGACTGGCGGTGTCGCAGATCGGGATGCTGGCCTGGCTGAACCGCCTGTTCTCCCCCGACGCCGCCCGCGGACTGCTGATGCACAAAGGGGAAAAAGAGCTTGAACTGCGCGGCATGGTGGCGGAGCTTCGCAACGAAGCGCGAGCTTTTTTCCGGGTTTTCGCGGAATTTATCGCAGACGGCAAGGACTCGATCCGCCGCGTCCGCACTCCCGACGCATTTCCGGACAACCTGACCGCGCCGCTGGCAAAACTGCGGTCGGCGCTGCGCGACCTGACCTTCGATCTCGAAAACGACGAAGATGAAAAGGACTACCGATGTGAAATCGAATCGCATATCCTGCGCTGCGAGGCGTATATCGACGCAGTTGCCGACTTCATCGCCATGACGATGCCGGAGGCGGTCTATTGGGCGGAGGAATCGCGCGACGCGGTAACGCTTCAGGCCGCGCCGGTAAACGTCGGCAAACTGCTCAAAGAGACGCTGTTCGACCTGCCGATCCCGGTGGTGCTCACCAGCGCCACGCTGACCGTGGAGAAAAGTTTTTCCTTCTATCTGCGCCGGATCGGATTCGACAACGGTCAGACGCTTCAGCTTGATTCGCCGTTCGAGCCGTCAAAAGTGCGGCTTCTGCTGCCGCGCGCCATGCCTGAACCGTCCGCCGACGGCTATATCGACGAACTGCAGAACAAAATCGCCGCCGCCGTCCGCCGAACCGGCGGCAAAGCGTTCGTCCTGTTCACCAGCTATTCGCTGATGCGCGACTGCGCCGAAAGGATGCGCCCGTTCTTTGCCGACGAAGAGCTGACTCTGCTGGTTCAGGGCGACGATCTCCGCCGAACCGCCATGCTGAAAAAATTTCGGGAAGACGTCAATTCCGTTCTGTTCGGAGTGGACAGTTTCTGGACCGGTGTGGACGTTCCTGGCGAAGCGCTCTCCAATGTCATCGTCACCCGGCTGCCGTTTCAAGTGCCGTCTCATCCGCTGATCCAGGCCCGCTGCGAACAGATCGAAAGCCGCGGCGAAAGCTCGTTCATGAATTACAGTCTTCCAACCGCGGTGCTGAAACTGCGCCAGGGCGTGGGCAGACTGATCCGCTCGTCATCCGACACCGGCGTCATCGTGCTGCTGGACAGCCGTGTCACCACCAAACGCTACGGACGGATTTTCCTCAACAGTCTGCCGCAATATCCGACCGAATACTTCTGAGTCCAACAGCGTGTCAACGGGCGGACGGCCGCCGCCGGAGAATACCCCTCCACAAACCACCTGAAAAAAAGAACCGGACGCCGCATTATCGGGTTCGCGGCGGACGGCGTTATCTTTATATATATCTGTTGTGTTTATTTGTGATTGTCGCGCTCACGCAGCGCCGCGCGCCGAATCTTACCATTGCTGGTCTTGGGCAGTTCGGTGACAAATTCGACCCGCCGCGGATATTTATACGGCGCGGTATGCGTCTTCACATAGGTTTGAATCTCTTTCACCAGCTCGTCCGATCCGCTCCGGCCGCGCACCAGAACAATCGTGGCCTTGACCACCTGTCCGCGAATCGGGTCCGGCGCTCCGGTGACAGCGCATTCCAGAACGTAAGGCAACTCCATAAGAATGCTTTCAATCTCAAACGGACCGATCCTGTACCCGGACGACTTGATCACGTCATCCACCCGCCCGTGATAATAAAAATAACCGTCTTCATCGCGCCATGCGGTGTCACCGGTATGATAGTAACCATTGCGCCACGCCTGCGCCGTCAATTCCTCGTCATTGTGATAAGCGTGGAAAAGTCCGCAGACTTCGTCCTGCCGCGCCTTGATCACAATTTCCCCGACTTCGCCGGCAGCCACCGGCTTGTCGTCATGATCGACCAGATCCACCGCATACTGCGGCGTCGGCTTGCCCATCGATCCCAGCCGCGGCGTCATGCCGACCAGATTGCCCAGCAGCAGCGTGCTTTCGGTCTGGCCGAACCCCTCCATAATCTTCAGCCCCGTCGCCGCCTTGAACTGGTGGAACACCTCCGGGTTTAGCGCCTCGCCGGCGGTGGTCGCATATTTCAGACTGGAAAAATCGTACTTGCTCAAATCCTCTTTAATGAAAAAACGGAACATTGTCGGCGGCGCGCAGAACGTGGTGACGTTGTAGCGCTTGAACATCGGCAGAATGTCCGCCGGATCAAACCGGTTGAAATCGTAGGTAAGAACCGCGGCCTCGCAGAGCCACTGACCGTAAATTTTTCCCCACAGCGCCTTGCCCCATCCGGTGTCGGCAATGGTGAAATGCAACCCGTTCGGGTCCACGTTATGCCACCAGCGGGCGGTAATGATATGCCCCAATGGATAGGTGTAGCTGTGCAGCACCATCTTGGGATAGCCGGTGGTGCCGGACGAGAAGAACATCAGCATCGGATCAACCGACCGCTGTTCCGGAAGACGCTCGCAATCGGTGTCATAAGACATCATTTCTCGGTCAAAGTCATGCCACTGGGGGCGGACGCCGTTGACAATCATTTTGATTTTGAGTGAAGGAGACGTTGCACAGGCTTCGTCCACCTGATGACAGATGTCCCCCTCGCCGGACGCGATGATCGCCATGATGTTTCCGGCGTTGAACCGGTATTCAAAATCGTGCGCCAACAGCTGGTTGCTGGCCGGAACCGCTATCGCGCCGATCCGGTGCAGCGCGTTCAGCGCGATCCAGAACTGATAATGACGCTTCAGCACCAGCATCACGCGGTCGCCGCGGCCGATGCCCATGCCGCGCAGATAGTTGGCCGCGCGCTTGGACTCCCGCGACAGCTCCCCGAAAGAAAAGTCGCGCACTTCATGATTTTCCGACACCCATTTCATTGCCAGTTTGCCCGGCGATTTCTCCGCCAGAACATCAAGCACGTCAAATGCGAAGTTGAAGTTGTCAGGAATATCGAACTTCACCGCCTTCAGCAGGCCGTCGGCATCCAGCGTCTCCTTCATAAACCGCTTGTAAAGCAGTTCGCCGGACGCGGCGTGAACCGCGGCGTGGGTCGGCACAAAGGCGTGCTCGTTGTCCAGCTCCCGTTTGATCACCACGGCAAGAAAAACGCACTCGCCGCCTTCCGCCGCGACCATGCCGTGCGGCCGGCCGGAGTCGTAATAAACGCTGTCGCCGGGACCGAGTATCTCGATTTTATCCTCAAACTGACATTTAAGTTTTCCTTTAAGCACATAGTCGAACTCCTGTCCGGCGTGGCTGGAAAGATGGATCGGCGCCTGATCGTCCACATACGGCGCGGTGACGATAAACGGTTCGGAATAGCGGTTCTTCAGATGCGCAGCCTGATGCAGATATTCAAATCCGGCGCGCCGCTTGATCGGCACGCCCTTCCCCGCCCGGGTCAGGGTATAAGCGGAAAGCCGCGGCGACTCGCCGGTCACCAATGTGCCGATGTCAACGCCGAAGCGTTCGGCGCAGCGCAGCAGAAAGGTGAACGAACTGTCCACCTCGCCCGCTTCGTGCTTAAGATATTCTTCTTCGGATATGTCGTGCAGTCTGGCCATCTCGGAAACCGGGATGTCCAGCACCGTCCGTGCTTCGCGGATGCGACGGCCCATCAGTTCAAGCGATTTTTCCATTATGTCGGAACTCCCAAAAAGTTGCATTCATATAATGTAACCGCAAAACAGGCCGATTGCAAGGCCGACGCCCCGGTTTTCCGCCGCAAATCCGTAGCGGAGATGGAAATGTGAACTCACTTGAACAATTCAGACACTCTTGTGATTTATAATGATGAGACGCGCATCAGACTGACGCGGCGGCGCTTTTCCGTTTCATTCTCGCCGCCCGCTTGCGCCGGTAGCCGCGCACCAGATGCAGCACGAAAAAGTAAGTTGGCGGAGTCATTATCAGCGTCAAAAGCGCGCCGCCGATGAAAAACGGCGCTGCGAAATCCCATCCGAGCGCAATCAACGCTTTGAACGCCGCGACCGCCCCGTTGTTTTCCGCCAGTTCGATGACCCGGTGGATTTCATCCGTGATCCGGCCGTACGACAGGTCGCCGCCGAGCAGAAGATTGCCGACATAGCACTGCGCCGGATAGATGATGAAGATCGAAAAATGGTTGGTGATCAGCGTGCCGACCACCGCGCCGACCTTGCTGCCCTTGATCAGGAACGACATCGGAATCGACACGATCAACTGCCCGCCGAACGGCAGCAGACAGCCGCAGAACATTCCGAGCGCCCAGCCGCGGGCGATATATTCCGGCGACGCTTTTTCCCTCAATATCTTACCGCGCAACCGTGCGAGCTTGCGTATCCACCAGCGTTTCATTTTCACCTCCCCGTTTGTTGGTCAGAATAATTTAACATGCTTTTCTCCGAAATCAATCGGCGTTCAATTCGGAAAATGACAGCGGAGCGAATTTTTCAACCATTTCCGTGCGCATTTCCGGATCGGCGGTCAGGTATTTCCAGCGGACAAAATCAAAATCGCACTGCAGATAATTGCGCAGCCACGGATATTTAAGCCGGAACCGGATCGGATACGACTCGAATATCCACGGCTGTTTCTCCTGAAGCAGCGCCACCATAGCGCGGTATAAGGCCGTGCGCTCCGGGGAGTCGGCCATTGCGAGACAACGCTCGAACATCGCGTCGAATTCCGGATCGCGGAAATTCACCCGGTTGCAGCCCCCCGCGTTGCCGCTGTAAAACAGCTGGAGGAAATTTTCCGCGTCCGGATAGTCGCCGGCCCACGACAGCCGGAACAGCTGCGTCTCCCCCTGCCGTATCTTCTGAAAAAAACGGGGCGAATTGTTCAGACACACCTCAAGATCAATGCCGATTGCACCGAGGTCGGCCGCCATCATCTCGCCAAGCTGGCGATGCAGCGGCGAATTGCCGTTCAGATCGAAGCTCAATTTAAGCGGTTTGCCGGTGGCGGGGTCGATCCCGTCCTTATAGCCGGCCAGAGCGAGTTCACGTTTGGCGGCGGCCACATCGTAGCGGTTGTATGGATTGCGCATCGCCGGGTCAAATCCGGCCACGCCGGGCGGCAGCGGACCGGGCGCCGGCTCCATCTGAAGATTGGAGTGGGCGATCCGGGAGTTGAGATTGAACGCCAGATTGACGGCGCGGCGCAACGCGATGTTTTTCCCCAGCACCGGATCGTCAAAATTATAGCCGATATACTGGATTTCAAAGCCGGGCTGCCGGAGCAGTTCGATGCCGCGTTTGAGCAGCGCCGGCGACACCGTGCCGCGCGGCGACAGCACCACATCAAGATTGTCCTTGTCCAGCCGGCTGATGTCGAGCTTGCCCTGCAGGAAAAGCATCCAGCTGCTCAGGCTCTGCCGGATGCTGTAACAGACCAGCCGGTCGGCAAGCGGCAAACGGCGGACGCGGTCGCCGGGATTTTCAGCGGCGGTAAAATATTCTTCACGGAACTCCGGATAGCGGTCGAAAATCAGATGGTGGTCGCGCTGCCAGTCGTAAAGAAAAAACGGGCCGGAACCGACCGGGTTTTCAGCAAAGCTCTCGCCGTAATATTCCACCGCGCGGCGCGAAACCACCGCGCAGTTCGGCATGGCCAGCATATAGACGAAACGCGGATCGGAACGGGTCAGTCGAATAATAAATGTGCGGTCATCCACCACCTCAAGCCCGGAAACCGGCAGGTCGTAGCACGACCAGTCACCGGACGGCAATTTGGCGCTGGCCTCGCGGAACTCGTCCAGTCCGGCAATCTTGCCGCGCACCAGCCAGTAGGCCGAACTGTGGAGCCGTACGTCGGCCAAACGCAGCAGAGAGAAGACCACGTCGCGGCTGGTCACCCGGCGGCTGCCGCCGGCAAAACAGCGGTTGGCGTGAAAAAGCAGATCGTCGCGCAAGGTGCAGACGTAGGTTTTGAAATCGTCCGACACCTCCGGCATTTTCGCCAGCATCGACGGCTTGAGCCGGTAAGGCCGTTCAACGTAATCATACTGAAGCAGCGCGTCAAACACCGCAGTGACGATGTTGCTGGAGGCCAAATCGGAAGCCAGCGCCGGATCAAGCGTCTTCACCCGCTCGCCGTCCGAGGTGTAAACCACCACCTCAGGAGCTGCAAACGCTCCGCCGCCGCGCAGAAAAAAAACGGCGGCCAGCACCGCGGCGGCCGCCGCGACAATCAACGCGGTTTTCCGGAACAACTTCATTTCTTTAATGCGGCAAGCCGTTCATACGCCTTGCGGATCAGCATTTCAGTCTCGTCCCAGGAGATGCACTCGTCGGTGATCGAGATGTCCGGCGCCGGATGGCCCGACGACGGTATTTTTTGCGCTCCGGCCTGCAGACAACTCTCAAGCATGACGCCGACAATCGCGTCTTCACCGTGCACGATCTGATCTATCAGGTCTTCAAACGCCACATGCTGGCGGCAGCACTGTTTTCCGCTGTTGGCGTGACTGCAGTCAACCACCACCGCCGGCGCCATTTTCGCCTTGGCCAGCGCCACCTTGATGAACGCGATATGTTCGGCGCCGTAATTCGGGCCGGAGCTTCCGCCGCGGAGTACCACATGAACATGCGGATTGCCCTTGGTGCGGAAAATACCGACATGCCCGTCCTCCAGCACACCGATGAAACTGTGCCGGCTGCGGGCGGAACTGATCGCGTCCAGCGCCACCTGAATGCTGCCGTCGGTGGCGTTCTTGAAGCCGACCGGCATCGACAGACCGCTGGCCAGCTGCCGGTGGGTCTGCGACTCGGTGGTCCGGGCGCCGATCGCCGCCCAGCTGACGGTGTCGGCGATATACTGCACCAGAATCGGGTCGAGCACCTCGGTGGCCACCGGCAGCCCGAGTTCGACGATTTTCAGCAGAAGTTTTCTGGCCACAAAAATTCCGCGCTCGATATTGTATGATCCGTTGATGTCCGGATCGTAAATCAGCCCTTTCCACCCCACGGTGGTGCGGGGCTTCTCAAAATAGGCGCGCATGACGATCATTATGCGGTCCGACACCGCGTCGGAAAGTTTTTTCAGTTTTGCAGCGTATTCAAGCGCGGCCGCCGGATCGTGGATTGAACAGGGACCGACGATTACCATCAGCCGTTTGTCGCGTTTTTCCAGAATGTCCATGACCGCCCGCCGCGCGGCGGCCACCTTGCCCATCGACTCAACATCCATCGGCAGCTCGGAGCACACCTGCGCCGGCGCCGGCAGCAGAGTAAGGCTTTCGATATTTACGTTGGTAATCTTCTGCATCTTGGTCCTTCTTTATTTATATATTATCCGTTAATATAGCACGCCCGATGCAAAAATTAAAGCAAAAAACGGCAAAAAAAATGCGTTGCCATCCGATATGGAAAAGCGCTCCAGCGAGGATTTACCGCCAACGTCAGGAACAATTACGGCGTCTCCGCGGTGAAATCGGATTTTGTCCACCGGCCATCGCTGCGGACAAAACGGATGGCCTGCGCTTCCGGGCTGCGGAACACAGCGCCCGGTACACCGTCGGTGAAAAACAGCGCGGCGCCGTCGGTCAGCGCAAAGGCGGTGTCCGGCCGGTCGGGAGCGGCCGACTCGCGGTACAGCCGCTCGTCGAACGCGCCCCAGTCCTGATAATGCGGACAAAAATAGACCGGCAGAAAGCCGCAGCCGGGAATCAGGTCATACCGGCCGTCGGCGAAATCGTTGTATCCGGCGAAAGTCCAGCATATGGCGCCGGCGCTGTATCCGGAGACCACCACGCCGCGGTCATATGCCTCGCGCAGGGCCAGCAGCAATTCCCCGGTCCATCCGGAATTATTCAGATTTTCCGTCATGCCGCCGCAGACCCAGATTATGTCGGCGGATTTCAACTCGTCACGCAGATGAGCGCAACTCATGCCGGCGCCGAAAACGGCAACTTCGCGTATTCGTGAACTTGACGCGGCGAACATTTTCCGCGCATCATCGAACGCCGCCGGCGAATCGCCGCCCGGAGCGCAGATCAGTACCACTTCCGGATTCGGCCGGCCACAAAATTCAACGATCCGATTGCCCATTTCAGCGTCACCGCCCCACCCCAGCACCGCCTTGCGGCAGACCTGATCGCCGGAAGCGACACCGTCCGGCGACGTACATGCAGACACGCCGGCCAGACATGCGGCGGACATCATTGTCAATATCATTTTATTCATCGCGTTCCCTTCTTTCATCCACGCTCATTCAACATACACGGAATCATGCCGAAAGCAATATTGCCCACGCTTGAAAAGCTGAAAATTACGCGAATCAGCCTTGACTTCCGATTTTTCGGCATTACATTTTCTTTGAACATTATATAGGACAATATGAAACTTTCAACAAAATTCACAATATACACGATAATCGCCGCGCTGCTGCTGCTGGCCACCGGCGCAATCGCGGCCATATACGGCGCGGCCGAACTGCCGAACACGGTCATTCACGATTATCCGGACACCCTGTCCGGCGAAATCGCGCTGCTCTATCGGAGAATCACCGCCGACCACACCATTCTGGCCAATTACATTTTCTATGTTCTGAGCATCATCGGCTTCGGCGGCGCGCTGCTGCTGATTTTACAGCTGCGGCGCAAACTGGTGCATCCGCTGCTTGACGCGGTTAAGTTCGCGCTGTCGCTGGCCGACAACAAATTCCCGACAAAACTCGACCTTCCAAACGAGGAAAACGACGAGATCGGTGAATTGGTCTCTTCGCTGAATTTCATGCGCGACCGCTTGCAAAGCACGTTTCTAAAACTTCAAATCAGCCATGAAAACGAGAAAAACGCCCGGCTGTCCGCCGAACTGCTCACCGAAATGAAAAACGGATTCATCCAGCACATCATTCCCGATATTCTGGAAAATCTTGACGTCATCGCCACCAATCTGGAGATATTCCGCCGCGGACTCACCAACGGCCGCCACACGCGCAAAGAGACTGTGATCGACAGCGTCCGGCGGGCGCTGATCCTGTTGACCCGCCACTTCGGCCGGCTGGAGGATCTCAGCAGAATCGGGATCGACAAGGACGGCATCGCGCCGCAAACTCTGCAGTGCGCCGATTTTCTGAGTTTTGTCATCAAACTAAACGCCGAACTGTTCGAGTCGCGCGGAATCAGAATTGAGGAGGAATACCGTTCCGGCATCCCCCAGAACATCACCGCCGACCCGGACGTTCTCCGCATGCTGCTGACCATGGCCATCCATACAATCGCAGACAATTCGGAGTCGGGAGAACTGCTGAAAATCGGCTGCACCGCGGAAAACGACACGGTGATTTTCTCCATACGCGACGGAAAGCTCACCCAGCCGCGCGAGCCGCTGTACCGTCTTTACCGCGATTTCATTGAGGCCGGTAACGAACTCTCGCAGGCCGACAAACGGTTGACTGCCCTGCTTGTGCTCAACGAATGGGTGCAGGCGCTCGGCGGAAAAACCGAGTTGACCGACAGCTCCGCCGACAGCAATCTCACGCTACGCATCATCCTCAGCGATCTCGGTTCCGCCGACCTGGGAAACAATGAGGTCACCTGTTCGCGCCGGCTTGCCAGTCAACCGGCGTACGCCGATCCCGATGATGCGTTCTTTGATCCGACTCCGGCGAAAATACTGCTGGCCGAGTCAAACCGCGATCTGGCCGCTACGGCAAAAATACTGCTGGAAGCGGACAAACACACGGTAAGCTGTGTGCCGGACGCGGCCAATCTGCGCACCGCCGTCGGGAAAGAGCACTACGACCTCATCGTAATTTCGCTGCACATATCGGAAAAAACATTGCGGACTTTGCTGCTGAACATTCATTCCTCGGCTCACAACGCCCAAACGCCGGTGGCGGCGATATTCAGCAGTCCGATGATGAAAAGCTGCGACTTCAGCGAAGACGGCCTGAAATACAGGCTGACCCGTCCGATCAATTTTCAGGAGCTGCGCCATCTTGCCGGACGTTTCGGCTCTCCCCGCCACGAAGCGCAGTAGCCGCGGCGTTGTGCCGGCGCCCCGTCGCATAGACCGCGCACAGCAGAAGGACCGGCCAAACCACCATGCGGAAACGCCAATCCAGATTTCCGGCCGGCAGCAGCCAGAAGTAGCCGGTCAACAATACAACGGCGCACAATACGGCCCAATGCCGGGCCAGCAGCAGCCGAAGCACTCCGCCCGCGACCAGAAGCAGTATGACTCCGTAAACTGCGCATCCCAGCGCGGCGGCGACGGACAATACCGCCGGAGCGCCGGCGAAGTAGTGACGGAACGCCGCGGACAATCCGGAACGCCGCAGCACACTCAACGTGCCGCGATTGCCGGCCGACAGTCCGACACGTTCCAGCAATCCGGTAACGTCCGGCATCCAGAAATTCGGCAGATCGGCGGCCGACGCGGTCAAAAAATCACCGCGATTGTCCGATATCCATTTTACGGCAGCACGCGAAGCGGCCTGATCGACGGCAAATTCATCGGCCTCCGCCGGAAGCTCCGCGGAAAGCCGGGAACGCACTGTCTCAAAATCCTCGCCGGTACGAATCGATATCGCACTCCCGACCTTGTAGTAATACCAATAGCGGCCGGAGTGGGAGGTATAGGCAAAATGGTCAAACACAACATAGTTCCGCACGCACCAGCCGACGACCAGCAGATTGGCCGTCAGCGCGAACAACGCCAGCCGCCGCCAGTCGGGGCGATAAACCGCCGCCATGAACCCCAGCTCCAACACCCACAGCAGAACCGCGGCCGGCCGGATCAGCACCGCCACGCCAAGCATCATTCCCGACAGCTCATACTCCCGCCGGCGCAGCAGATCAAGATTGAGCAGCAGAAAAAGGACAAACACCGTTTCGCTCAACGCCGACGCCGCCAGAGCCGTTGTTCCGCAGGAAAACGCCAGCAACAAAATCAGAAGTCCGCAGCGCAATCTCCATTCGGCGGCCCGTCGCAGCAAAAGCACGGCAATCAGATATAATGCGATGGTGTTGACCCACAAATATGCCTTTGCTCCGGCAAATGAAAAACACCACAGCAACGCCGGATACCCCGGCGTGCGCCAGCCGGGAGGAACGGCGGTATTCCGTTCAAAACCGGTCAAAAGATTCCCGCCGAGCGCCAGATAGTCGGCGGCGTCGGGAAACGGCTGAAACCCGATTCCGCCGGCCAGTGCCGCCAGCCAGACCAGCGCCGGCGGGATTGCGGCAAGCATAAGAATTTTAAGCCACATTTTCATATAACTAATTTACTCCGGGAACCCGGCGAAATCAACCCGGTTCGTCATGCCTTTTGACGATATTCCATGTTCAACCCGCGCCGAACCGCGGCGCCATCGGATCGGAGCATCGCGGACGGCAAAAAAAGGCCGCATCGTTTAACGCGATGCGGCCCGGAGAATCAAAGGGTTCCTTTTACTTGATGGTGACCGAGATGTTATAGCTGGCCCACTTGCTTTCGTCGATCATTTCAACGGAGGCATAATACAGTCCGGCTTCCAGCGACTGCGTGTTCTGCCAGTCTGAAATCAACTGTTTATTGCCGTTGGAATCATAGATCGCCCAATTCATGTCGGTTCCCAGCGCGCGTCCGCTTTCCGCAACGTTGAGTTTGAGATCAACGCTGCCGGAACTGGCGAGGTCGAACGAGAAGAAGTCGGTCATATTTTCCTTGCCGACCACGCCATTGCCGACCGCAGACCCGGAGGCCAAATCCAGCACAAGCGCATTCGTCCGGTCATTGTGGCCGGATTCCGGCGCCACGAAGTCGCCGTCGACCTTCAGTGTGTAACCGGTATTCATGTTGCCCTTGCCCTTGTCGCCGGATTCAATCGCGATGTAAACGATGCCGGCATCCGTTTCACCGCTCAAAGACCAGCTGGAGCCGGTGACGGTGTGGGAGCCGAGCGACTTGTAGTTCACATCATAAACCCGGATAACGGTCTTGGCTTCCAGCCCGGACAGCGACATCGTCGTCGTTCCGCCCAGCGGCAGGTTGAGCTTGTAATAGTCAGCCGCGTCGTTGTATCCGACCCAGCCGCTCACACTCTGTGAACCGCTCTGACTGAACGTGATGTTCTCGGCCGTCGAGAACGTCGAATTCCCGCTCGGTTCCGGAAAATAGCTGGCGGAAGCCGCAAGATTGTAGGAAGTATTTTCCTTGCCCTTGCCCTTGTCGCCGGATTCGATCGACACATATATCTTGCCGCTGAACAGAAAATCGTTCCAGACGAACTCGGTGCCGCCCTTGATCGTTTCGCTGTCGAGCCGCTTGCCGCCTGCATCGTAGACCGTGATCCGGGCAGACTTTTCAACGCCGCTGACGGTGAACGACATATTGCCGCTCTTGCTGCCCGCGTCGAACAGATAATAGTTGGCCGCATCGCCGTAGCCGACCCAGCCGGCAACGGCGGCGGCGCCTTCTTCAAGCGTCACCTTGGTCGCGGCGGCGATACTGTTGTTGCCGGTCGGGACCGGGAACGCGGAGTAAGCGGCATTCAGCACATACGCCGTGTTCTGCTTGCCCTTGCCGTTGTCGCCGGATGCGACCGAGACGTACACACGGCCGGAAGTCAACAGATCGGCCACCGCCGTTCCGTCGCCCTTGACCGTGACTTTCTTGAGCTGCTTGGTCGAGCTGTCATAAACCGACACGACCACTCCGGCCTTCAGTCCGGACAGCGAAAGCGACAGCGCTCCGGAATTTTCCGTTCCGAGCAGATAGTAGTCGACCGCGTCGCCATAGCCGACCCAGCCTTCCGTCGCGGCGGCGCCTTCCGTGAGAACCACGGCCTGTGCGCTCTTGAAGTCGCTGTTCGGCGTGGCGGCGGGGAACAGCTCGTCGTTCACCGTAATGGTGTAGCTGCTGTTCTCCTTGCCCTTGCCCTTGTCGGCCGACTCGACCACCAGATAGTAGCTGCCGTTGACCAGCAGCCCTTCAATGGCCAGCTTGTCGGAGTTGACGGAAACGTTCTTGAGCTTCTTGCGGTTCACGTCGTACACCGAAATATTGAGCTTGCCTTCCACGCCGCCGACGGTCAGACTGAGCTGCCCGCTGCTGCCGGCGGAGACCAGATAGTAGTCGGCGGCGTCGCCGTAGCCGACCCAGCCGGCAACCGTTCCGGCGCCGGACTCAAGCGTCACGGCTTCGGCGGCGGCGAACGTGTTGTTCGCGGTCGCGGCCGGGAAGTACTTGTCGTTCACCTCAATGGTGTAGTCGGTGTTTTCCTTGCCCTTGCCCTTGTCGCCGGACTCGATCGACACATAGAACGTTCCGGCGGACAACAGCCCGGAAAGCGTGATCTTCGCATCCTTCGACGCGGAAATGTTCTTCAGCTTCTTGCCGTTGGCGTCATAAACCGTAATCACGGCCTTGGCGCCGAACCCGCTGCCGGAAATGTCAAGCGTTCCGGCGCCGGTGCCGACAAACTTATAGAAGTCGGCCGAATCGCCGTAACCGACCCAGCCGGTCACCGACGCCGCGCCGGCGCCGAGATCGACCACCGTGGCATTGGCAAAACGGTTGTTGTCGGTCGCGGCCGGGAAGTACCCGCCGGTGCCGCTGAGTTCATAATTGGTGTTGTCCTTGCCCTTGCCCTTGTCGCCGGACTCAACCGAGATATAGAACTTGCCCTTGAACAACAGATTGTTGAACAGCTGGCCGTTCGCCGAGGTGGTGATCTTCTTGATCGCCTTGCGGTCGGCATCATAAACCGTTACCGTGACCTTGTCGGTCAATCCGGAAATGGTTATCGTGTTGATTGAGCCGGCGCCGGTGCCGTTGAACACATAGAAGTTGGCGGCGTCGCCGTAACCGACCCAGCCGGCTTCCACCGCGCTTCCGTCGACAACGGTAATGGCTTTGGCCGTGCTGAACGCATTGTTGTCGGTCGCGGCCGGGAAGTAGGAAATGCCGCCGGTGATTTCATAACCGGTGTTCTGCTTGCCCTTGCCGTTGTCGCCGGAGGTCACCGAGATGTAGAACTTGCCGGGGACCAGCAGATCGGCGGCCACTTTGCCGGAGGCGGAAACGCTGCCGCTCTTCATCTGCTTGCCGTTGGAGTCATACACCGTGACCTTCATACCGGCTTCAACGCCGGAAATGGTCAGCTCCAATTCGCCGGCGCTCGCGGATTCGATGACATAGTAGTCGGCCGCATCGCCGTAGCCGACCCAGCCAGACGCGGTGAACACGCCGTCCGCGGACGGCACGACCGCGGTGGCGGTGCGGAACGTATTGTTGTCGGTCGCGGCCGGGAAATAATCATCGACCACGTCGAACTTGTAGTCGGTATTCTGCTTGCCCTTGCCGTTGTCGCCGGAGGTCACCGACACATAGAACGGTCCGGAAAGCAGAATGTTGTTGAACACCACGCCGGCGCCCTTGGCCGTCACGCTCTTGATCTGCTTGCCGTTGGCATCGTACACCGCCACCTTGACGCCGCTCTCCAAACCGCCGATCGACAGCGAGAAGCTGCCGGCGTTGGTCGGTGAAAACTTGTAGAAGTCGGCCGCGTCGCCATAGCCGACCCAGCCGGTTACTCCGGCGACCGCCTTGCCGTCCGCCCCGACCGTGAGTTCCACGGCCTGAGCGTTCTTGAAGTCGTTATGACCGTTGTTGGCCGGGAAATAACGGTCTTCGACCGACACGGTGTAGTTGGTGTTCTGCTTGCCTTTGCCCTTGTCGCCGGACTCAACCGACACATAGAACTTGCCGGCCACCAGCTGGTCGGCAAAAAGTTTCGCGTCGCCGGAAGCCTTGACCGACTTTATTATCCGATAATATTCGTCATACAGCGTCACCGTGGTCCCGGAAGCGAGTCCGGAAATCGTCAGATTCAGTGATCCGGCCTCGGTTGCCTCCACCAGATAATAGTCGATCGGGTCGCCGTAGCCGACCCAGCCGGTGAACTGCGCGGTGCCGTTGGCTCCGAGCGCCACCTTCTGCGCCGTGGCAAAACTCGAATTTCCGCTCGGCGCGGTGAAGTATTCGTCCTCAACCGTAACGGTAAAGCCGCTGTTTTCCTTGCCTTTGCCGTTGTCGCCGGAACTTACCGAAACATAGAACGAACCGGTAATCAGCTGGTTGGAGAACAACAGCTTGCTGCTGTCGGTGGATATCTGCTTGATCAGCTTGCGGTTTTCGTCATACAACGCAACGGTGACCTTGCCTTCCAGTCCGGCGATTGAAATGTCAACCGCGCCGGCGCGTTCCGCCACCACATGATAATAGCAGGACGGATCGCCGTAGCCGACCCAGTCGCCGAACGAGCCTTTGCCCGCGCTGTCCAACGTTTCGGTGAACGCGGTGGAGAAGCTGTTGTTGTTCGTCGGCTCCGGCATATAGGCGCCGCCGCCGGTGATTTCGTAAGAGGTGTTCATTCCGCCCTTGCCGCCGTCGCCGGAGCTGACCGACACGTAGAACGCGCCGGAAAGCAACTGCTTGCTGAACAGCTGGCCGGCCTTGTTGGTGGACACGCTCTTGATCAGATTACGGTTGCTGTCATAGATGGACACCGTGACCTGGCTGGAAATTCCGCTGATCGAAATATAGTCGAGCGTGGCGGAGTGGCTCAGGTTTACCTTGTAATAATCGACCGCGTCGCCGTAGCCGACCCAGCCGTTGGCCTTGCCGCTGCCCTTTTCATCAATCGTGACCACCGCCGCGGTGTCGAACGAGCCGTTGCCGGACGGCGTCGGGAAGTAGTCGAGTTTGATGTTGGCGGAATAGCTGGAATTCATATTGCCCTTGCCGCCGTCGCCGGATTTGACCACCACATAGGCGCCGTTCGGCACCAGCTGACTGGTATAATTCTTGCCGTTGGCCGAAACCGTATAGCTCTTCAGCTGGTTGCCGCTGGCGTCATAGATCGAGACCGTCAGATTGCTGGTGACTTCCCGGAATTCAATATACTGCATGGTTCCGGCCGCCGCGGCGTTCACCTTGAAATAGTCGGCCGGATCGCCGTAGCCGACCCAACCGCTGAAGCTGCCCAGTCCATCCGCGTCAAGTTTTACCGTCTCGGCGGTGGCAAAGCTGGAGTTGGAGGAGGCCGCCGGGAAGTAATCAACCTTGCCGCTGACCGTGTAGTTGACCGCATTGTGATCGCCGCCGGAGTTCGGCGTGAACGCCACATAGCAGTTTCCCTTCTCCATCAGCATGGAGAGTTCGCCCGTCTTGCCCGGTGTCAGCGATATCGTCTTCACCTTGGAGCCGGATGCGTTGTAAACCGTCACCGTAACGCCGGCGTTGTTGCCCTCCGCCGCGGTGATGCCGTCGACACTGAAAGTAACCGTGCCGGCCTCATCCAGCGAAAAACGCAGGAAGTCGGCGGTATCGGTCCGCCCGACGATGTTGCTGAACGAGGCGCCCCAGAACCATTCCTTGGCTTTGGCGATGGTCGAACCCGGATCGTCGGCAGTATCGACCGTGGCGTACTGCGTCGAACTCCATGACGAGGTATTGCCCACCGAGTCGTAGGCGCGTATCTGATAGGAGTAACGCCCGTCCGCCCAGTTGTTGAACCAGAAGCTGGTCTCGGTGGCGGCCACCTTGGTGGTTACCGACTGGGAGAATCCGCCAAGCTGCGAATCCCAGATCGAATAGACCAGTTCATATCCGGCGACTTCGATATTGTCGGTCGCCTTGCTCCAGGTCAGACAGACATCGCGGTTCAGCACCGACACCGCCAGACTGGTGACGTCAAACACCGGAGCGGTCACGTCAACGATAAAGTCCGCCTTCGTGCTCCACTCGCCGCGCTGTCCATACCAGTCCACCGCGCTGACCGTCCATGTGTATTTGCCTTCGGCCAAAGTGCTGGTGACGTACTTAAGCTTGTCAATCCCGGTCACCTTCTCGGTCTTTCCGGTGGTTTTGTTGGAAAAGGATATCTCGTAACTCTTAACGCCCATGGCGTCGGTCGCGGCGTTCCATGAGAACGTGAGCTGCTTGTCCTCGCGAAGCAGCGCCGCGCCGGTGACCTGCGTCGGCGCAACGGTGTCGGTGATGACCTTGTTGGTCACCGGATCGACCATCTTGAACGGCTTGCCGAAATATGACCACGCGCCGGTCTCGTTGCCGATCGCGTCAACCGCCTGCATGCGGAAGTAGACCGTGCCGAGTTTGGCCAGCCCGCCGGCGCCGAGTTCAAACGAGTCGTTGAACGTGATGGTCGTGGTGTTGCCGGTATATTTGGCCTTGTATTCGTACACGTTGCCGCTGAAGTTGCTGTTGTCGCTGCACTGCATGACGTAATAGACGTCATTGGCATCCGTATAGGCGCCGGTGACCGTGAAGGTCACGCTGATGGTGTCGACCACCGATTCGGTAAAGGTCACGCCCAGCGGACTGGTCGTGTTAACATCCTTCCACGTCACGGAGATCACCGGACCGGAAATTTCGCTCCGTCCGCCGACCGGCGCCGAGGTGTCCACCTGGAATGTGGAATTTTCGGTCTTGGTCACGTTGTCCATGTTGTCATAGGCCTCGATCCACCAGACATATTTGCCGTCGGCAAGTTTTGCGGTCTTGGAATCGAGTTCATAGGACGTCGAGAGATCGGTAAGCTCAATCTTCTTGGCGGTCGAATCGTCCGCGCCCGACAGCTTATAATAGAGAATGTACTCTTTCATGCCGGACTGATAGCTGCTGAGCGAATTGCCGTCGCTCGCCTCATTCCAGCTGAGGGTGATATTGTTGGTGCGGTTGCCGGCCACGATTTCGGCTTCAAGGTTCTCGCCGTATTTGAAAGTCGGCGCAAGATAGTCGCCGGTCCAGTTGACGCCGGGATATTCCGGAGTCTTGTTGCCGGCGTAGTCCACCGCCTGCATCTTCCACTCGTACACGCCGTTCTTCAGCAGCCCGATGGTGCCGGAGGTGGCCTTGCCGTCAAAGCGGACGGTGGTCCAGGCGTCCTTGCTGCCGGCGATCCGGTAGCTGATCTGATAGCCGGCCACGCCGGACTTGCCGTCGATTTCCACCGCCGGCTTCCAGGTGAGATCCACCTGCATCATCACCGGCGTCTCCTCGATGCCGGATTCGACGAACTTCACCACCGCGGTGACGCTCTTCACGTCAAACTCCGGAGCCGTGGTGTCGCCGGCGTAAACGCGCAGCGTATCGCCCTTGGCCCAGTCGCCGACGTTGCCTTTCACGTCCACCGCGCGCACCCGCCAGAAGACGTAGTCCAAATTGGAGAGGCCGGAGACCAGCACATCGGTTCCGGTGACCTTCTTGGTAAAGACGGTGGCGCTGCTCCAATCCGGCGATACATTGTCCGGAGAGGTGTAATACTGCACTTCATAATACTCGATGCCGTAAGAGCTTTCCGGCGTTTTCCAGTCCAGATTGATGACCGAACTGCCGGCGTTGCCGGTTTCGCTGTCGTAGCTGGTGCTGTCCGGGTTCTTGATGTTGGCGGACGGAACGTTCACCACAAACGACTGCACCGACGTCCAGTCGCTGACCAGATTGTTCACCGAACAGCGGCGGATGCGCCACTCGACCTTGGTACCGATGTCGATCGCCTTGATGTCCAGCGAATCCTTGTCGCCGTCGACCTTGACCACAACCGTGTTTCCGCCGTCCAGACTGTACTCCACCAGATAGTAGGAGGTGTCGGACTCAGCGTTCCAGTTCAGCGTGACCAGATCCTTCTTAGCGTCCTGCTCAATGTCACCGACCGTCACCGCCGCCAGCGAATTGGCGACCAGTTTGTCCACCGTCAGCACGACTTTTCCGTCGGAAATATTGGTGCTGACCTGGAAATATTTGCCGGACGCGGCGCCGCCGATCGTGGTGGTGTAGGTTTCGCCCTGATAGGAAACGGAAATCTGACGCTCCGCCCAGCGGTCGAGGTCCAGCGTGCCGCCGACCAGAACATAGGTTTCGCCTTCCTTGGCGTCGTCAAGATTAACCGTGATCGTGGTGGTGGAGGTCAGCAGCGTGGAATCGTCCGTCATATTGCAGATGAGATTGCCGCTCTGGGCTTCGCCCCGGAACATCTTGCTGTTCAGGCGGAATTCCATGTTCAAGGTGCCGAACGTCGTATAAATTGAACCGTAATAGCTGGCGTTGCTGTCCACCACCATGGCGTTGTCGCCATTGAACAGCTCGATGTCGCCGACGGTGCTCGACCCGGCGGCCAGCTCAACATAATCATCCGTGGCATAGCGTATGCTCACATAGCTTTCGTCGATGATGCCGGCGAAAACGGCATAGCGGAGATCAGCCGTTCCGCCCATCGCGCCGTCGCCGGCCTTGAGCGAACCGGACAGCCGGATCTTGACGCCGGTGGTGCGGCCGCCCCAGACGCAGGCGTTGACTGATCCGCCGGCGACCTCGATTGATCCGGTGATGTCAAAAATCTTGTCATTGTCATTGAGCAGCGATTCGGCGGCGTAGATGCCGACGCAGCGCTGCACGCCGTTGCCGGAGGTGGTCCAGTCGGCCGCGACCTTGATGCTGCCGCCGAAATACTGGGCGGAAATGCTTGAGGCGTAAACGCCGATATTGACGCTGTATTTGTTGGAATTGGTGACCACAAGGGAATTGGAAACAATGGTGCTGGAAAATCCGCCGGCAATGCTGATGCTGCTCTCGGCGTAAATACCGTACGTTTTCGAAGCGTAGGTCGTCTGATTTGCAGAGAGCGCGCTTGCCGGGGTCATGTCGGAAATCGAGTTTTCCACATTGATGGTGCCGCGGAAATTGCGGGACGACTCCAGCGTTCCGGCCTGATATTCCTTGCCGCTGCTGACGCCGGCCAGCCGGATGCCGTAGGCGCTGATCTCGTTGCCGCTGGAATAACGCTTGTTGCCGCCGTCCAGAAAATAGATATAGTTTTCCATGGTGGTGATGTTCAGTTCGCCGGCAAACCCGCCGGTGATGGAGAACATGGCGCCGTCAAAACCAATCGCTTCAATCTTGTTGTTGCTGATCGTGGTGGAGGAGGTGTCGCTAACCTTGCCCTCCACGCCCTCGATCTTGTTTTTAGTGTTGGTGATGGTAATCACTCCGGTATAACGGTTGATCGCCATCTTGTCCGCCGCCACGCCGTAAAGACCGGAACGGTTGCCGCTTATGGCCACCGCAGACTGCTCGTTTTTTGTATGGTGACGGAAAATCGTCCAGTTCTTGTCCGGATCTTCCTCTTCTCCCTCGCCTTCACCGGCGCCCGGAGTGGTCGGCTCATCCGCCTTCGGCAGCGACGAACCGGAACCGGAGGCCGCGGCGCCGCCGCCCTCCTCCTCCGTCTCCTCAACTTCCTTGCTCAGAGTAATGCTGCCGCCCATGTAGCCGTTCGCCACCGAAAACAGGCTGAATCCGGCTGTCGAACCGCTTTCGATGAAATAGCCGTAACCGGCCACGGTGTTGTTGCTGACGGTGGCCGCCGATGTGTCCAGCGCGATCGCGGCGACTTTGCCGTTGACCAGCCCGGTAATCTGAGCGGTGATATTGTTTTCAACAATGAACTGGGCCTGCACCACGGTCTTCTTATCCGCGCTGACATACTCCTTGACCCGGATTGCGCTCATCGTTGTGTCGATGCCGTCGCGGTAGGCGGAGACGAACTCGCCCTTGCTGTTGACACGCCACGCCTGCGTATAATCGTTGACGGACATGAAGCTGAACTGCCCGCCGAGCGAACCGTTGGCGGAAAACTGGCCGACTGCGCCGACCGCGCTCGCCACGCCGTTGTATATGGCCGGAGTTTCGGTATCCAACAACGCTCCGGTGGATTTTTCGCTGTTGAAAGTCTTGACGATGCCGATGGTGATGGCCCCGTCGGTCGCCTGGGATTTTTCACTGACCGCGCCGGTCTGCGCCGCAGTGTAGATCGAGCCGCCGGTGGTGTTGAACCCGATCGCCTGCACCTCAAGCGCCACATACTGCGCTTCATAATAAACGTTGCTGTGTTTGGAAAAATTACCGCCGATGGTCAGACGGGTGGCGGCATCGATGTCAATGCATCCAAGTTTGTAGTCGCTGGTGACCCGCCAGTTCCGCTCGCCGCGCACGAAGAAACCGCCGGATTCAAGGGCGTCGGTATTGGAGGTCAACACCAGATTCGAGTCCGTGTTCAGCCAGCTCTGTCCCTGAACTATGTATTCATTCATCTTGTCGCACACCTTTCATTACGTTATTATAAACAAGTTTTTAATTGCCTCGTCCACCGGGATGCGGCCATGAATCGGCAACGGCCGCAAAAAAAAACGCACATACAGTCATGGATAGTATAGCATGTCCCCGCCGTTTTTACAACCCCCCGCCGTGACAAAAACATCTTTTATATTCGTATAGACAACACAATGCGACGAATGTTTCCGGCAGGTTAACTCACATGTCAACTGCGCACCATGGCGGCCGCCTCCAGATGCCGGACGGCTCCCCGCTCGAAGCCCCATTCCGGACTGCCGAACAACATGACATAGCCGAGACGATAGCCCGGCGCCCGGCCGATGCGGTCGAACAGTTCCGGCATAAAATCGTCAAGCCAGTAGGCGAGTCCGCACCACAGCGTGCCGATACCGAGCGTCTGGCAGTAAAGTTCAAAATAACTCAATGCAATGATCGGGTCCATCGTGGAGCACGGCGTATCCTCCGGCAGCGCCACCGCCAGCATATGCGGAGCGTTGCGGAATATCGGGTTGATGTTCCGCTCCAGCAGCGGCTTCATCCGGAGAAATTTTGCGGCGGCCGGCGGAATCGGGGTCTGCTCAAATGCGGTGAGCAGCGCCTCCGCGGACTTCCGGCGGATTTCCGCCATGGTTACGGGGTTTTCAACCATCAGAAACTGAAGTGATCTGGCGTTGCATCCGGTCGGCGGATACGCCAGCATTTCACGAAGCGCGGCCAGCCTGCTCTCCGGCAGCGGCTCCGTTTTGAACACCCGGCAGCTGCGGCGCGCCCGGATAAGATTAAGCATTTCGTCCGCCGACGGAATCGGAGCGGCCGGCGGGCAGTCCGCCGCCGAAACGCCCTCCACGCCGACCGCTCCGGTCGGGCAGACGCACAGGCAGTGCTGACAGTGAAAACACAGTTCGGCGGCGTCGGACGTCGGAGCCGGACCGTCGGCGGTCATAACCAGACAAAAACGGGAGCATTCCCTGACGCAGCGACCGCACTTCACGCATTTTTCCGAATCGACATTAAAAGACCACATGATCCCCTCCCGGTTATTTGTTTTTGAATAAACTGCCACTTTCTCGCATCAAAAGCAAGTTGGGATGAAAAAAAAACTGATTTTTCGGCGGTCGCCGCTTGCTTTTCGGTGAATGCGCAGTATTTTAATTGGAGTCAAGATAATGATGTGCGCCCGTAGCTCAACTGGATAGAGCGTCTGGCTACGGACCAGAAGGTTGCGGGTTCGACTCCCTCCGGGCGTACCATTTTTGACCTCAGTTCCCCACTCAGCCATCTTGTGATAAAGCCCATACGCAGTCAGGCCGGAGTTTTTCGGATGCGATCAAGCCCCGGTCGAAACTGGCAGTTCTCGTCCGGGATTTGAGGTCTGAAATCAAGAGTCTTTCGTTTTTCTTAGAACCTCCATTGCGATTACATTTTGATTTACATCGCAATTTGCTTATAACAAAATCAAAGTCAAGCGCCGATATGTTTTTTTGTGCCTTGACTTGAATTGAAATAAAAGGCAAATACAGTAAAGATATAAAATATTTTTACTGTATGGTAAGATGTGGAAATGGAAAATAAAATATCCGAAAACCTGTTTAAGTATGCAGAGAAACACCATCTTTCCCAGTGCGACATTGGAAAAATGCTCGGCGTTAGTGAAAATACTGTATGTAACTGGAAGCGTGGCTGCGCGGTTAGTGCCGCCAATGCTAAAGCCATTGCGTGTCTGATACATAACGCTGCGCCAGAATCAAACGCGAGGTTTTGCACTCCCGATGAGTTTATTGCCGTTCCGCTGCTCTCCCTGGCACAAGCGGCGGAGCTGTCACCTCGCGGCAATATGCCGGATATTTCGCCCGAAAGCGGAGACGTTGCATTGTTTTCAAAAATGTGGGCGAAACCCGGAGACTTTGCGGTCGTTGTGTCGGGGCGGTCGATGTGTCCGTGGTATCCGCAGGGAACCCGCGTACTTGTTGGTTTGGGTGAGCGTCCGCAATCTGGAAATCGCGTAGCCTGTATGCTGGCTGACCGAGAAGAACCCGTATTCAAAATATACGTTGACCTTGGTTCGGAGTTTGCACTGCTGTCGATAAACAAAGAGGAGGGGTTACCTCCGCTGATTTTGGATAAAATGGACGGCGAGGCATACGCTTGGTGTTGGCCAATAAAGGCAAGCGCCAGAGATGAGCGTGCACTTGATGCGGAAATGAAAAAAGCCGGGATCCATCATTTCTGGGAGGCTTGGCTGGACAACTATCAGAAGGAGGGCGGAAATCATGAGTTTTAAAATTGAATGTCCGCATTGCGGACAGCCGATCGAGGTCGATGACGAGCTGGCGGAAACGGTGGCGCTCTGTCCCGGTTGCTCGCAAAAATTTACCGTTCCGGCCGCGCCTCCTCCGCCTGTGGCCAAGAGTATATCTGGCGATCGCGTGACGACGCCGGCTTCGCCGCGTTGTGACAAAGGTGGCGCGGCGGAGTGGGAGGAGTACAGCGGCTGTCCGAGTTGGCTGAATTATTTTTTGTGTTTTTTTCTGGCGGCGATTTTTGCGCTGATCGGAATCATTTTTCCGTTGTTTTTTTTCATTTCAGCTGCGTTGGTGATTGGTGCCTTTATTAGTCGCGCGTGCACGACGTATCGAGTAACAAACAAGCGGGTGATTTGCACTTCTGGCCTGATAATTACTCGAACGTCCGAAATCCGCATCCGCGACATCCGTGCGGTGGAGATTGTTCGCGGCATTTTTCGTACTGGTCTTGGCTTTGCCACTGCGGGGACAAAAGGATATGACGTTCGATTCCGCGGCATGGCTTATCGCGATGCCGAACATGTAAAAAATTTTATTGACAGCATAATATCAACAGGAGGTTTGACAGAGGTTAGATAAAAGCGCAAAAATCGCCAAAAAATGAGGTCAAGCTCGTCAGGCTCATAACCTGAAGGCCGTGTGTTCGATTCACACCGGGCGTACCAATTCTTACATTAAATGCCTCAAAGTGCCATTATAGGTACCTTTGAGGCTTGTTTTTTGTCCATATTCGTGGCATATTTCCCTGTATAATATCGGATAACGACTCAGACTCGTGACAAAATATATAAAAAACAGGAAAGTTTTTTGCTTTTTTACGTCGGAAAGTTACATTATATCATATAAGCCGGAGTTTTATCATGACCGATCCAGCAGTATACGACAATAATGTACCGCCAGCTCAGCCGCAAGACGTCCATCACGACGAAGTGCCGAGCGCAATCTCCGCTTATCTTCACAATATCCATGAAATGCCGCCGGTCTCTGAAGAACTTCAGAAGACCCTCGCGTCCGATATCGCCGCCGCAACCGCCGCGCTGCGCAAATCGTTGAACGTTTTCGGCTTCGCCATCAAGGAATATATCCGGCTGACCGGTGAAGTGATCGCGGGAACCACCAGGCCGGAAGACGTGTTCAGCCCGTCTTCGCTCCGGAAAGCCGGCAGCACTCCGGTCGCCGAGCGGAAATTCCTCCAAAGCATCCTTCCACAAATGAACGATCTCTATCTGGAATATTTCAACACGTTTTTTTCCACCGGCGAAAACAGGGCCGAACAACTCGACGCCGTCCGCCGGAAATGCGGGGAGGCACTCGACGTCATCCCGCTGAACGCCGACCGCTACGGCGAATTTATGACCGTTATCGCCGAGCTGTTCATGACGCCGCCCACCGGAAACCTGTCCGCTGACGCGCTGAAGATTTTTCCCGACGGCGAGCTGAAATTCATAGATGAAAAGTTTCTGTTTGACCGCGCCGAACTGATCCCCGTTATAAATTCAGCGATTCAGAAGTTCGCCGCGCTTCAGTCCGCCCGCCACCGCATGCTTGAACAGAATCTCCGGCTGGCCGTCACCATAGCCAAAGGCTACTCCGGAAAATCCAGCGCGGTGACGATCAACGACGTGGTGCAGGAGGGCAACCTCGGTCTGCTCCGAGCCATTGAAAAATTCGATTTTGAGCTGGGTTATAAATTTTCCACCTACGCGATCTGGTGGATAAAACAGAATATCTCCCGGTTTCTGGCCGACCGCTCGCGCATTATCCGCATTCCGGCCCACATGATCCAGACCATCTCCGCAATGAACAACGCCGAACAGCAGTTCATCATGGACAATGGCCGCGAACCATTGATTGAAGAGCTGGCAATGACGCTTGAAATGCCGGTGGCCCGCATCAGCGCGATCCGGAAGATGGCGCGCCAGCCGGTTTCGCTTCAGGCGCAGGCCACCTCCGACGACGACAGCTGCACGCTTGAAGACATCCTGCCGGACGAAAACGCCGAGGAGCCGGTCGATATTGCCAACAACAACACGCTCAACGAACAACTGCACCATGTCGTGTCGCTGCTGCCGGAACGCGACCAGACGATCATCATCGACCGCTTCGGCCTGTTCGGTCACCGCGCCCACACGCTGGCGGAATTGAGCGAGAAGTTCGGCCTCACCCGTGAACGGGTGAGACAACTTGAGGCCAGAATCCTCAAGCGGCTGAGATCGCCGGAAATGCTGAAATACTTTGACCTGAAATAACCGGAGAACCACCGTGTCCAGTTCAATCTCGCTTGCCGGAATCGGCAAAAGTTTCACCAAAGACAAGCCGGTGCTTTCCGGCATAAACCTTGAAATCGCCGCCGGAGAACTGTTTTTTCTGCTGGGGCCGTCCGGCTGCGGAAAATCGACGCTGCTTCGGATCATCGCCGGACTGGAGTCGCCGGATTCCGGGACGATCGGCTTTGACGGACGCGACATCACGTCGCTGCCGCCGGAGCGCCGCCATACGGCGATGGTGTTCCAAAATTATGCGCTGTGGCCGCACCTCTCGGTTTTTGAAAACGTGGCGTTCGGGCTGCGGGCCGCGCACTGCGCGTCGTCGGAAATCGCCGTGAAGGTGAACGCAGCGCTGGAGCTGGTCCGGCTGCCGGGGCTGGGCGACCGCAAAATCGCCTCGCTTTCCGGCGGTCAACAGCAGCGCGTGGCGCTGGCCCGCGCGGTGGCGGTGGAGCCGGCGGTGCTGCTGCTTGACGAGCCGCTGTCCAATCTTGACGCCAGACTGCGCGACACCATGCGCGAGGAGATCAGACGGGTGACCAAGACCAAAGGATTGACCGCGGTGTATGTCACTCACGACCGGCGTGAAGCGCTGGCCACCGCCGACCGCGCCGCGATCATGCATAACGGTTTGCTCGAACAATGCGCCGCGCCGCGCGAACTGTACCGCCATCCGGCGTCGCCGTTTGCGGCCGAATTTCTGGGCGACGCCAATTTTCTGGACGGCGATGCGGAGGGCGGAGTCGTCGCCGCACAACTCGGTCAATGGCGGCTGCCGGCGGCGCCGGACGGGCCGGTCAGACTGATGTTCCGCCCCGAATCGCTGCGCCCGGCAGCTCCGGACGCGCCGGACGGAACTCTGCGCTTTCGCGGTAAGATCACCGGCGAACTGTATGCCGGGGAATACGCGGTATATACGGTAGCGGCCGGCGGCACAACGCTGAAAATGCTGATGTCTCCGCCGGTTGATCCGCCGCCCGGCGGCGATGAATGCGAGTTCATGGTCGCCCCGGCGGCGGTCCGGGTGTTTGGAGCCTGAAACAATGTGGAAAAGAATATTTGCCGGCGCCATTCCGTTCGTGCTGCTGTTCGCGCTGCCGTTTGTTCTACGCTCCGGACGCGGCGGAGACGAACCGATATTGATGCCGGATGACGCCGATTCTCTGGTGATCGTCTCCGCCCACGACAAATCGGTGAAACGGGAATTTGAACACGGATTTCGCAAATATTACCGGGAAAAATACGGCAGGGAGGTGGAGTTCGACTGGCGCGACGTCGGCGGAACCTCCGACATCATCCGCTATATCGACGACCGCTACGCCGCAAATTTCCGCGACTACTACCGCCGCAATTTCCCCGACGAATGGAATGATGACGTCGCCGCCGCTTTCGCCGATCCCCGCACCGGGAAAAACGGCTCGCCGGCGCAGAAGCTGGCTCGTGAGCGCTTTCTGGCGTCAGACGTCGGCATCAACATCGATATTTTCTGGGGCGGCGGCTCCTACGATCACGGCAAAAACGCCGACAAGGGCTACGGTGTGGACGGCGGCGCGGCGCGGCGCCACCCGGAATATTTCGCGCCGGACATAATTCCGCAAACCTTTTCCGGCGAAATTTTCTATGATCCGTCCGGCCGGTTCTACGGCTGCTGTCTTTCCAGCTTCGGCATCTGCTACAATCCTGACCGCTACCGCGAACTGGAAATAGAGCCGCCGGAAAAATGGGACGATCTCGGCCGCGGCGAACTGTTCGGCCTGATCGCGGTGGGCGACCCCACCAAAAGCGGCTCGGTGAATAAATGCTACGAAATGCTGATCCAGCAGAAAATGCAGCAGTCAAAGGACGCCGAGACCGGCTGGCGCAACGCAATGACGCTGCTGAAACAGATAGCCGGAAACGCGGAGCTGGTGTCGGACAGCGCGTCGAAAATCCCGCTTGAGGTGTCCACCGGATCGGCCGCCGCCGGAGTGTGTATCGACTATTACGGTTTTGCCGAAGAAGAGTGGTGCAACACACCCGATCATAAACGCATTGTTTTTGTAATGCCGGAAAACGGCAGCAGCGTCGGCGCCGACCCGATACAACTGCTGCGCGGCGCACCGAACCGCGCCGTTGCCGAAGCGTTCATCGACTTCGTGCTCGGCGTGGACGGCCAAAAACTATGGAGTTCAAAAACCGGCACGCCCGGCGGTCCCGAAGTCCGTTCGCCGCGCCGTCCGCCGATCCGGATGGATATGTACCGCGAGCCGCTGAGCCATTATCTGATTGATCCTGAATACAATCCGTACCGCACCGGCGCCGGATTCCAATACCGTCCGGAGCTGACCGGGCGCTATTTCGCTTTGATCCGCATCCTGATAAAATGCGTGATCCTCGACCCGGCCGACGAGCTGCGCGAAGCGTGGCGGGCGATAATCATCGCCGGCGGCCCGGAGAAAGTCCCGGAAGCATGGGCGGAATTTCAGCGTCTGCCTTTTTCGTACTCAGCCGCCGGGAGCATGGCCGCCGAACTGAACCGCACCGGCGGCCCGGAGGTCAGCGAAGCGGTGGCCGCGCTGCGCCGGGAGTGGACGCAGTTCGCCCGTGAACATTATCTTAAAGCCGCCGGTCTGGCCGCAAAGGGACGTTGACGCTATTATGGACACACGACGATTTTTATGCTATCTCACCGGCGGCGTCCTGCTGCTGTTTCTGGTGACTTTTCTGCTTGGACCGATCTACGCGGTGGCGGCCGGCGGACTCAATCCCGGCCTGATCGCGGAAATATTCCGCAGTCCGGTCTATGTTGAAGGGCTGTGCAACGCGCTGGCGGTGGCGGCGGTCACCACAGTGTTCACGCTGGCGATCGCGCTGCCGCTGGCGCTGCTCTACAACCGCTACGAATTCCGGGGCAAAGCACTGAGCACACTGGCGATCATGGCGCCGATGATACTGCCGCCGTTTGTCGGCGCACTCGGCTTTCAGCAACTGCTGGGTCATTACGGTGTGTTCAATTCCATTCTGACCGGATTTGGCGCCGCCAGGATCGACTTTCTGGGCGGCGACGGCAAATTTTGGGCGGTATGCGCGATCGAAGCGCTGCATCTATATCCGATCCTCTACCTGAATCTCATCACCGCGCTGGCCAATATCGATCCGGCCTATCAGGAGGCGGCGCGCAATCTCGGCGCCTCGCCGCGACGGAGATTTTTCCGCATCACCCTGCCGCTGGTCAAACCGGGAATTTTCGCCGGCGGCAGCATTGTGCTGATCTGGAGCTTCACCGAACTCGGTACGCCGCTGATGTTCAATTACACCAGAATAACCCCGGTGCAGGTGTTCAACGGCATCACTGAACTTGAGCGCAATCAACTGCCGCTGTCGCTGGTGGTAATCATGCTGGCGGTGTCGGCGCTGCTGTATCTCGGCGGCAAACTGGCGTTCGGCCGCCCGGCAACCGGCGGATCGGCCGGCAAAGGATCCTCCGGAAGCGGCGGCGTAAAACTCGGATTCTGGGCCGGACTGCTGCCGGCCGGAGCATTTGCCGCGGTGACGCTGATCGCGCTCGCCCCGCACATTTCGCTGGTGCTGATCGCGTTCTCGCGCAACTGGTACAACAGCGTGCTGCCGGAGTCGTTCACCTGGATGAATTTTGACGCGGCGCTGTCCGACAGTCTGGTGGTTCCGAGCATTATCAACAGTCTGCGCTACTCGCTGTCGGCCATGCTGATCGCGGTGGCGGCCGGAGTGCTGATCTCGCTGGCCGTCGTCCGCTGGAAGCTGCGCGGCGGCTGGCTGCTGGACACGCTTGCGATGCTGCCGCTGGCGGTTCCCGGCATTGTGATGGCGTTCGGATTTCTGGTGCTGGCCTACGCCAACGGCTTTACCCGAATGCTGTTCGACGTGGAGAAAAATCCGCTGCTGCTGCTGGCGGCGGCCTACGCGGTGCGCCGGCTGCCGTATGTGGTGCGGGCGGTCTCCTCCGGTCTGGAGCAGACCCCGGCGGAACTGGAAAACGCCGGACGCAACCTCGGCGCCGGAGCATGGCGCGTATTGCGGCGGATCACCCTGCCGCTGGTGGCGGCCAACATTCTGGTCGGCGCGCTGTTTGCCTTCAGCTTCTCAATGCTGGAGGTGTCGGACAGCCTGATTCTGGCGCAGAAAGCCCAATTCTATCCGATCACCAAAGCAATCTACGAATTGTCGTCAATTCTGGGCGAAGGGCGGTACATTGCCTGCGCGTTCGGGGTATGGGCCATGCTGTTTCTGGCGTCGACGCTCGCACTGGCCGCCGCCGCGCTCGGCAAAAAGATCGGAGCGATCTTCCGGCTGTAATCAGAACTCTTCCAGCCGCTTGAAGTCTTCGAGCTTATAACGGTCTCCGAAAACCCTGCGGCTGGCCGCCAGATAATCCTCCACCGGATTGGCCAGATGCCAGAGCGCCCGCGGCGTCGGCGTATAGCGGGTGGGGCCGAGCAGGTCGCGCCACAAGGCGTATCCGTCATAGAGCGCACCGAGATTCTGTTTTTCGATGAATGCGCGGTATTTCGCGCTGCCGTTGTTGTAGGCGAGCGTTCTGGCCATGTCGTGGAACCAGAACTCCGCGTAGATCGGATATTCGTTTTTGAGTATCAGCGCCAGCCGGTTCATCTGAAACGGCATAGTCCAGGCTTTGACGGACATGGCCATGCATTCGGTCCGGATCGGGAAATCGTCCTTGTTGCAATAGCAGCCGAAGGTGAACGCCTCGGACTCCTTTGCCAGTTTCCCCAGTCCGGAAGCAAACTCCGAAAGGCAGACCAGCCGACGCGAAAGTTTCACCAGAATATCAAGCTTGCTTTTCGCCGCCCAGTCAAGTCCGATCAGAAAACTGTGCGTATCGCCGAGCGCGCCGATGTGACTCTTATGCCACAATCGTTTTTTCGTGATGTAAAGCTGGACGTGCGGAGAATATTTTGAGCACAGGGCGATCAGCGCGTCGCGGTCCGGCGAGCAGTCGTCATGAATCAGCACGTTAAGCCGGTTGACCTTGACCAGATAGTGCAAATTTAAGTCAAGATACGGAATGCTCGAATAGGTTGATATAACCACCCCGATCCGCGGAGTTTCCGGGTAATCGACGGTGAAGCGCAGCGCCGGGTCCATCTGTTCCCGGACAAAATAGCGGAGCATGCGGACCCGCTCGTCGCCGTGGAGATACCACAGCATCGGCTTGTCCTCCCGGAGCTGATTTTCCATCTGACGCGGCTCAGTCCTCTCTAAAGTACACGATATGCGAGCAGTTGTCGCAGTGGGTCAAACTGCCCGACTTGGCGTTGTTGATGGTCTGCGGCGTGATCTTGAGCCGGCAGTTCGCGCAAATGTTGCCGTTGATGATCTTCACCGCCGGAGTATCGACATTTTTGCTCAGAATGCGCTCATAGTCTTCAAGTATCTGCGCGGACACCTGGGCCGCGCGTTCGGACCGCAGCACAGCGAGTTCCTTGAGCACGTCGCGCACCTCTTCCTCAAGCGCGTTCATGCTGTCGATCTCGTTTTCGATGTCGGAGACGCGGGCGGCGCATTCCTCCTCTTTGCTGATGAAGTTGTGCTTGAGGTTGTCGAGCTTGTCCATCAGCACGATGGTTTCGGTTTCGATGTCGGAAATTTTCGCCTTGTTGAAGTCAATCTCGCGGAGATTGGCCTGATACTCGTCATTGCGGCGAATCTGGGTGGAACGCTGCTGAAGTTTGGCGATGGCGTCATAATGTTTTTTCATCAGGGCTTCAAAGCCCCTGAGTTTGCCCTCGGTGTCAACGATGTCGGTCTTGGCGACGTTGAGCTGTTCCTTCTCGGCGGCGCGCTGATCCTTGAGTTCGTTGCGCTCCTTGGGTATCATTTCCAGACGTTTTTTCAGGCTGCGGATCTTCAAATCAACATCCTGTAAATCCAACAGTGCGTCGAGCCAACCTGCCATAAACATCCTCCTTTTATTGTTCCAATGCTATTATAACACGAACCGCGGCGCAAATCAAATGCCGCTTTGCCAAAAATTCAAACTTATTTGTTTTTTTTCAGCTCCGCCAGCGAATCGGCGACCCGCTGCCGGAATTCCGGCCAGCGGTTGTCCTCGATAATACGGTGCGGACACTTCTTGCCGGACCAGTCCTGATGCATCCTGAGGTCGTCGGCCGTGAGGTGGTTGACATAAAGCACCCAGGCGGCAAGTTTCACCGCGTTGTCCTCGCTGCGCCGGTATAAATCGCCGTCATACAGCGTGCTGCGGCAGATTTCGATGCCGACGCTTTTCATATTGCCGTCGCCGTTCTTGTCACCGGCGTGCCAGGCGTGCATATCCATCGGCATAATCTGCACAGCTTCGTTTTCATCCACGGCGAAATGGAAGGAGATATACACCGAATCGCGCCGGTTGTTCAGGTAGTCGCGCTCGCGGACGGCCGGCGCCTTGTTCGCGGTGTTGTGGATGGTCACATACCGCGGCGTCATCGGGCCGGGCAGCTTGTATTCGCGGTTGTATTCATTGTCGTCAAGCAGCATCTTGCGAATCGGCAGGCCGTTGCATATATAGGTGTCCTGATTTTCGGCCACCCGCGGCGGCGTTCCGGAGAAAATTCCGGCGGTCTGGCAGCCGGCGGTCATTATGGCCGCAGCAGCAGCATAAAACAATCTTTTTCGCATCTGTCGTCCGATCTGTCCATTGATTATTTGAATACAAGTTCACCGAAGAATTGAACGGCGTGAAATCCGGTTCCGCCGCGACTCCACGAGCTGTCCACTCCCCGGAGCCGGTCGCTGCGGTGGAAGTTGGCCCGCCATCTGACGCCGGGCGCCGGCTGAACCGGGGCAAGCCGTTCAAGCTCCACCACCGGAACGGCCATCTCCGCCGTCCAGCCGTCTTTGAAGCGGCGGATT
>JAQUTL010000039.1 GCA_028709805.1 Victivallaceae bacterium
TTAATCACTATTCACCTGTTGGGTTAAACTTTATATGGTTGAATTAAGTAATCATAATATACTGTTTATCAACAGGTTTTTCTATTTTTACGCCCCTTTTTTATTCATTTCTTTCACGGACTCAGGCTGATATTATAAGAAGTAATTTACCTGTTTTTTTATTTTTATCAAATCAAAGTTGCATGTTTTTGCAGATATTATAAAATCGGCTGATGGTGGCGTTTCATATAACCATGCAATGGCGTTTGAATTACGACGGGTAATGAATATTCCTGCTGTCCCATGCCGGTTATTCGCGTATGCCAGACTTGCGGAGAAAGAGCAGTATGACAATGTTTTTCAGGCCGCCGCAGCATACTTCCAGACAATACGGCGCAATGGCGCAGAGCGCGGTTTCAGCGGACAGGCTGCGGTGGCGGTATCAGCCGCCGTAAAAGAGCAATGAGATTTCCGGCGTTTCGTTGTTGTCAATGGCGGTGTAGTCGAGGTTGTTGTCGCGTTTGCCGAGAAAGTAGAAAAGCGACCATAACGCCAGCAGCGCCGCCGCCAGAATCAGCAATATCTTCAGGCTGAATTCGGTCCGGTACCTGAGCATTGCCCCGACGGCGCCGCCGCAGAATAAAGCGAAGAATACGGCCAGTCCGATCAAGCCGGCAACGACTTTCTCAAATTCCTTGCCGACACGGTGCCATCGCCATTTTTTCAACAGTTCAAGCGCGGTCATCTTCCTCGCTGTTCTTTTGTTCAGTACCGGTAATTCTCCGGTTTGAACGGTCCGTCCTGCGGCACGCCGATGTAGTCGGCCTGTTCCTTGGTAAGTTTGCTCAGGTGGGCGCCGAGTTTGTCAAGATGCAGCGCGGCGACCTCCTCGTCAAGTTTCTTGGCGATCAGATATACTCCGGGCCGGCGTTCCGGGTGGTTTTTGATGTCGAGCTGAGCCAGCACCTGATTGGTGAACGAGCAGCTCATCACAAAACTTGGGTGGCCGGTGGCGCAGCCGAGGTTGACCAGCCGCCCCTCGGCCAGAAGATAGATGGCGTGGCCGTCCGGGAACGTGTAGCGGTGAACCGGGCATTCGCTGCCTTTGATCTCAAGTTTTTCCACGCCAGGCGCGGCGTCGAGTTTCGCCACCTCGATTTCGTCGTCAAAATGGCCGATGTTGCAGACTGTCGCCTGATCTTTCATCCTGGACATGTGTTCCAGCGTGATGATCCGGCAGTTCCCGGTGCAGGTGACGTAGAGGTCGGCCACCGGCAGCGCTTCTTCGATCGTGCACACCTGAAAGCCGGCCATGCAGGCCTGAAGCGCGCAAATCGGATCCACTTCACTGACCAAAACCTTGGCGCGCTCATTGCGCAGCGCCTCGGCGCACCCCTTGCCCACGTCGCCGTAGCCGCAGACCATGACGGTTTTGCCGGACAGCATCACGTCCAGAGCCCGTTTGATGCCGTCGGTCAGCGAGTGACGGCAGCCGTAAATATTGTCAAACTTGCTTTTTGTCACCGAGTCGTTGACGTTTACCGCCTGAAACAGCAGTTCATTGCGCTCCGCCATCTGGATCAGCCGATGGACTCCCGTGGTGGTCTCTTCGGAAACCCCCTTCACCCGCGCCGCGGTGCGATGCCAGTGGGTGGGGTCTTCCTTCAGCACCCGTTTGAGCAGGGCGTTGATGACGCGGCATTCATGCACGTCGGTCGGCGCGTCGAGAATCGACGGATCGTTTTCCGCCGCCACGCCGCGATGGATCAGCAGTGTGGCGTCTCCGCCGTCGTCCACGATTTGATCCGGCCCTTCATTGTCCGGGAAGGTGAGGGCGCGGTAGGTGCATTCCCAGTACTCCTCCAGCGTTTCGCCCTTCCAGGCGAACACCGGAACGCCGCGTTTCGCGATTGCGGCGGCGGCGTGGTCCTGAGTGGAGAAAATATTGCAGGACGCCCAGCGCACATCGGCGCCGAGGTCGCACAGCGTTTCGATCAGCACTGCGGTCTGGATGGTCATGTGCAGACTGCCGGTGATGCGGACGCCCTTCAGCGGTTGCAGCGGCGCATATTTCCTGCGGGCCGCCATGAGTCCGGGCATTTCGTGTTCGGCGATATCCAGCTCCCGCCGGCCGAACGCCGCCAGGTTGATGTCTTTGACTTTATATTCCATCTTGTTTTCTCCGTAGTGTTGGTGTTGGCGATGGAGCCGGACGGGACGGCGCGGCCGGGTTGCCAGCCGATGCTCGTTCGCCGGTTCAGATTTTTAGTTTGAGATAAATCGACAGCCAGCGTCCCGCCGGAATTGTCGTGCCGACCACTTTTACCGCCTCGGCGCCCAGCGTGGCGCCGAAAAATGCGCACCTTGCGATCGGCTGGCCGTGAAAAACGCCATACATGAAGCCGGCGGAAAACAGGTCGCCCGCGCCGGTGGTGTCCACTGCCTCGGCCTTGAATGCTTCAAAATGTTCGATCTTGCCGTCCGGCGACTTTATCACACAGCCGTCGGCTCCGAGTTTCACCACCGCGGTGGGGCAGAATTCTCCGAGCTTTCCGGCAAGCTGTTCCGGCGGCAGTTTTCCGCCGAACGCCGCCGCCTCGTCAGCGTTGGCAAAGACGATATCGACATGCGGCAGAATTGCGGCAATCCGGTCGTGAAATTCATGAACCACCCGGCTGTCATTCAGGTCAAGACATATTTTTGCCTTCGTCGACCTGACCGCATCGGTTATGCGCTCCGCATCCGGTCCGGCGAACAGATACCCCTCAAGCATGATCCAGTCATAATCATCGAATCCGGTTTTGTCCGGAACCTGTTCCGCCGCGGCGAGCGAGGTGAGCATGGTCCGCTCGGCGTCCGGCGTAATCAGCGACAGGCAGCGCGCGTTCGGCCGCCGGTCGGTGTAGTCAAACCGGTCGAGTGCGCCGCCGCACTTGCAGAACTCCTGCACATAGAACTGGCCGTACATGTCCAGCCCGACCATTCCGCACATTGCCGGAGCAAAGCCCAGTCTTGCCAGCGTGAACAGCGTATTGCCGACCGAACCTCCCGGTGACATTTCCGGCGTTCCGTCCAGCGTTGCGAGTATTTCATCCTGCCGTTCCGGCGTCACCGGCGTCCGTCCGCCTTTGACAACGCCGATCCGCCGCAGATCGTCATCCGACACTTTCAGCAGCAGATCGACGACCGGCGAACCGACGCCGAGTACCCTTGTTGCTCCGCCGTTCATTTCATGAATGGCGCCGCGGCCTTTTTAAGTTCTTCGACCCGATCGACCTTTTCCCACGGGAATTTGCTTCTTCCGAAGTGACCGTAGCTGGCGGTCTCCTGATAGCTCCAGCCGTTGGCCGCCGGATGCTTGAGCTGCAACAGCTCGACGATGGCCGCCGGACGCATGTCAAACACGTTGCGCACCACCTTTTCCAGCATGGCGTCATTCCTGAGTTTACCGGTGGAGTAGGTGTCGACGTTGATGCTCAGCGGATCGGCCACGCCGATGGCGTAGGCAACCTGCACTTCGCATTTGTCGGCCAGTTCTGCCGCCACGATGTTCTTGGCGATGTAGCGGCACATGTACGCCGCCGACCGGTCGACTTTCGACGGGTCTTTGCCGGAGAAGGCGCCGCCGCCGTGCGATCCCACGCCGCCGTAGGTGTCGACAATGATCTTGCGCCCGGTAAGTCCGGTGTCGCCGTGCGGGCCGCCGATCACGAACTTGCCGGTCGGGTTGATGTAGTATCTGATTTCGTCGTTGAGCAGCTCGGCCGGAATGACCTTCTTAACCGTCTCGCGGACGATCTGTTCAAGCACCGGAAGCTTCATGTCCTCGCTGTGCTGGTGCGACACCACCACCGTTTCGACATGCAGCGGCCGCCCGTCCTTGTAGTGGATGGAGACCTGACTCTTCGCGTCCGGCCGCAGAAAACGATATTTGACCGGGTCGCTCTTGCGCAGTCTGGCCAACTCCTGTACGATGCGGTGCGCATAAAGAATCGGCGCCGGCATCATTTCCGGCGTTTCATTGGACGCGAAGCCGAACATCATTCCCTGGTCGCCGGCACCCTGTTCGTGCGCTCCGGCCGCCGTCACCCCCAGGGAGATGTCGGGAGACTGGCGGTGCACGCAAACCATAACTTTGCAGTTCTCGGCACTGAAGCCGAGTTCGGTGTCGGTATAGCCGATTTCGGAGATCACCTTGAGCGCGACATCCTGCCAGTTGACTTTGCTCTTGGTGGTTATCTCTCCGGAAATCACGATCAGATCAGTGGTGGCGAGCGTTTCGCAGGCGACACGGCTGTCCGGATCGCCGGCGAGACAGGCGTCAAGTATGGCGTCGGATATCTGATCGCACACCTTATCCGGATGTCCTTCCGAAACCGATTCGGAGGTGAAAACATGTTCCGCGTTAATCTTGCTCATTTTTTCGGGCGTTCCTTTCTTGGGTTTACACCCCTAATATATCATAATGATTACTGAATTTCAACTACCATTCAATTAAAATTGAACCCCATGTGAGTCCGCCGCCGAAAGCGTCAAGCATAATTTTGTCGCCGTGTTTGAGCGTGTTGGTGCGGACGATTTCGTCGAGGCACAATCCGATGCTGGCCGCCGAGGTGTTTCCGTAGCGGTTGACGTTGCGATACACCTTGGTGTCGTCGATGCCGAGCCGTTCGGAGACGGCGTTGATGATCCGCATATTGGCCTGATGCGGAATCAGGATTTTCAGGTCGGCGGCCGTCACTCCGGCCTTCTTCAGCGTGCGGAGCGAGCTGTCCACCATTGCGTTTACCGCAAGTTTAAAGATTTCCCGGCCGTTCATAAACACGAATTGTTTGTCGTGGTTTTCGGCGGTCAGCGGCATGCGGGTGCCGCCGGCTTCGGTGATCAGCGACTTCGCGTAGTTGCCGTCGGCGCCGATGTCGAATGCGAGAATGGAGTTTTTGTCATCGTCGGTCCGGCCCAGCAGCACGGCGGAGGCGCCGTCGCCGAAGAGCACGCAGGTGTTGCGGTCATCCCAGTTGACGATGCTGGAAAGTTTTTCCGCTCCGAACACCAGCATGTATTTGATCTCCGGCATGGTCTGCATCATCGAATTGGCGGTGACCAGCGAATAAATCAGGCCGGAACAGGCGGCGGAAAGGTCAAAACAGAACGCATTTTTGCAGCCGAGCCGCTGTTGCAGAATGCACGCGGTGCTCGGAAGATGCGCATAGTCCGGAGTGATGGTGCCGACGATTACGCCGCCGATCTCCGCCGGATCCACGCCGGCGCTTTCAAGCGCGTTGCTGGCGGCGATGAAGCAGAGGTCGCTGGTCGACTGATCCGCATTCGCGATATGCCGCTCTTCGATCCCGGTGCGGGTTCTGATCCATTCGTCGGAAGTTTCGACCATTTTTTCAAGGTCGGCGTTGGTCAACACCCGATCCGGGAGGCAGCGGCCGGTCGATATTATGCGAATGCCCATTGTAGGTCAATCTCCTGATGACGTGCCGCGGATCAGTGAAGCGTTGACAGTAAGTCCTCGCACTCCTTGAACCGCTGCGTGATTTTTTCATTAATGCCGAATTCGTGACACTCGGCCGCAAGTCTGATGGCGTTGCGCACCGCCCGCGGATTGCTTGACCCGTGACCGATAATGCAAATGCCGTTTATTCCCAAGAGCGGCGCTCCGCCGATTTCGCTGGCGTCTCCGTAACTTTTCAAATCTTTGAAGGCGTTTTTCGCCAGCATTGCTCCGGTGACGCGCATCGGATTGCGGGTGAACGCAAGTTTCATCCAATGCATCACCAGTTTTGCCAGGCCTTCGCTGGTCTTAAGCATCACATTGCCGCAGAACCCGTCGGTGACCACAACGTCGGCGGCGTCCTCAAACACCGAATCGCCTTCAACGTTTCCGATGAAGTTGATCGGCATGTCGGACAGCGCCTTGAATACGCTCTTCGTCAGCTCGTTTCCCTTGATGTCCTCGCCGCCAACGCTGAGCAGCCCGATGCGCGGGCGCGGTACTTTGTACAGAAACGAGGTGTAAACCTCACCCATCAGCGCAAATTCCGCCAGATTTCTGGCAGTGCAGTTTGTGTTCGCCCCGGCGTCAACCAGCATGAATCGGCCGTTGTTCCGCGGCAGCGACGCGCCGAGCGCCGGACGGTCAACTCCGGGCAGCGTCCGCACCAGCACCTTGGTCGCCGCCACGATCGCGCCGGTGTGTCCGGGGCTGGCCATGGCATCCACCTCTTTATCCCTCAGCAGTTTTGCGCAGGCGGTAATGGATGAGTCGCGTTTACCGCGCAGCGATGAGGTGGACGGCTCCCACATTTCCACCACGCTTTCGGCATGGTGGACGCTGACCCGCTTGTGACCGGCGATGCCGTAACGCTCCATATAGTAGGCCAGCTTTTGGGCATGACCGACCAGCACTATATGAATTTGGGGGAAATCATAAAGCGCCTGTGCCGCACCTTCGATGCAGACACCAGGCGCATAATCCCCGCCCATTGCGTCAACGGCAATTCTAATCATGGGTGGAGCGCTTTTGCGTTATTCTACGGTGATGACCTGCTTGCCCTTGTAAGTGCCGCAGGCTTTGCAGACGCGATGCGGTTCCACCGGCGCGTCGCAATTAGTGCAGAACGTGGCCTGAACGCCTTCGTAACGGTTGGCGGCCTTGCGCTGGCGCTTTTTCATCTTCGAGGTTTTGCGTTTCGGAACTGCCATTTTTACTCTCCTTGAGTTATGTATATTTTTAAAAAATCAACATCCGTTGAATACAGACAGTAAATATATAGCCAAAAAATGTTTTTGCAAGTGCGGGCTATCGTTTTCCGCCGGATTTTCCCCGTCCGGACGTTGTCCGGCGTTTTGCGGCGGAAGGTCCGGCGGCCTTGCGTCCGGCTGGTTTACCCGGTTTGCGACCGGCCGTTCCGGGGTTGCGACCGGTTTTTGCCGGGCGTTTGCCGCCCGGAGTGCGGGCCGGAGTGTGAACGCTGGCCACCTTTTTCGGGCGGGAGCGCAGTTCAAGCACGATAGGCAGCCCGGTGAAGTCGAACGCCTGACGCAGCGCGTTCATCAGGTAGCCGACGTAATGGTCGGCGCAGTATTTTTTATCATTCACGAAAAGCAGAAAGCGCGGCGGCGCGGTGCCGACCTGACTGGCGTAGTAGAATTTCAGCGGAGCGTTGCCGATCACCGGCGGCGTGGTGCGTTCAAACGCGTCGGCCAGCACCTGATTGACCACACTGGTCGGGATTCTCACCTGAAGCTGTTCCATGACCTGAGCGATCTGGTCAAGCAACTGGTTGAGGTTGCGGTGTTTGGCGGCGCTCAGTGTCACCAGCGGCGCATAGTTCATGTTGGGGAGCGAGAAACGTATCTGTTTGACCAGCTCCTTGGCGGGTTGATCCGCGCAGAGGTCGATCTTGTTCACCGCGATCACGCAGGCTTTGCCGGACTCTTCGATCATGCCGGCGATCCGGCGGTCCTGCGCGGTCACGCCGTCGATGCTCGCCTCAGTTACGAAGACGATCAGATCGGCTCGGCTGATGGCGCTTTGCGCCCGCATGACGCTGAACATTTCGACCGCGTCGTGAACTTTGCCTTTTTTGCGCAGTCCGGCGGTATCGATAAGCACGGCGGGGCGGATGCCGTCGCGGTATTTGATCTGAAAATCGGAGTCGATGGCGTCACGCGTGGTTCCGGCGATTTCGGAAACCATGACCCGTTCCTCGCCCAGCAGCGCGTTGACCAGCGACGATTTTCCGACGTTCGGCCGGCCGATCACCGCGATTTTTACCGGGGAATTTTCATCTTTTTTATTTTCTTCGTCCGCCGCCGCGTCTTCTTCGTCCGCCGCCGCTACTTCGTTCTGATCCGGCGCGGGGAGGGCGGCCACCACCCGGTCAAGCAGATCGCCCAGGCCGGCGCGGTGCAGACAGGAGACCGGCGACACATCGCCGAATCCCATGGCGGTCATTTCCAGCGCCGACTTTGCAAGTTCCGGATTGTCCGCCTTGTTTGCCGCCACGATCACCGGAAGATTGCAGGACCGCAGTTTCTGGGCGACTTCCTCGTCCAGCGGAAGCAGTCCGGCTTGAACATTGGTGACGAAGATCAGCACGTCGGCGTCCTGCAGGGCGGACTCGACCTGCCCGGCGATCCGTTCGTCCCACACGTCGAGGTTTCTGGTTTCACCGAACCGCATCCCCAGCCCGCCGGTATCAACCAGTTCAAAATCGCGTCCGCGGTGCGAGGCGGGGGCGATGACCCGGTCGCGGGTGACGCCGGACATCTCGTGCACAATGCTGAGCCGGGAGCCGATGATCGCGTTGAACAGCGAAGACTTGCCGACGTTCGGCCGTCCCACGATCGCCGCCACCGGCAGTTTTTTATGTTTTTCCTCGTTCATGATGGATGGGTTCCTTTACCTGCTGTTTTGAGACAAAAGTTCGAGCTTTACGATCTTGACCGGCCGGACGGCTCCGCCTTTTTCGTCCGGGTCCTCCTGCTGTACCGGCTTCAGTTCCACGGTGTTGGAGTAGCTGAAACTGCCGTCGGCGGCGGAAAAATTGATCCCGTACCCGGTCCAGTTGCCCTCAACCTCGGCACCGGTGATTTTGGTGTCCGCCGGAAGTTTTGTGCCGGCCACCGAGTCCAGCGGAACGGTGGCGATGGCGGTGAAGTGCCATTCCGGTTCGTCCAGATTGCGCTCAAGCCGGAGGTCTTTGAATTCCAGATCGTCGTAAAGGCATTGTTCGATTTCTATTGATGCGTTTTTGCCGTAGCGTTCCGCTGAAATGTATTTCCACTTCGGGGTCGCCGGAATGATGAACGCACCGTTTTCGCTGCCAAGTTTCGCGTGTCCGGTGCCGACCGCGCTTATTCTGCCGTCAAGTCTGGCGACAACGCAACTGACAACGCCCTCCGCAATCGGCAGATTAAGGCCGAGTTCGCGTTTGAACAGTTCTCCGGCGGCCATCACCGTGTTTTCACCGCTTCTGGCGATTTTCATATGTATGAATAACGCGGCTCCGGCGGCGACTGCAAGCAGAACCAGCCAGAGCGCCATTCGTTTCATTTGTTTTTTCATTGCGGAAAATCCTTGTGTTGCGGTATGTCCATCGCTTAATATAACACAAAAACAGCGTTTATAAAGCGTCCGGCGCGTTGAAAATGAAAAAACTGAGTGTATTGTGAATGTCATGGTTAGAAATAAGGTTAAAGATTTTGTGACCGGCGTAGGGCGCGGAACATATGACGAGGTGTCCGGCGCGGTCAATCGGATTGGATTTGTCGGAGACGTGGTCTCGGCGGTCGCCGAAGTTGTCGTCTCGCCGCGCAAACTGCGCTGGCGAGATGTGCTCTATTATCTTGATCTGTGCGGACGCAAGTCGGTGCCGATCGTGGCGGCAATCTGCTTTCTGATGGGGGCGATTGTGGCTTTTCAGTCGGCGTTTCAGATGCGCAAGTATGGCGCGGAACTCTATGTGGCCGATCTGCTGGCGTTTTCGCTGCTCAAGGAGTTGGGGCCGCTGATGGTGGCGGTGATCGCCACCGGGCGCGCCGGATCGAGCTTCGCCGCCGAAATCGGGACGATGAAGGTGGACGAGGAGATAAATGCGCTGGAGACCATGGGCATAAAGCCGGTGCGTTTTCTGGTGATTCCAAAACTGCTGGCGATGATGGTGTCGCTTCCGCTGCTCACGGTGATCGGCGACGTGGTGGGGATCCTCGGCGGGCTGACGGTGGCGCAGGTCTATCTCGGCATGCCGGCGTCCACCTATATGGCGCGTACGATCGACGTGCTTGTGCCGAGCGTGTTTTGCATGGGAGTGCTTAAAACCGTGTTTTTTGCAATCTGCATCACGTTGATCGGCTGTCACTGCGGGTTCGCCGCGGGGACGGACGCGCAGGGGGTGGGGCGCGCCACCACGCGGGCAGTGGTCAGCGGGATTTTTGCGGTGGTTCTCGGTGACGCGGTGTTGACGCTGATTTACATGGCCTGGGGGTATTGAGGAATTATGGAAACGCCGGAAAAGGTCATTGAGGTCACCGGGCTTGCCGTTGGATACGGCGGCCGCGCCATATTGGAAGATATGAATTTCGAGGTGCGGCGCGGCGAGATATTCGGCATTCTCGGCGGGTCGGGATGCGGAAAGTCAACACTGCTGAAGCATCTGATCGGTCTGTATCGTCCGTTGTCTGGAGACATCAGGATATTTGGAGAGGCGCTGAATGGCTCCGGCGGAAAGGCGCGGAGAAATCTGATGCGGCGTTTTGGCGTCACCTATCAGGGGGGGGCACTGTTCGGGTCGATGACGCTTTTGGAGAATGTGATGCTGCCGCTGGAGGAGTTTACGGCGCTGTCGGCGGCGGAGCGGGCGGAGAAGGCAATGGCAAAACTTGGCATGGTCGGGCTGACCGACTTTGCCGACTATCTGCCGGCGGAAATCTCCGGCGGCATGACCAAGCGCGCCGGACTGGCCAGGGCGCTGGTGCTTGATCCGGAATTGCTGTTTTTTGACGAGCCGTCCGCCGGATTGGACCCGATCACATCCGCCGGACTGGACAAGTTGATTCTGAACCTGCGCGATCAGAGCCGCGCCGCCATCGTGATGGTGACGCATGAATTGGAAAGCATTTTCAGCATCGTGGATCGCGTCATTGTTCTGGATCGCGGAACGCGCGGCATAATTGAAACCGGCGACCCGCGCGTCATGCGGAGCCATTCCGGGAATGATTTTGTGCGCGAATTTCTGAACCGCGACGGCATGACGCGCGAACATTATGAATATCACGGAGAAAAGGAGTAGGGCGTCAATCATGGTTGAAGTGAATAAATTCAAACTCGGCTTGTTTGTGATCGCCACAGTGGCGCTGCTGGCGGTGGTGGTTTTTATGCTCGGCGTGCGCGAAAGGTTTTCACCCAAGGGGAAGCTGGTGACGTTTTTTTCCGAGTCGGTGCAGGGAATCGACATCGGGTCGGCGGTGAAATACAAAGGGGTGCCGATCGGCCGGGTCAGTGCGATTTTCATTGATACGAAAGACAAGAAAATCCGGGTGGATATGGATGTTGACCTGAAAAGCTTCACCGTGTCCAACCAGGGCAACGCGATGATGGGGATGACCGCGTTCAACGATTTTTTCCGCAACGAGCGCGCTCTCGGTTTGCGCTGCCGTATGGATTACAGCGGGTTGACCGGGCTGAAATACATCGAGCTGGATTATTTCGACGAGCCGACGCCCGGCGCGGCAAAGTTGGTTATTCCCAAGTTTGAAGACATTCCCGGGCGCATGGTCATTCCGTCGATCCCGTCGACGCTGACCGGTATTCTCGGCAAGCTCAACCGGTCGCTGGAGGCAATCTCCGCCATTGATTTTGAAGGGATTTCCTCCCATCTGGTGAAAAGTCTGGAGGACGTTTCCGGACTTCTGGGGGATGAGCGGCTCAAGGTCTCGCTGGCGCGGCTTGACACGATTTCCGCCAATCTGGAGAAGGTGAGCAACGGAATGGCCGAAAGCCTCACCGCCGAAAACGTCAACGCGCTGATGGCCGATCTGAAGCGCACCTTGTCCGAGATCAGTCAACTGTCCACCGGACTGGAGCAGCAGGTGACGGCCGCAAAATTCGGCGATACCGGGTTGAGCATCCGCAACTCCGCCCGCGCGCTGGAGGATTTTCAGCGCGACGCCGCAGTCACCGCCGGAAAATTGAACAGCGCACTGGATGTGCTGACCGAGCTGGCCGGCTATCTCAACGACGATCCGAGTTCGCTGCTTATGGGTAAGAACCGCCGTCCGCTGGAATAAGCATTTCACAAAAATATTCAACATTAAAGACCGCTCAAAGCGCGAACGGTTTTATTTATGTGCGTTATGCGGAAGAAAGAGACTGTCAGTTTTGCGCGGCGCCCTGAAAGTCGCAGTTGGCCAGCAGAAATTCGCGGAACGGCGTGGTGACGATAATTTCCGGCGGATCATAGACCTCAAGCAGCTGAAGGCAGTCCATATCCACAAATACGGCGAGCCGGCGGCTGAAGTCATCCCAGGTCTCGATGCCGAAATCCGCCAGCGGAACCCGGTGGCCGCTTCCGATTATTTTCAGCAGTATATCGGTGTTGGCGGACAGATCGGCCGCAAGCAGTCTCGCCGCCCGGCGCAGATGATGCCACGCCATATCCATTCCCATCGCCTGAAAAAGCAGCAGCCGCACGACTTTCGGTGAATTTTCCGCGAATCCGAAGCTATAGGCGTTTATGCCCTCATGAACCGAGCGTTCGCGCCGGAACCCCAGTTTGTAGATAAATGCCAATGCCAATGCCGCCAGTGCCGCCCACAGCCAGTATCCGAGCAGTCTGGCCAGGGCGTTGCCGGGTTGATCTCTCACCCCGATGAAAACCGAAAAGACAAAATAGAGGATCAGCGCGTAAAACAGATAACCGATAGCGCCGGCCGCCATTCCCAAAATGCATTTGCATATTGAGTCCATGACCTGTCTTTTTCGCCAAATCTTCAGCAAAGGAAGTATTTTCATCGGGAAGCGCTCTTTCTGCAATAGTTGTCTGGTGTTGCATGAAAGTACATTCCTCCAAGTCAATATGCAACCTCCACGCATGGAAAAACGGCAAAAAAATATCCCGCCCCGGCAAGGGGCGGGATATCGGCAGACGGATAATTACAGTTTGGTGAAGGTGATCACCGCTTTGCCGGTCTCGTCAATCTTGGTGGCGAAAGTGCCTTGCTGATCGACGGTGAGCGTTCCTCCGAATGCGACTTCTCCGAGCGCAATCCCGTCCTGATAGATCATGGTCATGCAGCCGAGGATGGTGTTGTCGGAGCCGACGTCGATCAAGGCGAAGGTGTTGCTGGAGCGCAGCTGGTTGGAGGTCAGGTCTACTGCGATCGTCGAATTTTCTGCGAGTTTGAAGTCCTGATCCGCCAACGCGGTGCCGTAGTTGGCGCTGGTCCGGCCGTTGAAATCGAACTTGAAGCTGTCGGCGGATGCGGTGCCGTTGATGAGGTCAACCGCGCTGTTGCCGGCGAATTTGAGCGTATCAAAGTTCTTGATCGTGGCGGAAAATTCGCCGGTGAACGCGCTGAAGCACAGCGTGCTGTTGGTAACGGAGTTGTTGGTCTTGCCGATCGCGTCGACAACGCCGCTGAAGCTGAGATTGGCGCCGAGTCCGGTGAACGTGATCTCAAGATTCTCCACCGTGGCGAATCCGGTGTTGTGCGGGTTGGCCGCGCCGAAGATGTTGCCGCTGATGGTGATGTCGTTGGTGACGCTGCTGCTCTGGGTGGTGTTGATGGTCAGCGAGGCGTTGTGCACTATGGATTTGCCGGCTTCATCGGCATAGCCGCCGACGAAGATGGTGTCGACCTGAGTGACTCCGGAGAGCGTGATCGCGGAATTGTCGACGTTGGCGATGGAGCCGCTGCCCTTGGCTTCGGCGCCGCCGACGATCAGTCCGAGCTTGCTGTCAGCCGCATTGATGGAGACGTTGGCGGCCGTGACCGTCGCGCCGCTCAGCGCCTGACCGCCGCCGACGATCCAGTTGGTCGTACCCACGGTGATGCCCTTGTGGTTCGGGGTCTGGGTGATGCCGGAGGCTTCGATGCTGATGTTGTTGGCCGTGGCGGTGATACCGGCGTTCTGGGCGCGGCAGCCGCCGAAGATCATGCCGTTGAAGTTGGCTCCGGTCAGCGACAGGGCGATGTCGCCGGTAACTGCGGAGTTTTTGTCAATGGCGATCGCGCCGCCGAAAATATTGGCGGTGTGGGTGACCGTGGAGTTGGCGGTGAACGTGATGTTCACGTCACCGCTGACCACGAGGTCCTGACCGGCCGCCACCAGAAAGCGGACGATGCCGGACGCCACCGTGATGTTCGCTCCGGTGCTGTCATTCTTATAGGAACCGTAAAGGTAGCGGACGTTGCCGCCGTTGAGATAAAGGTAATTGGTCTTGGTGTAGCCGATAACCTTGTCGATCTTCGAGCCGGAAACGATGTTCACGAAGAAGTCGGACGCCACGTTGGTGGTGATGGTGCCGTAGGTGCCGGCGGCGGTGACGGCGGCGATGCCGTTCGCGGTGGAGTAAGTGGAATCAAGCGTGACCGCGGTGGCGGCGGCGGCGGTTTTGACGGTGGTCGGGGCGTTCGGCCAGTTGGTCGGCCAGGTGACGTTGCCCGGATTGGTGGTGACCGTCAGGCAGAGCACGTTGGACAGTCTGGTCGGGTAACGTGGGTCAAGCGCCACGGATTTGACCGCAAGCGAGTAGGTGCCGGACGCGACGGTGATGGTCTTGTCGATCGATAGCGTGCCGATCGTTGCGCCGGCCATGTTGACGATGCTGATCGAGGAAGAGAAGGACGGCATCGCCGTGGTGGTCTTGGCCAGCAGATAGACGCCGTCCGCCTGAGAGTTGGAGACGGTGACCGCAAAGTTGCCGTTGATGAAATTTTCCATCGGGGTGTCGACAAAAACGGTGTATTCTCCGGTCCGGCCTTCCAGATGGAAGGTCACGGTGCTGCCGTTGAGGTTGGCCTTGCAGTTGCTCAGGAATTTCACCGAGCCGTAAATGTTGATTTTGCCGCTGAGTTTGCCCTCGCCGCCCTTGAAGATGACAATGCCGCCCTTGTTGACGGTAAGGTCGGTGGAGCTGCCGCCGGCCGACACGATTTGGCTGCCGCCGGACATGATTTCAGTGTTGGTGACCACGGCGCCGGAGCTGATGTGCAGCTGAGCGCCGGTGGCGCAGACGATGTTCGAGCCGATGGAGCTTTCGATCATGAGTCTGGCCCGGCTGGTGATTATGGCGCTGTTGATCATGGCGCCGGACTGAACGTACACGGTGCCGGCGTTGGTTGCGCTTACGCCGACCGCGCTGCCGACGTTGCCGTCGATGCCCCATACGAACAGTCTGGCGTCATCGGCGTCGACAATGGTTTGATTGGCGGTGCCGCCCATGACATACGTGGTGCCTCCGCCGATAATGTTGGTATTGAACGCGGTATCGGCCGATGTAACGATCAAGGTCTCAAGGTCTCCGGTGAGCCCGACGGTCTGGTTTTCATAAACCGCACCCTTGACCTGACGGCCGCCGTCTTCGAAAAGCATAGAATCATAGCTCATTGCAAAACATCCTTTTTTGTTGAGTTTGAATTTGCACAACGAAGTTGCATCTTTTTACGTACATTTTAAATGGAATATAGCATCCTGAATCCGTGAAAGAAACACCGTGTTTCTCTCATTATTGTTATTATGCTATAAATTTATAGCAACTTTATTTGATTTTCAAGTCTTTTGATAACAAAATCGATGATAAGTTCACTTTTTCATA
>JAQUTL010000046.1 GCA_028709805.1 Victivallaceae bacterium
TTCCACGGAAGTATCTTCCGGAGCTGGCGTTTTTTCCGGTTCAATGACGCGGAGGATTTTCTTGACGGAAAATTCCTTGCCGCTGGCAAGGCTTTTGACGCGGCATCCGGCCTCTGTTACTTCCAGAACCACCGCTTCGATTTCCCGGCATCCGACTTTGACGATGACCTTGCATCCGACCGTTGCATTTGTTTCGCTGCTCATTTGACCTCCCGTGGGTTGTTGATTTGAGCGTATTTCGTTGCGCTGGACATACATAAGCGCATGGTCGGCGGCATAGCGAATCGCTTTCCGGTATTAAGCCGATAATTCTTCAACATAAGGACTTTATATGGATAATCAGCTGAAATTGACGGCATTGCCGCCGGTAAAGGTTGTGGAAATCCTCGCCCGTTCCGGATTCCGTGATATGACAATGCAGAAATTGGAACGGGATATTTCAGCCGGACTGCCGCTCAACGGCGATGGCACGGTGAACTTTTTTGAATACATGGCATGGATGGTAAAGGAGCTGAACAGCGATGGCAATGATTCCGAATAAACTCAAACCAAGCGATCTGGTCAAACTGGTGAATTCGACCGCCGCTTTCGGGTACGTTTTGAATGAGCGGCAGTTGCGGCGACACCGCGAACGTGCCGGGTTCCGCATCACCGACGATGGCGGACAGAGCGTCAATCTCTTTAAATATGCGGCATGGCTGCGGATGCAGATTCAGATCTGGCTGGACAACCCGCCGCAGACCTATGAGGAGAAGAAAAATCTTGTCCGCAACCGGAATATCGCGCTGGCTCTCGCCGGACGCGATATCGGCGAACTGCCGCCCGTGGCAGACCCGGAACGGAAAACGGCATGCGAACAGAATTTCCGGCTCTTCTGTGAAACGTATTTCCCTGAAACATTTACGCTTGCATGGTCGCCTGATCATTTGAAGGTGATCGGCAAAATCGAAACCGCCGTTTTATCCGGCGGATTGTTCGCGTTGGCAATGAGTCGCGGATCAGGGAAGAGCAGTCTGACAGAAACGGCGGCAATCTGGGCGATGCTTTACGGCCACCGTGAGTTCGTGACCCTGATCGGCGCAACCGAGATGGCCGCATTGGAAATGCTTGAATCCATAAAAACCGAACTGGATGTGAATGAGCTGCTGGCTTCCGACTTCCCGGAGGTTTGCTATCCGATTGCCCAGCTGGACGGGATCGCCAACCGTTGCGCCGGTCAACTCTACCACGGCGAACGGACACGGATCACCTGGACGAACAATGAAATCGTGCTGCCGACCATCGCCGGAAGCAAAGCATCCGGGATTGTGGTGCGCGTTGCCGGAATTACCGGACGGGTACGCGGCATGAAATACAAGCGTCCCGATGGGCGAAGTGTCCGTCCCTCTCTTGTCATCATCGACGATCCCCAGACCAACGAATCCGCCGGGAGTCTGGAACAAACGCGCAAACGCATTCGGGTGCTGGCCGGGGACATTTTAGGGTTGGCCGGACCCGGTTCGAAGATTTCGGGAATCATGCCCTGCACAATTATCCGTCCGGGCGACATGGCCGACATCATTTTGAACCGGCAAACGCATCCCGACTGGAACGGCGAGAAAACGCGGATGGTCTACAAGTTTCCCGTCAATATGAAACTCTGGGAACAGTATGCCGAACTTCGAGCCGAATCGTTGCGGACAGATGGCAACTTCCAGAAGGCAACTGAATTCTACATTGCCAACCGCGCCGCAATGGACGCCGGAGCGGAAGTCAGCTGGGAGGCGCGGTTCAATCACGACGAAGTCTCTGCCTTGCAACACGCGATGAATCTGAAATTTCAAGATGAGATTGCATTTGCCAGCGAGTACCAGAACGATCCCCTGCCGGAGGAGACGGGTGGCGACGCGCTGCTCTCCATTGATGAAATCTGCGGCAAAGTCAACGGTCTTGCGAAAGGCCGCGTCCCGCTCAAATGCGACCGCATGAGTATGTTCGTCGACGTGCAGAAAGCGTTGCTTTTTTATGTGGTAATCGCGTGGGCGGAAGATTTTACCGGCGCGGTGATTGACTACGGCACGTTTCCCGACCAGCACCGCCGCGAATTTTCGCTTGCGGACGCGAATCCGACCATCCAGTCGGTATTCCCGGACGCTGGGCTTGAAGGCGGCCTGTATGCCGCGCTGAACGCCTTGACGGAGGATTACCTCGGTCGCGAGTACCCGCGCGAAGACGGCGCGATGCTGAAAATCGAACGCGCCATGGTGGATGCCAACTGGGGGCAAAGTACCGATGTCGTGTATGAATTCTGCCGCCGTTCGCAGTATGCCGGAATCCTGCTGCCGTCGCACGGTCGGTATGTCGGCGCATCGTCAAAACCGATGACGGAGTACAGAAAACAACCCGGCGACCGCCTCGGTTTCAACTGGATGATGCCCAGCGTCGCCGGGAAACGCGCCATCCGGCACGTGATTTATGACACAAACTATTGGAAGAGTTTTGTCCATGCCAGATTGGCTGTCCCGACTGGGGACAAAGGCTCATTGACTCTGTACGGACGCATACCCGGCGTTCACCAGTTGCTGGCCGAACATCTGACCGCCGAATACCGCGTAAAAACGCAGGGACGCGGCCGCACCGTCGACGAGTGGAAACTCAAGCCGCAGTCTCACGACAACCACTGGCTCGACTGTGTCGCCGGGTGCGCGGTCTGCGGCTCGATGCTGGGTGCGGCGTTGCCCGTGACGCTGCCGGTCAGAGCGGCGGCGAAGCCAAGAATCAAACTTTCCGCACGGCGCAATGACACGGCGGACCCGGTGGTATCCGCACCCGTCCGAAGCGGCAATAAACTGAAACTTTCGGAGTTGAGAAAATGCAAATAGACCGTAATAAAGACCTGCCGGAGCATCTTCGGCAGGCCATTGATTTAATCGCCGCCGTTCTTCGCAGAATAAGCGCAAAGCGATTGGATATATCCGCGGACGCAAGCTTCATTAACGTTCAAGCGAAAGGAGTTGCGGCAATATGAGCAATGATGAAATCATGGAGCGTCAGATCCGGGCGGTCGCAAAAATGACCATGCCGGAACTGACCGAAAAATTCAAGGA
>JAQUTL010000040.1 GCA_028709805.1 Victivallaceae bacterium
CTCGGCCCGGTTGTTATTTCTGCAATAACAACGGTATCTCTTTTTTTGTCAAATCGCCAGTGTTTTTTTACTCCGTCTGGTTGTTCACGCTTAGCCTTTCCTGCCGCGGCAGCGGCTCAGTTCAAGAGTAAAAAAGTGACATTTATTCTTATGCTTTTTCAATGCCATTCCGCCCTGACAAATCACTAAAAACATTATTACAAATATCTTCGTTACTATAACATGGAATGTTGGTTTTTCAAGGAATCAGGATTGATTATGCGCTTGCCGCGCAATCAATCCTGATTCCTTCATAATTTTCTCATATTGTTCTTGATTGAGTTCCATATGTTCAGCATAGCACACTTCCAACCTTTTTCAAGTATTAGTGTGAACGTACTTTATGACAGGTGTGGGAGTCGCTTAATTTTACGATTATGGGTGTCAACAGAAATGCCCGTGGTTCTCAGATATTTGGAAAATATTTCGGCATTCTTTATAGTGATATCGTTTACCGTAGCTATTTCAGTCGGCGGGCTTTCAATAAATTCGCGAAGTGTACGTTGGTATGAAAGCTGTTCATTGACGGTGGCGGGAGTGGCTCTGCCGGGGTGGATGCTGTAATGCTCCCAGATTTCAGACACTGGAAGCGACTTCCGTTCATTGCGCCAGCCTTTGGAGGTGTTGACATGAGCGGCAACGATTTCCGCGCTCTCGGCTTTGATAATGGGAACGAGTCTTTTTGCCTCGCGTTCAGCTGCGTCAAGATCATTGGTTTTCAGACTGACGGCTTTGCGGTGTCCGTTAAGTTGATAACGGAAATAGAAGGTTCCGTGAATTTCCTTCTGATAAATCGTTCCGACGGGAAGTTTCAGCTTTTGTTTTGCATTTTTCGCGGCCATGTCGCACCTCTTTAATACGAGTTAACGATTACGGCTGAATATGATGCGAATATGGACAAAAAACAAGCCTCAACGGTACCGGATGGTACTTTGGGGATGGTTCAAGTTCAAAAATTGGTACCCCGGGGGAGAATCGAACTCCCGACCAACTGCTTAGAAGGCAGCTGCTCTATCCACTGAGCTACCGGAGCAACATTGTAATAATATAGCACGGCTCAGCCGGGAATGCAACGTCCGCCATGCGTTTTCCGTATCCAATCCCGCCAAGAGACGCGCCACATGGCGAACCGCGCAAAAAAGAATGCGACGCCATATCGTCACAGCCGTCCGCCAGCCGCTGAAAAAAACGCTATCATCTGTTCATCCGCCAAGCCGGGATTGTGCAATGGCGGACAAAAGATGTTTTTCAGCTTGAAATCACCGCCGGCCGGATTACAGTAACAACACTGATTCAACTGTTTTTTAAGTATTCACCGGATATGCGCTAAGATTTTCGCAGAAAATCCGTCTTATTTTGTGAAAATTACAATAACCGGAAAAACAGGGAGGAGCCGTGACGATTCCGGAAACGCAGTTCAAGACGGTCTTTTCAGACATGGTACGCGAAAAACTGCCGCTGTACCGGTCAATCGCCATCGGAATCGTCAACTCACGGGCGGACGCGGACGACGCGGTGCAGTCCGCGCTGCTCAAGGGGTGGCGCAAACGCGCGGCATTCAAAAGCGACATCGCGGCATTGTCCGGCTGGGTGGCGCGGATCGTGGTTTCGGAAAGCTACGATCAGCTCCGCCGGCGCCGGAAAAGCAGCCTCATGCTGGAGCAGTTTGACCCGGACAACGCCGGCGGCAGACGCGATCAACGCGAATTTGCGCGTCTTGACGCCGCCATTGAAAAACTGCCGGAGCTCTACCGCGAGACCGTTCACATCGCACTGTTCAGCAAAATGACGACCAACGAGGCCGCCGCCACACTGGACTGTTCGCCAAACACTCTGTACCAACGGCTGCACAAGGCAAAAACTTTGCTGAAAAAACATTTGAGGAGCCGAGACGATGATGAATGACAAAGAACTCAATACACTGCTGGCGCGCCGAACAGCGAGGCAGCCCGTTTTTTCCGGAGATGAAGAGAAATTCCTCGCCAACTTCTGGACGGAGGCCGAACGGGTACGGAGATTCCACCGGATCACGGTTCATCGTCTGTACGCGGCGGCGGCGTTGCTGCTGGCGGCGTGCGGAGTGGCGATCGCGCTTTATCCGTCGTCGGAGCCGCCGGATGACGCATTCCGTCAGTTGAGCGAAACCGTGCGGATATTCGGCGGCGATGTCGGCGTCGTCTTCCTGGGCGGCGAACTGGCGACCGGCGAACGGCTGCGGCACGACCAACCGGAAAATCTGATCCGGCTGGAGCTTAGAAAAAACGGCGTGCCGTGCGAATTGTTAATCGCCAGCGCCGACAATGACACCGTGATATTGGATTCGCCGTTCACCAAAGGCGAGATCGTGGTCTCCCGCTGCGACCGCGACACGATCGTGCTCGACATCGACATCCGGTTTGACGACCGGACGGAAATCCGTACCGCCGTGCCGGTATATTCCATCGGCGGCGACCGTTACACGGCAAACGGAAACTCCTGAAATGAAAAATTTTGTCATTGCCATACTGCTGCTGCCGGCGATTTTTGCCTCGGCGGACGGGCTTCCGGAGGCGGTGAACCTCTGGTCCGGCCGCGCGGTTGAGCTTGCTGGCGGAACACAGTGGTCGCTGAATGCCGCGCACGGCCGGACAATTGCCAACGGCTCAGGCCCGGTAAGGCTTGATCTGCCGCCGCTGGCCCCCGGCGCGACGGTGGCGGCGACGCTCCATACCGACGGGATGGAAGACCGAGCCGTTATGATTCATTCTCCCGAACCGCTGCCGCCGCTGCGGTTCGCCATCGCCGGGTTTGCGGAGGACGCCGCCGCAAGGCTTGTTCGCTACGGCATGACGCCGGAACTGGAAAACACGGTAAAAATCCATGTCGCGGAGCTTTGGCCGGAAACCATGCCGGACGGACTGACGCTGCTGTTCCCCGCAAAATTCGAGTTTCCGCTTGAACTTGACCAATCGTGGCATGAAATAACGCTGCGGCGCTCCGCATCCGCAGGCGGCACGCTGGGCATCGCCGTTAAAGACGGCGTTCTTCAGCTCACAAACGACGGGAACTTCACTTTTGCGCTGCTCCGGAAAAAAACGGTGACGCTCGCAGTGTTTCCGCCGGACTTCGCGTGGGACGACATTGACGCCGTGCTGCTGGTGAAATCCGTAATAGATTCGGAGATTAAATGAAGTTTCGATTCATAATATTACTGATTCTTTTATCCGGGTCCGCCGTCGCCGGCACCGTGAGGATAACCGATGACAACTGGCTAATCCTCCAGCCTTATTCCGACATTCCGCTTGGTCCGGCAAAAGACGCGCCGGAAGACGTATTGTTCGGGTTCGACAGCGGCAAAGTGACCGCGTATTATGTGCCGACCTCCGGCGTGCTCGCAATTCTGTACTCCCGGAACTACCGCGCCGGGCGCCATGAGTTGAAGATCACCGGCAGACTGCTTTCCCCGGACACCCGGACAAAACTGGTCGGCACGCTGGTGGCCTCGCATCTGGACACCGATGAATGCCGCGGATTCCGGCAGAACACCGATTTTCTATTCCGGCCGGAACTCTTCACCTCCACGGTGGAGTCCACCATCACCATTCCGATGGACTTACCGGCCGATTTTTTCATCTGCGAACGCTGCGGCAGGCCGGTTCCTTTGTGCAAACTGCTTATCGGCGTTCGTCTGGTGGAGCCGCCTGAAAACGGCAGTTATGACAACTTCGGCTTTGAGATCGCGGCGGCGGAGGTGTCCGGCGATTCGGACTTTATGATTGACTCGAAGGGAACCTTGAAAAATGCGGTTCAAAGCGCCCGGCGGCTGGCGGAGGAACTGGAACGGACGCACCGGAGCGAACTTGCGCGGATGAAGTTCACCAACGACTTTGATCCGACCGCCGTAAAGCCGCCGGACGAGGCGGAAAAGACGCGGCGCAAAAAGCTGTCGGAAATCTATTTCCTTGAAGACGAACTGAAGACGTTCAACCCGAAGTTCAATATCGAGAAGCTCGCAGGATGGAACTTCACCGATTCAAACCTGCACTCTTCCTATATGCGGCGGCCGTTCGATCCCGCCAATGTTGAAGATGCGCGCATCTGCGACGGCCTGATTTACATATGGAACGCCTCGCGGTTCATTGCGGTATGGGACGGCGAAAACTTCCGCTGGCAGTATGTCTGGACGCCGACCCCCAATAAGTTTATCCGCACACTTCCCTTCCCGGCCGCCTCCGGCAAGGTCACATTCATGGGCAACCGCCAGCCCGATCGCCGGGTTTCCGACGGGGAAAAGCTCACGCTGCCCCAACCGCTGCGCTATTATCACGGAGCGTACGCGCCGGCCGCCGGGAGTATTTATTTTATTTCACCGGAATCGCATGGCCTGGTCAAACTGCCTCAGGATTTAAGCAGCGTGGAACCGGTTTCATTTACACCGCCGGAGCTTTACGGGCTGGAACTCGACAACCGCGTCTGCAATATTTACGGCTGCGACAACCAGCCGCGATTGCTGCTCATGTTTTCCGGCAGGTGGTTTGAACGCGAAGTCTTTGTTCTGGCAGAGCTGGATGTGAAGACCGGCCGCTGCACAATCAAGACGCCGCCGACCGCGTCACCGCTGGACTTTCAACCGGATAGCGGGTTGATCGACCCCGGTGTCGGTCTGCCGCTGCACCGCGTTGCCGATATTCAGACCGGATACGCGAAAGACTTAAGCGGCATTCCGGCTTTGCCGGTAACGAAGGCGATGCTGAAAAGGATCGAACACACGGCGCGGCCTCCGCGTCTCGGCCGTTATCTGGCGGTCAGGGAGGAGCTGCCCGGAATCGCCGGGCGGAAAGATGTGGTGCTTCTGGATATGTTCTCTCCGGAAAATTCGCTGAAACTCAACGGCTTTCAGCATGTTAAGGCTGTGGAAATCGATGCGGACGGAAAAAGTCTGCTGGTCACCATGCCGGACGGTATTTACCGCGTTTCGCCCAAAGTGATGCCGCCAGCGCCGGAGATCGCCATGCCGGAGCCGGTCCCGCCCCTGCGCCCGATGCCGCCGGAACGGGTGCTGAAAAACATTGAATCCGGCGACCCGTCTTTGTTCGACGCCGCCTTCACCGCGCACGGTCTGGAATTCACGCTAAACGAATGGGGCGACGGCGCCGAAATTTCCGTTGAGATCGACTCGTCCGGTCTGCCGTTGGAGGCGGACAAATTCCGGATTTATTTCGACCGCTCCCACGAAGATGTCTACGTTTACGAGGAGATCAATGACTGTCTGAACGGGCTGCGTCCATGGAAAACCTCGCGTTCGATCGAGATAGACCGCCGCGCCACAAGGCTGATTTTCCGTAAATCAAATTCGGCAAAACGCGATCCATTGATTATTACCGATATTCTCATTGTCAACGCACAGTCAAAAACAACCGATAAAGGAGCTTGAATATGAAAAAAACATGGTCTGTCCTACTGTTGGCGGCGGCGCTGCTCTGCCGGGCCGAAGACTCCGCCGAAAACGCGAACCCTCAAACCGGCGACACGGCTGTTGCCGTGCCGACCGTGGCGGTTATCGCCTTTGAAAACCGCGACCGCCGCCAAAGCGAAAATGCCGACGCGGGCAAATCGGCGGCCGAACTTTTCGGCATTGCGCTGGCCGAGTCCGGCAGCGCCGATCTGGTTGAGCGCGCCGAACTGGACAAAGCCCTCGAAGAGCTTCATCTTTCCGCTTCCGGGCTGACCGACCGCGACAGTCAGCTGAAACTCGGCCGCCTGATCGGGGCCAAGATATTGGTCACCGGCTCCATTTTCAAGTCAGGCGACAAAACCTTCGTGGTAGTCAAGCTCATCGGCGCCGAGACCAGCCGGGTAATCGGCGCAAGTTCAAGCGGCAAAGGCGACTTCACCGAGCTGATAACCCCCCTCGCCGACAAAGTCTCGAAACTGCTTGATAGCCAGAGCGGCAAACTCCTGCCCGCGCTGAAGTCCGAACAGACCGTTCTGGAAAAACTCTCCTCCTCCGTTAAAGGCAATGGCCGCAAGGTGTATATCGACATCCGCGAAAACATCATGGTGACGGTGATCGACCCCGCAGCGGAGACCGAGCTTAAAAAACTGCTGCTCGGCCTCGGATTTCAGGTGATCGACCGCCGCCAGAACGCCGACTTCGTACTCAAGGGCGAGGCGATCGCCGTGGAAGCCGGTCATTTCGGCAAATTCAGCTCGGCCGCCGCCAGGATGGAACTCTCGGTGTTTGGCGGCGACGACCGGCTGCTTGCCGCCGGCGCCGCCCGCGACACACTGGCCGGAGCGACCTATGTGATTGCCGCCAAAGACGCGATCGGCCAGACGGCGCTGACGCTCGCGGAAGAACTGTTCGGAGCGATGAAGTAAGATGCTGAAACAGGCGGCCGCACTGCTGGCGGCGATTCTCGGCGTTGCCGTGGGAGCTGCGGTTTCCGAACGTGAGTTCAACGACTATCTCCCCATCGTCGATAAATTCACCGCCGGAGACACCGCCGGCGGTGTCTCCGACTGCGAACTGATCGCCGAAAACAACCTTCCGGCCGCCGCCACGCTCTACTTCATCTACAGCCGCGGCTGCTGCGGGCAGCCGGCGGACTACAAAAAAGCGGCGAACTGGCTGAACCGGCTGGAGGGAACCGCGCTCAAAGACTTTGAACTGCGCACCGTTTGGGACGCCATGCGGCCGCCGCCTTTAAACGGCGTAAATTCGGTGGTCATCCGCAACCGCTGGAATCACGAGCGGAAATCGGTCAGCACCACCTTTCCGCTGCGCGGGAAGTATCCGCTGAAAGACTGCTATCTGGAGCGTTCGGCCAACGTCGGCGGCATCTGCGCCAGAGTGCTGATGGCGCTCTCTGAAAATGGCGGAGCGGCAACCTCGATCAAAGGTAAAATGCGCAAGAAAGCGCTCGAACTCGGCGCACCGGATATCTTCGCCATGGACAACGGAGAATCGCTGACCGCGCTGGCAAAAGCGGGATATGTTCCGGCGGCGCTGCAACTGGCACGGAATCTGCGACACAACTGGAAGGCGGCGCCGGAAGATATTAAGACCACTTTCCAATGTCTTGCAACCGCTAAAAAAATTTGCGAGGAGTGCGAACAGGCCGGGTGCGAACACGCGCGCGACGATCTCGCTGCCGTCAATGAAATGCTGACCGTCATCCCCGATCTTTCGCAACCCACGGAGGAATTGGTGAAGTTTTTGGACGACTGCCGGGACATGCCTGCGGTCAGCACGGCAATAACCGGTGTCGTCATCGAGCGCAACGACCATGTGGCGGCCAAGTATTTTCAGGCAATAAGTCTGACCAACAAGCACGAAACCCGCGCGCAAGGGCTCAAACTTATGGAAGAGGCCGCCGAAGCCGGATATCCGCCGGCAATCCGCACACTGTATTCATACAGTGACGACCCCGGTCAAAGCTGGCGCTACTGGTATCTGGCCGGAAAGTTCGACATCCCATCGACCGGCCACATAGCGGACTACTACGAGAAGTCGTTTGAAGTGCTTAAGGAATCAGAAGACGCGCAGACCGTTACACTGAAATACAAACAGGCGCTGGAGTTGCTTGCCGGACACAGCAAAAAGGCGGCGGAAGAATATGAAAGACTGTTTGCCGGACAGACCGGCATGGAGGAACGCGTGAGCTTCAAGACGCGATTCCCGGAGTTCGCCGAGGCAAAATGGAATTACGACCAAGCACACAAAACAGTGGTCATAGAAGTGCGCAACAGCGATCAGGACAACTATGTGGATTTCTTTTTTCAGGCGCGTCCCGGTCCGGCGAACTGCAGCATCAGCGTCCGGTCCGACACCATTAAAGACTTCTGGTGGCGCGTGAAATACGCGGATATAAACGCACGCATGGATTCCCATGATTCATACCTGAAGTTGGAATCGCCGCCGGAACGCTGCCGCGTCTACATTCCGCATGGCGGCGGCAGCGGAAAAATCACAGCGCGGTTCGATATATGAGACTGATTTTAACTTTCTTTCTGACACTGTGCGGACTCGCCGCACTCGCCGCGCCGAAATTCGCCATCATCTCCGGCGACGACGCCAACACTGATCTGGCCGATCTCGCGGTGGCCGTTTGTTCCGGCGATTACGAGTTCGTTGACCGTGCAACCCTTCGGGAACTTGAGCAGGAACAGCGGCTGCAAACCGAATTTTCCGTCGCCGCCGGCATAACCCGCGGTGCGCTCGACGGCGCCGACTTCTTCGCCGTCATCCGCACCGTTGATCCGGAGACGCGGCTGATCTCGGTCTTCGAGACCGACTGCGGCATCCGGCTGGAGACCGTGGAACTTCCGAAGGACAACGAGGCGGCGCTGACTTTAATCCGCCAAACTCTCGGCCGCGCCGTCGTCAAAACCGCCGCACCCGAAAAACTGCTGTTTGTCTCTCTGGCCGCGGTGCGCAACAATCTGCCGCCGCGCTATTATAAAAAGCAAAATCAGGAAAACAAACTCCGGCTCCGCGCCTGCGCGCTTCCGGCGGTGATGCTCGAACGCGAATATCTGATCGAACTTCTGCGCGAACGCCGTCTCACCGGCAAGTGGAGCCGCGCGGCGGCCGCCGCCGAGATACTGCACTTCGAGCTGAATCCGGGCAAAAATCCCGGCGAAATCGAAATCGCAGCTTTTTTTACCGACCTCAATGACAACATCGTCTTCAACTGCCGGATCGACGCCGGCGATCCGAAAAGACTTGATCACCTGTTTCAACAGCTTGCCGGCCACCTTGCTTCGACGCCGAACGACACCGCCTGCGACCTCAAGACCGAGGCCAGACGCTTTGCCCGCGAAGCCGAACTCGCCAACGGGTCAAGTTTCCTGCTGTCAAAAACCAAAAGATATTTTGCCGCGTTCGCGCTCGACGACGGCAACGAGGAGTATCTGCGTGGAATATTCAACATAAATTATCATGATTTCAGCGACTTCTATCCGTACTGGAAGGCCGCGATGGAGTACGTCCTTGAGAAACCGGAGCCGCCGAACGAGAATATCGGCAACTTGTTCGAGCAGAATCTGGAAAATGTCCGCGATCTTTTTTATCAGCTCACGCCTGAACTCCAGCTCGATCATCGGGAGTTTCTGCTCAAATACCGGGAAAAACTGCTCTCTCCGCCCCCCGATGCCCCCGCCTATCCGCTTAATCGGGAAATCATCCGCTTCCGCCGCATCAGGCGGCGACTGATCTTAAACCGCGCCGAATGCGCCAAAACCAAAGACGCCGCTTGGAACGATATTCTCGACAAACTTTCCACCCCGCCTCCGGCCGCGTCCGCCGACGGCGGGTGGCGCGAAATGCTGACCGATTATATCTGGAGCGCGGTTCCGGCAATCTATGAGCTTCAGGATTTGCTGCCGCATGCCGAATTGCCGGATTGGACGGAGCGGAGCTGCCGACGCATCGCCGACACCGGTATTCCGGAGCTTTCGCCGCTGATCCCGCTGATCCGCGCCAACGCGCTGTTTTACTCGAAAGACTTTTCCAGAGATGAATACCTTGCACGCTTAAACGAATATTTCACCCTTTCAATCCGCCTGAAATCAGGATGGTATTCACCAAATGACCAAAAAATCGGAAAGTATGGCGGGCTGCGAAAAGATATTTCGGACCTGCAGCTCAAATTGAAGGCGGCGGCGGCTCAGAAATCAGCCGTTGCCGCAGCCGCTCCTCAACCGGAGCGCGAGCTGATGAACCGACTGATCGAGCTTAAAATTAAGGAGAGACGCCTCGGCGTCTACGCCGACCGCGAACTGAAAGAGCCGTTGGCGCTCTCCTCCGACGGGTTTGACTTCATAATAAAAAATATTGACTCCGGGAAAGTGCTCGCCGCCTTCCCGCACAGCGCCGATAACGACCCGGCGCTGAATTGGCATATACAATGGAAAATATATGCAGACGACCGGTATTTTGTCGTCGCCGCATATGATCAAATTCAGGTCGGGCGGCGCGACAATGAGGTTGTGATGCGGCGAATTCCACTTCACGCCCAAACCATAATCCGCGCGTGGATGCGCGGCGACCGGCTGTTCGCCGCGGCCAATGACGCCCTCTACTCGATGGACGTTGACGGCGGCAACCTGACAATCCATTTCTCCGCCGGCATGGAGGACAAAGCGCTGGGCGTCCAGAAAAACTCGCCGAAATTCTATGTCTTCTTCGCCGCCGCCGGCAAAGGTCCGGCGGACGTGGTGCTGGTTTTCAGAGACGCCGGAAGCTCGCGGATGGAAATCTGGAACTACAACACCGAAACCGGCGAAGAGCGGAAGATCCTCCGGTTGAGCGGTCCGCTTAATAACTGCCATATGCTTACACAAGTCGGCGGCTCTTTGTTCTTCAGCTCCGCCGCTCAGCAAGAGTGGAAACACTACCAGTACCGGATCGACGACGAAGCGTTCATCGAATCCGGCAGGTGACCGCCCGCGTCCTCTCGGCCCGGCCGATCAACCGCATCCGGGCGCGAATGCGGGGATTGGGGCGGAACAGAAGACGGCAAAAGTCCCGCAGCTTCGCCGCGGCCTCTGTTAGCCGGGCGGCCGTGACCGCTCCGGACGACGCATCCCCCGGAAGCGCGTACTTTGCCGGAATAGGGCCTGCTGAACCGGCGGCGACTATGTTGCCTCCGGTTCAGCAGGCCCTAAATAGGATACATGTTTTATCGTGTGTCAGGCAGCCACACACCGAACAAATATACCGATCAGTCATTCTCCCCTCCCAAAGTAATCACGTTACATATGTCAGAGTTTCGTCCGTTTTTTATGCAATCTGTGTTGCGATTGACCTATTCTCGCGCAAGGTGTTGGCCTATCGGATCGCCTTAAATAACGATATAGAATAATTGGTCATGTCAACTTTTGACGAAGGCTTTGATACACGCACCCGACCTGAAAATCTTTCATTTCACAGTGATCAAGGCGTACAATATACCTCTTTCCCGTTTCAAACGCATTTACGGGAGTTGGGGGTAAAGCAATCCTATTCGCATCCGGGAATGCCGTATGACAATGTGGCAGCCGAGTATTTCTTCGCAGCGATGAAGATTGAGGAACTATCGCATCACTTTTATAACTAATTCGCGGAGTTGAAACGAGATGTGGACGAGTATATTGCGTTTTTCAATGAAAAGAGGCTGCATGGAAAATTGGGTTATAAAACCCCAAATCAAATCGAAGAGATGTTTCAAAATGGCGAACTGGACGTTTTCTGTCCAGAATCAAAAAATGAAGAAGGCGTCCGAACCAATGGTCAAGACGTCTCTCTATCTCAAATGGATTTGTAATTCCAACTTTGTTGTTGAAAATACCGTTCTCATATCAAATGGCGGAGAGAATTGAATTCGAACCCCCTCTGGTCTGAGCAGCTTATATCTTGCCTATTAAAACATTACGAAGTTTCGCAGTTTTATATATTTTGCGGAACGTACTTTCAAAATAACCACTAGGTGCGTAAGCGTCATTGCTGATACATGTCGGTCGGGAGATCGTAAAACAGATCAGTTGTAATATGAGTCGAGTTTTTTCCAGTTGCCGGGGGCAAGTTCGTGGAGTCGGGATTGCGGGAGGCCGTTGATGCGACGCAGAACGTCTTCCAGATAAACCAGGACGTTGATGTTCATGGCGCGGCAGGTCTAGACCAGAGTCATCAGGATGCCCATGGTTTCGCCGCCTTTTTCACTGCTCAGGAACATCCAGTTGTTGCGGCTGATGGTGATCGGCCGCAAGGCGCGTTCGCTGGTGCCGTTGTCGGGTTCCAGATAGGGATTATCGAGGAAGGTTTTCAGCACCTTGTCCAGGCTATGCATATAGGTGATCGCCCCGGCGAACGCCGATTTCGGCATGACTCGTCCCTCGGCTAGGGCCTTGGCGGTCATTGCAAAGAGTTTGTCGATGATCGGGCCGATCTTCTCCCTCCGCACTTTCAGGATAAATTCGGCGTCTTCTTCGCGGTCGTACTTTTTCAAAACGCGCTCGTAACGGTAGAGGTTGCGGATGTGACGCAATACGCGACGGCGAAGTTCAGGTTCCACATCTTCCGCCTCGAAATACTTACGGCGAACATGCATTCAACACCCGCATTCGACGATGCGTCCGTCCTTGAACAGTTCGTTGTAACCGCTGAACGCATCGGCATGGGCAAGCCATGGAAGTTTTTCCGGAATTTTTCCGGATACTCGTGGTTGCGTTCGGCGGTAAATTCATAGATTCGATAGGGAGGTCCGCTGCCGCCGCCGACGTAGACCCAGATGTAAACTTTTCTGGTTTTGCCGCTGTCGAGATCCAGCATTCGGACCGGCGTTTCGTCGGTGAAAATAATGTCGCGGTCGATTACGTCGCACTTCATGAGTTCGTAAAGCGGCCGCAGTGCTTCCGCTACTTTGATCCCACTCGCACTCGTGGTCTGGCGGTTGAGCTCAACCCCAGTGGCCGCCCACAGCTCCTCGGCCAGTCGGGAATAGGGCAGATTCAGCACGTATTTGGCATAGATCATCCAGGCGTACCAGCTCTCGTCGAAGATGCCGCCGGGGATCGCGAAATCCGGGGACGGTGCGCGTTTCACGCCCGTCAACGTATTCGCCGGCTCGGCGTATTTGAGATAGATAAAAATCTTGATGAACCAGTGGCCGGCGGATTGAGCCGATCGACTTCGTTTAAAATGTCCTCGAACACCCTTTGGCGTTCGTCGGTGTCGATGATTTTTTCGGACTTTTGCCCGAACCCCGCCTTTTGCAGCAGTTTGATGGTTCGTTCTTGCCGGGCGATGATCTCGGATTGTTTGGCGATGAGGGTTTTCTGCTCTTCGATGATGGATCGCAAGGCCGTTTCTTCGGCATCGACTTGAACCGAATTTTTACAGAATTTACCCATCTAAAAACATAGCATAAAACCAGTAATTTTCACCTGAAAATTCCAACTATTTTCGCAGAAATCTCGGTTTGATTTTCAACGGCGTCACTCCCTCTAAAAACAGCGTCAACTGACGGCGGTCAAGGCACACTTTTTCACCCTGCCCCGGCGGTAAAATAAAAGTTCCTTTGGCAAGATATTTGTAAAAAATCGCCATTCCGTCGCCATCCCAGAACATGATCTTCACATGCGTTTTCGGACGGTTCAAAAACACATAATAGGCTCCGTCGTACGGCCTTCCGCCATGCTGATAAATCAGCTTGCTCAACCTGCGAAAACCCAACCGGATATCGGTCGGGTTCATATACGGATAAATCGGCCGATCACCCGGCAGTCCGATCATATGTCCATCGCAATTTGCAGCACGCGTTTGAGCAGTTCCGCATCGAAATTCGCCGTCAACTCGATGCTGCCGCCGCACAGCCAAGTGAAGAAGCAACGACGATTTCATCCCGGTCGTCGTTTTCTTAGTCGTCACAACCGGTTTCGGCGCGGCGGACGTACAGACCACTTCCGCAAAAACATTGTCCTCGGTTGAACCTTCAGGCGAAACGTCTTTTCGCGGTTTGCAGTAGGCATGCCGTTTGATCGAATGGTACTTGAACAACGTGAGGTCGATGTTGTTATGACGGCAGAATTCAGTTTTACTCAATCCGCTGACCTGCCATTGGGCGATGATCGGCTGCCAACGTTTCATCAGTTCTTCTTTCATCTCGATATTCCTCCGATTGATGTTCAATCAGTAAAAATATCATCCCCGACGTCGGAAAAACAGATGTGTCAGCAATGACGCTTACCTAGGTGCGACTTAAAATCTTCTATGAGTTTTTAGTAGTTCCATGCCGATTTTTATCTGATAATTTTTAACATTTAAGCATAGGGGACTTGAAGATCAACAGCTAAACGGTATCTATCCACGAGATCAAGAAGTCCTCTGAGGTAAAAACTCTTTAAAAATTGAAATTATGGTACCTGGTTTATTTTTAAATTGCTATTTGGAACTATTTATCCTGAAAAACCATTATCGCAGCA
>JAQUTL010000047.1 GCA_028709805.1 Victivallaceae bacterium
CAAATCCATGCTAATTTTACCTTGCATCTGCTTTCCCTTTATGTTGGATTTTTGAGCAAACTCAAAATAAAGGGCAGATGCAACTTTGTCAAACAACACGTCCCGTCACAAGATTTGGGACATTATCTAAAATTAACTTTTTTTGTTTTTTTTGAAAATAATATCAATTATGATTACGACCAATCTTTTATCAGATACGATAGATGCGATTTAATAATCCGCCAATATTTCAGTCAATACATCTAAAAATTGTTTTCCCTCCGGCATGGTGTTGAATGGCGAAAAACTGAGTCGCAGTCCCTCAAAAGCCGCCTGACCGCGAAACCCAAGCGCCATCATTGCCGCCGACGGTCCGCCGGCCTCCGCCTGGCATGCGCTTGACGGAGAAACCATGATTCCCTTGGCCGACAGCATTCTGGCGATCACCGCCCCCTGCTTTCCGGTCACTCTAAAATGCAATATATAAGGTGACGCGTCGGCCTCTGGAATTGTAGCGGTCACACCGTCCGGCAAATTGCGGCGCAAGAAGCGGTTTACCGCCGTCACCTTCTCCAGATTTTCTGTCATATGCCCGGTCCAGTGTTCAGCTGCGGAGACCAGCATCAACGCCTGCACCGGCTCAACCCGGCCATACCGGTATTCCTTGTGCCGCAGCGCCGCCGCGTCAAATTTCAAGCGACATGAAGGATTGACCAAAAGCGCAGCGCCGCCCCACACTCCGAGCTTATGTCCTGAAACCGTGACCACATCCGCATCCGGCAGCGGCAGTTTACCGGCAGACTGAATGGTGTCGCACATAACGACCGCGCCCTGAACCGGAACGCCGAAACTGCCGAGTTCGCTTTGCACATGAGTCCACGCGGCCAGTCCACTTCCGGCTCGACCGGCGGCTGCGATGAGCGCCGGATGCTCAAACGCTGAGACCGTCGCCCGCCCTCTGCCCCACTCGGCAGCCTGCGCCAGAAGATTGAATGCGTCGCTTCCACTGGCGGCGAAGATTGCGGTTCCGCCGTTCCATTTTGGGCAAAGCGCCTGGATCAGCCGCTCTCCGGCCTGTTCAAGCAGAGACTTGGTGGCGCGTCCGGCGGCGTGGGGCGACTCCTGATTGACCGGAGTCCGGCTCAAGATTTCATTCAGCCATGTCAGGCAGTCGGGATGCGCTGGAACCACCGCCGCATTGTCGAAATAGATCATCGGCACTCCAGTTTTACGTTTCCGACAACGGTCTGCGTATTCTGCGCATCGGAAAAACACACTTTGACGCGGTCGCCGTCAACCTTAAACACAATTTTGCAGACGTATGTGGCGGTGGCATAACGGCAAATCAGCGTCAATTCATTAGGGGCGGTCACTGCGGCAGTGCCGAAAAAAGTCATTGCAAACAAGCGGTCAAAGTCGGCATCTATCTCGTTTAACGCCCATTCGCCGACCGCGAAGCGCAACGGGGCAGTCGCTCCCTCCGTCAACCGCAGTTCTTTTCCGTCAAAGTCCAGCGAGATATCGCCCAGCGTCAATCCGTCGCCGTCGCGGGTCAATCTTCCTTTGGAAAAATCAGCAAAGACATGCGCCGGAAATCCGCCATCGCCCGCAACCGGCATGGGACATTTGAATTCGGCAAGCCGTTTTTTCAACGCATTTGCGGCGTCCGGCACTTCCGGCACCCGGTCGCCGCGCAAACCGGGATACAGATAATTCCAAAGAATATTCATCAGCGGCGTGAAGCTGCCGACACAGCCGGTGACCGCAAGCACGGCGTTCTCTTCCGGCATCATTATTATATATTGCCCGCCGGAACCGTCAAAACGGGTAATTCCCTCGACATGGGTAAGCCAGACATGCAGGCCGTACCCGTAATTCCAGTCGGCGTCGGCGATATGCCGGTCCATGGTGGGCGCGGGATTCGCGGTCATATCTTCAAACCACTGCCGATTAAGCAGCTGGCGGCCATTCCACATACCATTCTGTACGCAAAATTGACCGAGCAGAGCCATTTGACGCGGCGTAACCGCGATGCCCCAACCGCCGAAATTCACGCCGCAGTCGTCGGCGCTCCATTCGGGAATGCCGAATCCGAGCGGCTCGAACAGTCTGGGCGTCAGGTATTCAAGCATCGACATCCCGGTTCTTTTGGTAATGATCTGCGAGAGCATGTTGGACGCGCCCGAGTTGTAGCGGAACGAGGTTCCCGGCTCAAACACAAACGGCTCCATAAAAAAGCCGCGCACATGATCCTCGTCGTTGAACATGGCGTTGGCGGCGCAGCGATTCTGCCCGGTCTGCATGGTCAGCAGATCGCGCACGGTGACTTTTTCGGCGTTTTCCGGCAGCGGATCGGGCAGACGGTCCGGGAAAATATCGATCACCCGCTCGTCCAGCGACACTAATTTCTCCTGAACCGCGAACCCGACGGCGATCCCGGTGAAGCCCTTGGTGATCGACGCGACAAAACGCGGCATGTCGGCCGTGTACGGCGCGCGATACGCCTCGGCGATGATTTTTCCGTTCTTCATAACAACGAATGACTGATATTCGTTCTCCGGCCATTTCTGTTTTTCAAGTTCGTCAATAAAACGCACAACGGCGGACGACGATACTCCGACCGACTCCGGAGTAGCGCACTCCGCAGCAAACGCATGCTGACAAACCAGCGCTCCGGCAAAAACGATGTCTCTTATTTGCATTATACAATAACTCTCCACACTGTGTCGACGATATTTCCGTCCGCCGTTTAATCTTTGCCACGAGTAATTTCATTATAATATAACAGGTCGAATCGATAAAACAATATCCACCGGGGTGTGATTTTCCGATGAAAAGGCGAAAAAAAACGGGATTTAACCTTGACAAAATTCCCCGTGATGCTAAATTAGAGTTTTGTCGCTCCTGATTGGAGTCGGCGGGTTCTTGAAAGCGCAAATCAAAA
>JAQUTL010000015.1 GCA_028709805.1 Victivallaceae bacterium
CGGCAGCCTGACGGTTGACAAGGGTACGCTCACGCTTGAAAACGTTGACGGTGTTCTCTCCGTTGACTACAAGAAGGGTATAATTGCCTAAGCAATCGCTTGACTGAATAAGTCAAAGCCCCGCCCGGAATCGGGCGGGGCTTTTTGTTTTCGGAATTGTGAAAATCAACCGCATTGAAAAAAAAATTTACGATGGAACCGGCAAAGGCTTGATTTCAGCTTGGTAGAAGATTATATTTATAAAGCTGTTGCGTATATCGAAACGCAATGGCATAACATGAAGGAGAAAATCATGGCAAACACGACGAAATTTCAAGGCAATGTGGTGCATGTGGCTGGAACGTTCATCACACCTGGAGTAAAAGCTCCGGCGTTCGATCTGATCGGAGGAAATCTTTCGCATTTCACGCCGGGTGACGGCGGCGGCAAACGTCTGCTGCTGAATATTTTTCCAAGCATTGACACCTCCGTCTGCTCTTTGACCGTGCGGAAATTCAATCAGCTTGCGGCACAGATGAAAAATACGCTGGTGCTCTGCATTTCCAAAGATCTGCCGTTTGCACAAAGCCGCTTTTGCGCCGCTGAAGGAATAGAAAACGTCAAAACACTCTCTGATTTTCATTATGCGTCCACATTCGGCAAGGACTATGGCGTTCTGATGACCGATGGTCCGCTGAGTGGACTCCTGGCTCGCGCGGTGGTAATCATTGATGCGTCCGGAACCGTGGTATATTCCGAACTGGTCAAGGAAATTACGACCGAACCGGATTATGACGCGGCGCTCAAAGTTCTGGCATAATCTATTTGGGCAGTTCATGCTTTCTTCCGGGATGGCTCAGCCGCCCGCCCCATCAAAAACACAATAAGCCTCAATGCGGGAGACGCCATGGATAATCTGACAATAGATGATAAACCGTTCCGGGCCACCACAATACAACTTCAAAGCGTTCCGCTGCTTCTGATACAAGGCGGTTCCGGAATGCTTGGCTGCGGATATTTCAGCATGGAGGCGGCGGAAAAATTCGGCGACGCGCTTGCGGTGGTGACCGGAGTGAAAAATTATGATGACATGCTGAAGGCCGAAGTGAAAAAAGCATCGGCCAAAGCGCTTGAACTCGGAGTCCGCCCCGGAATGAGCGGACGCGAAGCACTGCTGCTCATGGCGTGACGCAACTATATCGGTTGAAAAACAACGTCAACCAATATCCTTTCGTTTGACTTTTATCATTTGGCGCAATAAAGTATGCACAATGGATATTTTTGTACATCATGCCTCAAACAGGGAATTACCAAAAAGGGAATTTGGCGCAACATGAAAAAGAAAACCGTCCGGCTCTGCCCGGTCGCCGTCGCAATCGCGGCGGCAATTGTCTGGATGCTGCTTCCGCTGTTCTGGAAACCGCTTTGCGAACTCGTCAGAGAGTGCGGCGTGCCGCTGGCCACCTACGGAAAGACATTCGCGGCGATGTCGCTGGCCACCGGAATGCACATGGTCAGGATTCACCTGCACACCATCGGAGCAGCGCACATCACGATTGTTGCAGCAGCCAACGGAATAATGATGGGTATCGCGGTTTATGCGCTGGCGGTATGCTCCAAGAAATGGAAAGCGGCGGCGTTCGGCTGGGGACTGTGCTGCATAATCGCCGCCGCGCTGTGCAAACTCGCGCTTGACGCGGCGGAAAACGTTTCCATTTTGCGCTGTTTTCTGGCGGCGTTTCCGTTTTTCTACTACCCGGTTGCCGGAATCGCGGCCGCGGTGGCAACTGCAAAACGCTACAACTGGTCGCTGGGCGGAGCGGTGATGATTTTCTGGATATGGTGCGCATGCAACGCAATGATGTTTCCGCTTAGCACCGATACCGGATGGGGGTTGTTGAACACGCCGGCACAAACCATCGCCACTGTTTGCGGACTTTACAGCATGATGCCGCAGGCGGTCTGCCGGACGCTGGTGATTGGAGTCAACGGAATATTTTATGCGCTCGGCTTTTTCGTTTTTCTCCGAATGTCTGTCCGCAACAAACTCATCGCCGGCGGCCTGTTCCTGATCGTCTCCTGCATGGCCGGACTGCTGGCCTCGCCGCCTTACATGGTTTCGGCGGCGACGCTGATGCTGCTCGGCATCGCGCTTTCCGGCTGTTTTGTGCTCGGCGGCCGCGAGTATGAAATCGAGGATGACGACGAAACGCCGTCGCCGTCCAGCGTCACCTACGTCAACATGGTCATGAATCAGGAAAAGCTGGCGCTCGACCCGGATAAAACCACTTTCTTCCATATCGACGAAACGGACAGCTGGGGAAAGCATGAAGAAAATCCGGAAGAAATTAATATGGAATCCGCAAAAAAGCCGGAACCGTCAGATGCCGACAACCACGACAAAACGGATGCGGCAAAATAATTGACGCTGAACACAAACGCAAAAGGCCGGAGAAAATCCGGCCTTTTTTATTGTTCACCATCGGAATCGGTCGCGGTCATCGGCGTCGATATATCCCTCAAAATTAGTGGAAGCTGTTGGCGTCGGTCGGAAATTCCCCGGCTTTGACCTCGGCAACATAACGGCCAATCGCTTCGCGGATCACCTTGCCGACTTCGGCATAACGTTTGGTGTGCTTGGGAATAAACTCGTCAAACAGACCGAGAATATCATTCACCACCTGCACCTGTCCGTCACAGTCCACCCCGCCGCCGATGCCGATGGTGGGTATCCGCAGCGTTTCCGAAATCGTTTTGCTCAGACTGCGCGGCATGCATTCAAGCACCGTCATAAATGCGCCGGATTCTTGAATCTTCAGCGCATCGTCGATCAGCCGTTTCGCGTCATCATCACCTTTGCCTTGAACCCGATAGCCGGAGATCAGCACCTTCTGCGGCAGCAGCCCGATATGGCCGACCACCGGAATACCGGACGCCGTCATCGCCTCGACCAGCGGAGCCGCCGCCGCGCCGCCTTCAAGTTTCACCGCATCGCATCCGGCCTCCTTGAGATAACGCCCGGCGTTGGCCACCGACTGCTCGACCGACACGCCGAACGACATGAACGGCATGTCACCAATCACAAAAGCGTCAGGCGCACCGCGACGCACCGCACGACAGTGATGCAGCGACTCCTCAATCGTCAGCGGCAGCGTATTGCGGTAACCGAGCATCGCCATGGCCACCGAGTCGCCGACCAGCAGCAAATCGACTCCGGCCGCGGTTGCAAACGCCGCGGTCGGCGCGTCATAAGCGGTCAGCATCACTATTTTCTCTCCGGCCGCCTTCATTTTGATGAAGTCGGCCACGGTCTTATGTTTGCCCATTGTCAGAAATCTCCCTTGTTTTTGTTAAATATAGCGCTTTGCCGGTAAAAAAGCAAATTTCCTTTTGCTTTTACCGCCGCCGGGTGTATCATATATCAAATGGAGGAACCCATGAAGAAAAATAAGAAAAAAAGACTCTTGAGGATCGTTCGCCGGGCGCAGGAGCGCCGCATGAAACGCGAAAACCGCTTTGTCGAAGCCGTTGGCACCATGCATCTTTCCACGCACGGCTACGGTTTTGTGACCCTTGACGCCGACGACCCGGCCCGCGAAAAACTCAACACTTCGGACGCCGAAATATTCATTCCGGCGAAATTCGTGGACGACGCACTTGACAATGACCGGGTAAAGATCAATTTCTCACCCAATCCAGACGAATCCGACCCGACGCGCGGACCGGTCGGCCGGGTGCTCGACGTGCTTGAACGCAACCGTACCACCATGGTCGGCGAAGTGCTGTCCGGCTACAAAGTGCGTCCGATGAGCCGCAAGGTTCCGTCCGACATCCAGCTCTCCGGCGGACTGCGCGGCGCGAAAAAAGGCGACTGGGTGAAAATCAAGCTGCTTCCGGCCGGAGAACGCAGCGGCGAAAGGCTGAACGGAACCGTCCTCGAACGCATCGGACAGGCCGGACTGATCGCGGCCGATCTTGACGCGGTGGCCGCCGAATACGACCTCGTTCCCGCTTATACCGACGACCAAAACATGGAAGCCGCTCAGCTTACTCCACGCGACATCGCCCGCCGCGACCTCCGCAACATGCACACCGTCACCATCGACCCGACCGACGCCAAGGACTTTGACGACGCCGTCGGCGTAATGCCGGGAGCAAATGACAATGAACTGATCCTCGGCGTCCATATTTCCGACGTCGCCGGATATATCATTCCCGGCGGAACGTTCGACCGCGAAGCGGCAAAACGCGGCTTCACCGCCTATCTGCCCGGACGCACGCTCCCCATGCTTCCCAAAACACTGACCGCAAAAATAAGTTTGCAGGCCGGAGTGGACTCGCTCGCCCACAGCGTGCTGTTCACCGTGGATAAAAAATCATTTAAAATATTGAAATCCGAACGCTGCCACTCGATAATCCGGGTGGACAAACGGTTGAATTACGAGGAGGTGCAAGACTTCTTCGATTCCGGAAAGGCTCCGGAGGATTGGACCGATGCGGAAACCGCCACCGTCAAAACCGAACTGAACATCGCCGCGGCATGGCGGAAAGAACGCCGGGAAACCGAGAAATTCATCAATCTCGCCATGCCGGAAATCCGTGTGCTGTGCGACGAGGTCAACAATAAGATCATCGGACTGGTCAGTAAAATCCAGCGCGAGTCGGAAGAACTTATTGAAGAGTTCATGCTCGCGGCCAACAGCGCGGTAGCCGCCGAACTCGTGGCAAAACACCTGCCCGGCCTCTTCCGCGTCCACCCCCAGCCCGACCCGGAAAAACTGCTCGACTTCGCCATGACCGCCTCAGATGCGTTTCATATCCAGGTCGGCGACCTGTCCACAAGAGAAAACTGCAATAAATTCCTCTCCTCGCTGCCGGACACCCCGATGCGGCCGATCATTCTGAACGCCTTTCTGCGCTCGCTGCCGCGCGCCTTCTACGCGGCGGCTCCGGCGCTCCATTTCGGCCTCGGCAAGACCCTGTACAGCCACTTCACCAGCCCGATCCGCCGCTACACCGATCTGCTGGTGCATCAGCAGCTGTGGAGCATGGATCTGAATCAGAAATGGAAAAGTCAGGACGATCTGGCGCGCCTCGCCGAACGCTGTTCGGAGCAGGAGGAGAACAATGACCGCGCCTTCTTCGACGCCAACGACCGGCTCAAGCTCCGTTATCTGGAGTCGCTGCTCGGCAAACGGCAGGGGCGTTCCTATACCGGCGTCGTCCGCAAAGTCACTGCGGCCGGACTGCTGGCCGAGATAACCGAGCTTGGAATTTATGGCTTCATCCCGATCAGCGGCGGAGTTGAACGGCGGCGCGGCGGCGAAAGAATCGTCCACTATGCCGGTCATGAAAATTACAAGCCGGGAGACATGGTTCATCTGACACTGGAAGATGTGGACTTTTCACGCAATTCCGCAGTGTTCGGAATAGAACAGCGCAAAGAAAACAAATAGGAAACCGCGTTCGGCCGCCGCCGCGTCAGATGAACAGATCGTCCGGCGACGGCCGGACAAGTGTGGTCTCCGGCGGGGTAAGCTCAAGTTTTTCCCACGCCCGCTTTGCGGCCTGACGGCCGCGCGGCGTCCGGATGATGTAGCCCTCCTGAATCAGGAACGGCTCGTAGACCTCCTCGATCGTCCCCTCCTCCTCACCGACCGACACCGCAATGTTTTTAATTCCGACCGGACCGCCGTGAAAATTACAGATGATCGTTTCCAATATCCGGTTGTCCATCTCGTCCAGCCCGTTGCTGTCAATATTGAGCATCGCCAGCGCGTCGGACGCCACTTGTCCGGTTATGACGCCGTCCGACCTCACCTGTGCAAAGTCGCGCGCCCACGCCAGCAGCTTGTTGGCGATACGCGGAGTGCCGCGACAGCGGCCGGCGATCTCAGTCGCGCCCTCCTCGGTCAGCTCGGCGCCGAGTATCCCCGCCGAACGCATGATGATCGTGCGCAGACTGTCCCGGTCGTAATAGTCCAGCCGGCACGACAGGCCGAAGCGCGAACGCAGCGGACTCGACAGCATCCCCTGCCGGGTGGTCGCTCCGATCAGCGTGAATTTCGGCACGTTCAACCGCACCGACCGCGCTCCCGGCCCCTGCTCCAGCATGATGTCAATGAAAAAATCCTCCATCGCCGAATAAAGATATTCCTCAACCGCGGTGTTCAACCGGTGAATCTCATCAATAAACAATATGTCGCCATCCTGCAGCGAGGTCAGCAATCCGGCCAGATCGCCGGGTTTTTCAATTACCGGCCCGGAAGAGCTTTTAATCGCCGCGTGCTTTTCGTTGGCCACAATATAGGCCAGCGTGGTCTTTCCCAGTCCGGGCGGGCCGGAAAGCAGAATATGATCCATCGCCTCGCCGCGGCCGTTGGCCGCCTTCACATAAAGCTCAAGCCGCTCCTTGACTTTATGCTGACCCGGAAAATCGGCGAATTTCTGCGGACGGAGCTTCTGTTCCTTCTCGCAGTCGCGCTTATTCAAGGTTGAGGTGATGAATCGTTCGCTCATTTTATAATAAAGACTTGTTTTTTCACTTAGCCGGATTAAATTAATGCATTGACTATATTAGAGCCTAAAATGCGGTTTTTTCAAATCGCAAAGCAGAAAAACGAGAAAGGTTTGTTTGAAATGGACGCACACCAGCTGAGCCGCCAGGCGGCCAATACCATCCGCGCGCTCGCCGCCGACGCGATTCAGAAAGCAAAATCAGGACATCCCGGTCTGCCGCTCGGCGTGGCCGACTTCGCTTTCACACTTTTTTATAAATACCTGCGCCACAATCCGGCCAACCCGGAATGGTTCGGACGCGACTATTTTATTCTTTCCGCCGGACACGGCTCCATGCTCCAGTACGCCCTGCTCCATCTGTTCAATTACGGCGTCACCATCGACGACCTGAAAAACTTCCGCCAGTGGGGAAGCAAAACCCCCGGACACCCGGAATACCGGCAGACGCCGGGAGTGGAGATCACCACCGGACCGCTCGGCAGCGGCTTCGCCTCCGCGGTCGGCATGGCCATGGCCAGAAAACATTTCAACGCGTCGGCCGGACTGGACAAATCGCCGCTGTTCAACAACCGCTTCTTCGTGATCTGCGGCGACGGCTGCCTGATGGAGGGCGGCACCTATGAAGCCGCCAGCCTCGCCGGACACCTCGCGCTGGACAATCTGATCTGCTTTTATGACCAGAATGACATAACCATCGAAGGTTCCGCAAAACTCGCATTCAGTGAAGACGTCGAGCGCCGGTTCAACGCCTGCAACTGGCGGGTAATCAAGGTTGACGACGCCAACAACGCCGACAAGTGCGACGACGCACTCGCTCAGGCGGTAAAATCGGACGGACGGCCGACGCTGATTGTCGGAAAAACCACCATCGGCTTCGGCGCGCCGAACGCGGCGGGAAAATCGTCCTGTCACGGCGCTCCGCTCGGCGAAGATGAAGTCGCGGCGCTGAAACGCAATCTGGGCATCAGTCCGGAATCGTTTTTCGTGCCCCCGGAAGTCTCCGATTTCTGCGCGAAACGGTGCGCCGAACTTGAACGCGACGCGGCAAAATGGGACGCCGACTACCGCGCACTGCTTGATTCAACTCCGGGACTGGCCGAAAAAATCGAATCATTCATCAATCCGAAAATGCCGGAAAATCTGGAAGAGGAACTGCTCAAAGCCGCTCCGGTCGGCCAAAAGGTGGCGACCCGGGTGGCAGGAAGCGCCGTGCTGCAACGCGCCGCCGAACTGCTGCCGTCGATCTTCGGCGGCGCCGCCGATGTCGGAAGCTCCACCGGAACTATCCTGAAAAAAGCCGACGACTTCGCGTCCGGCAACTACGCCGGACGCAACATCCACTTTGGAATCCGCGAACTGGCCATGGGACTGGCCGCCAACGGCATGGCTCTCTCCGGAACCGCCATCCCATATACCTCGACATTCTTTGTTTTCTGCGACTATATGAAACCGGCCATCCGGCTGGCGGCGCTGATGCAGCTGCACGAAATTTATGTTTTCACCCACGACTCTTTCCATGTCGGCGAAGACGGCGCCACCCATCAGCCGGTCGAACACGCTGAAATGCTGCGCACTATTCCGGGAATGACGGTCATCCGGCCGGCGGACGCCGCCGAAACCGCTCAGGCGTGGGCTGTGGCGCTGCGACGCAAGACACCGACCGCACTGCTGCTCACCCGGCAGGGGCTTGACCCGCTCCCGGACGGCGCAGCGGCCGCCGGCGCGGTGGCAAAAGGCGCATACCTCGTCAGCGATGAGGATGGTTTTGAATATATCATAATCGCCTCCGGCAGCGAAGTTTCAGCGGCGCTGAAAACCGCGGCGCTTTTGCGCGAAACCGGCAAAAAAGTCCGCGTGGTTTCAATGCCGTCACAGGAGCTGTTTCTGGAGCAGCCGGAGGCTTATCGCTCCGCTATTCTGCCGAACGGCAAAAAACGGGTGACGATTGAGGCCGGATCAACTTCATCGTGGCGCAAATTCGTGAATCTAAACGACCTCTGCATCGGGATCGACCACTTCGGCGTATCGGCTCCGGCCGGAGTGCTCACCGAGAAATTCGGGTTCACACCGGAAGCACTGGCCGACCGCATTTGCGAACATTTCAAATAGGCAGTCCATGAATAACAGCGACGCCGACAAACTCGCCCGTTTCGCGGCCATTGAAAGCCGGTACAGCCCCGGCGCCTGTGACTTTGTGGTCAGGGCGGTGGAGGTGACGGCGGCGCGGCTGAAAAAGCCGCGCCATCTCACCGCGACCGAACTGCTCTCCGGCATCGCCCGATTCGCCAGAAGCGAATTCGGCGTGTTCGACGCCGATGTGTTCAACGCTTGGGGCGTTCACAAACCGTCCGACTTCGGCAACATCGTTTACAGCCTGATCGGAGCCGGAATGCTGTCCGCCGGAGAAAATGACCGGCGCGAGGATTTTGACCTCGACATCCCCCTCACCCTCCCGCAAGAACGGCCGGTTCCAATCACGACGGCGGAGATCCCGAAAATTGACTGAATTCCAGTACAATCTTGAAACGCTGAATTTTCCCAACGGCGCCAGACTCGCAGTGCTGCCGCTCGACGGACCCACCGTGGCGCTTCAGCTGGCGGTCGCCACCGGAAGCGTCTGCGAAGAGGAATACACCGGCTGCGGCTTGTCCCATTTTCTTGAGCACATGCTGTTTCAGGGAACCATGAATTACCCCGGAACCGCCGTCAGCGACGTTGTCAGCGACCTCGGAGGCGACAACAACGCCTTCACCGGATATTATCAGACCGTCTATCATATGACACTCCCCGCGGCGCACTGCCGGCGCGGACTGGACATTCTGGCCGACATGGCGATCAACCCGACTTTCCCGGAAGAGAAATTCGCATCGGAAAAAGAGGTGATCTGTCACGAGCGCGCCATGCGTCAGGACCGCCCGGAAAACGTGCTGTTTGAGAATTTCTTTTCCACCGTTTTTCAGAACCATCCAGCCCGTTATCCGATCATCGGGTATCTGGATAAGATACAGACGGTTACCCGCGAAATGATGATGGACTACTTCAACCGCCGCTACCGGCCGCATCTGTGTTTTTTCATCGTCGTCGGGCCGATAACCGCTGGCGGAATATACGAAGCACTGGCGCCGAAACTCGCAAACTGGGAACGCGGATCGCTGAAACCGCTGGTCTTGCCGACCGAGCCGGAGGCGCGCAACTTCCGCACCTCGATCGGTTATTTTAACGACCCGGTGTCTCGACTGGCGGTCGGTTTCCGCATCCCCGGCGCCGGCGACCGGATCACTCCGGCGCTGGAAATGCTTTCCGGAATCGTTGCGGAAAGCGCAAGTTCAAGACTGGTTCGAGAACTTCACCGCGAACGTGAACTGGCGCTGGACGTCGGCGGGGCAATCTATCCGATGCCTGGCGACGGCGCGATGTACTTCTCCGCCGCCGCCACTCCGAAAAAATACGGCGCCATGCGCGAGGCGATGCTGAATACCATCGACGACGTATGCCGGAACGGCGTCACCGCCGCCGAACTGGAACGCGAGAAAAACCAGCAAACCGCAATGACACTGCGCGAAATGCGTTCGCCGGAAGATATCGCCATGCAGATATCAGCCGCGATTTCAAAATACTCCATGCCGCTGTCGCCGGACACGCTGCTGCGAAGTTATCAGGAAGTAACGCTGGACGATGTCAATTCGGCGGCGGCTGAATTCCTGCGCCGCGAATGTTTATGCGCGGTCGATCTCCTGAGCGGCCGCGCAATGAAACGGACAACGCGCAAATCCGGCAATGAGTCCGCCGCGCCGCAGGTATGCGACACCGGAAAACTGCGCGCCGTCACCGCACCATCGCCGCGGGTGCCGCTGACCGAACTGGCCATTCTGCTGCCGGGCGGCGCCGGGTTTGAAACGCGGAGCAACACCGGAATATCCCGCCTCCTGACCGAACTGTTCGCCTGCTCGACCGCCGACTTCAGGGACGAGGACGAACTTTCAGAGTTTTTAGACCTTTATGCGATTGAAAGCAGTTTTCACTGCGGGTTTGCCAGCGTGATGTGTCTGTTCAGCTGTCCGAGCGAATTTCAGGATAAAATGTTTTTCGCGGCGGAGTCAATTCTGCTGCGTCCGCGCCTGACCAAGCGCATTTTCAACCGCGAACGGCAAAACCTGATCGAATATGTCAGCAGCAAAGCTCTCGACCCAATGCAGCGGGCACTCGACGAATGTCGGCGTCTGCTTTACGGCGACACGCATCCGGGCGGCTTTCCGCGCCTCGGCGCACCGGAAAATCTCGAAAAAATCACCGTACAGGAAATGACGGATTTTTACGCTTCGCTGTTCGATCCGCGCCGCGTGACAATCGGCCTCGGCGGACGCTTTGACGAAATCGCGGCGAAAAAGTTTTTCAACGCCTTGGCGTCCGGTGCGAAGTGGAACGACAAAGGGATTGCCGATCCGCCGCCGCCGCACTTCACCGCCACCCTGCGCCATTCGGATATAATTCTGCCGCGCAGTCAGTCGGCCGCGGCATGCGCCCTGCCCTGCTGCAGCAACTTTTCAGAAGACCGCATTGTCTTCGATCTGCTGCAGCAGGCGGAGAACGGCCTCGGCTCTCATCTGTTCAAAACCGTGCGCGAATACAATTCGCTGGCTTATTCGACCGGCGCATTGTCCTATCGCAACTTTTATGACGGCTGCTTTATTCTGTACGCCATGACCTCGCCGGCCCGCCGCGGCGAAGCGCTGAAACTGCTGTTGGCCGAAAGCCGTAGACTGGGAACCGACGGGCTGAGCAACGCGGAATTCGAGGCGGCGAGGTCTTCCGCCATTACCGAGTGCGCCGAGGAAAACGCCGCCGCCGACACCCGTGTCCGCAACACGGTGCTCGACCGCTATTACAATCAACCGCTGCTGACCGCCGAAGAGCAGATCGCAAAATATCGCGCGCTTCGTTGCTCCGACGTAAACGCGGTGCTGAAAAAATATTTTTCCACAACTCCTCCGGTCACGGTATTTGCCGGACCGGAAGCATAATTGCAATGAACCACAACCATATCGGAGGTATTTGATGAAAAAGCTTTTGATCGCCGCCGGAGCGTTCGGCCAGTTCGCAATGTTCGCACAGGAGGCCGGCGGAGCAAAAATTATCGGATCGGCACCGTGGTACAGCGTGTTATGGCAGCTGCTGATCCTCGAATGGCAGAAATGCTGTCTGGCGGCGGCGCTGGTGGCGCTGGTCATCGTTTTTTTCAGTCTTAACGCCAAGAAGAAGGCTAAAGCCGCCGCTGCGGAAAAAGCGGCGGAAACCCCCGATGACAATGGCGGGGACAAACAGGCATAGAGGCAAACAAGCGGAACGTCCGACAAATGCACGCTGCCGGATATTCACGATGGCAACACCAAAACAACCCCATAAAAAAGGCTTTCGGGAAAATTCCCGAAAGCCTTTTTCTTTGACCGGTCCCGGTAGTTCGGAACCCGGAACGCACATCAATCATTGAAAGATTTGTACATGTTGTTCGCGTTATATATATCAGAGTTGTTATCGTACTGGGTGCCGTAGAAGTTGGCCAAAATCTGCGCATGCTTGCTTTCCGTCGTCGTTTTATTCAACCCTTCGGTGACAAAAACGATCAACTCGTCGCGCGACATCGGGCTGACATGGCCGTCCATATACCCGATATTGGTGGTGCTTCCCGGATGACGGCACATGAACGCCAGCGGCGAAACATTGCCCGGATCGGAGGCTTCCGACCTCGTATAAAGATCCGTCAGCGTCACCGCCACCGGATTGCTGTTGTTGCTCTGCTTCATGACCTCGTCCAGCACTTTCGGACTTTCAAACAGGATGGCCAGATTGGACGGCGATTTGAAAGTGGAAAGATTGACTTTGGCGGAGGTACGCTCGGAATAGACGCTCGATCCGGATTTCACCGGCTGCGCCAGATAATAGTTGATCGCATAGCTGGAGCGGTTATACTCCTCACCGCAGGAATCGGATGGGCAGTAGAACGCCTTGCTCAGCGTCAGCTGTGAGTCTTTGAGTTCGGACACCGACTCGCCCTGCGGCATTTCTCCGGACGCCGTCAACTCCTCCATCCACGTCCGCTTGGTGTCATCGGTGCTGGCTTGGTTCTTATTGGCATAATCGGCGTAATCAACCGGGAGACGGTTCTTGTTCTTCGGTTGCTGGGAATAGCTCATCAGCGCCTTCGTCACCGATCCCATATTGCTGATGCACTGGGTGGCCTGCGCTCTCTGCCGTGCCGCGCCGACGGTCGGCAATAGAATGCCGGCCAGAATGCCGATGATCGCGATCACGACCAGCAGTTCCACCAACGTAAATCTTTTCATCATCCACTCCCTGTTTACTTATTTACTTATCTATTATGGTTTGCTTTGATTCCTTCTATATTTTACCTTTGTTTCGCAGTAAAGTCAATAGCTGAAGCCGGTTTTTTTCGTTTTTAGTTTGCATAAGCGTGCCGGAAGTGCTATTTTACTTCAAAACATGGAGTTGCCGAAGATGAATAAAATTTTCCCGCTTTTTATCGCAGCCGTCCTGCTGCTCGCCGGCTGCGGCGATCCGGCCGGCAAAGTTGCGACGGAATCCGGAACCGCCCCCGCAATCCCGACGGCGCCTCGTCCGGAAAACAGCATGCTGGCGGTAACGCAGGTGGGGCAATGCGACTTTCTCTCGGGAATGCCGGCGATGATAACCGTGTCGGTCCGCAATGTGGGCGATGGCAATATCGACCTGCCGAAATGGTTTGTGCGCGACGCCGACAATGTGATCTTTCATTACATAAAATGTGATGAAAACGGCAATGTGCCGCCGGACGCCAAGCCGTCGGACTGGACGGTGCAGACGCCGGTAATCAAAGACCCGGTCTATTATCCGCTTACGCTGATGCCGGGAAACAGTGTCCTCCTGAGGGCCGAACTTGTGTTTGTCTCCGGGCTGCCGCCGGAATCACCGACAGCAAAATACGCCGTCATCGCCGAATTGAACCAGTCGCAGGTAAAACTGGCGAGTCCGCCGGTGATCATTACCGTATTTCAATAAACAACGGCAGAAACCACAGCGCCGTTTCCGGTCTTCCGAGTTGAAAACCGGCGCTTTTGTGCTATATTAGACAAACTGAAAGCGAGGTAACGAAATGACTGTAATCATCGATGGACTCAAAGTCAGCGCCGATATCAACGCCGCCAGCGCCGCCAGCGTTGAACGCATGCGCAACGAATATGGCCGGGTTCCCGGGCTCGCGGTGATTCTGGTTGGAGACGACCCCGCTTCCCAGGTCTACGTCAACAGCAAGGACCGGAAATGCCGCGAACTCGGCATTCACTCCGAAAAATATGTATTGGATAAGAACGCCTCAATGGCCGAACTGCTTAGATTGATCGACCGGCTCAACAACGATCCGAATATTCACGGCATTCTGGTGCAGTCGCCGCCGCCGCCGCAAATCGATGAGGAAAAAGTGGTGGCCGCGATCGTGCCGGAAAAAGACGTTGACTGCTTCCACCCCGTAAACGTCGGAAAAATGCTGCTCGGCCGGCGCGACGGTTTTTTCCCCTGTACGCCGTACGGCGTCATGCTGCTATTGGACGCCTGCAATATTGATCCCTCCGGCAAACACGCCGTCATCGTCGGGCGCTCGAACATCGTCGGCAAACCGCTGATGGCCATGCTGGTGCAAAAGGAGAAAGGGGCAAATGCCACCGTCACCTGCGTGCATTCCGCCACCGCCAACCTGCCGGAAATCACCCGTCAGGCCGACATTCTCGTGGCCGCGATCGGCAAACCGCGTTTCATAACCGCCGACATGGTCAAAACGGGGGTGACGATAATCGACGTCGGCATAAACCGGATTCCCGACGCCACGAAAAAATCCGGATTCCGACTGGTCGGCGACGTGGATTTCGATGCGGTATCACCGAAATGCGCCGCCATTACGCCGGTTCCCGGCGGCGTCGGCCCCATGACCATCGCGGTGCTCATGCAAAACACAGTGAAAAGCGCCGAAAAGGCATTCAAAAGATAAGCAACAACGGTTTGGACTGAATAATGAAAAGGATCGGATTCGACAGCGAAAAATATCTGCGTGAACAGTCGGCGGCAATTCTCGAACGCGCCAAACAGTTCGACAACAAACTTTACCTTGAATTCGGCGGAAAGCTGACTTACGACATGCACGCGGCGCGGGTTTTACCCGGATTCGATCCCAACGTCAAGATCAAACTGCTGCAGCGGCTTCAGGACAAACTCGACATCGTGATCTGCATCTACGCCGGAGACATCGAACGCAAAAAAATCAGAGCAGACTTCGGCATATCCTACGACTCCGACACCCTGCGCATCATCGACGATCTCCATAACTGCGGACTGAACGTCACCGCGGTTGTCATCACCCGTTACGAAAATCAGCCCACCGCCCGCGCGTTTATGAACAAACTGCGCCGCCGCAACATCCCGGTCTACACCCACCGGGCGATTCAGGGCTATCCGGCCGACGTGGAAACCATCATCAGCGATCAGGGCTACGGCGCCAATGATTATATCAAAACCGAAAAACCGATCGTGGTGGTCACCGGTCCCGGACCGAGCAGCGGAAAGATGGCCACCTGCCTCTCGCAGGTGTATCACGACTACAAGCGCGGCGTGGCCGCCGGATACGCCAAGTTTGAAACTTTTCCAATCTGGAATCTGCCGCTGGACCATCCGGTGAACGTCGCCTACGAGGCCGCCACCGCCGACATCGAGGATGTCAACATGGTCGATCCATTCCATCTGTCAAGCTACAACACCGTGGCGGTAAATTACAACCGCGACATCGACATTTTTCCGGTGGTACGCAAAATATGCTCGCGGATCATGAATCCGCAACAGCTGTACAAGTCGCCGACCGACATGGGGGTAAACCGCGCCGGATTCGCAATTATCGACGATGCCGCCGTGCGCGAAGCCGCCACTCAGGAGATTGTCCGCCGCTATTTCCGCTACCGCTGTGAATACGCCATGGGAATGACCGAGCTGAAAACCGTCGAACGCATTCAGGTATTGATGGAAAAACTCGGCGTGGATGCTTCGGCCAGAAACGTGGTGGCTCCGGCGCTCGCCGCCGCGAAAAGCGCCCGGGAGACGCCCGGAAAGGGCAATGACGACTTTTTCTGCGCCGCCGCGCTCGAACTGCCGGACGGACGGATCGTAACCGGAAAAAATTCTCCGCTCATGCATGCCGGAAGCAGCTGCATTTTGAACGCCATAAAAGTAATGGCAAAACTGCCGGACGAACTCATGCTGATTGCGCCGGAGATAATCGACTCGGTCGGCGCGGTAAAACGGGACGTGCTGAAGTTGCGCCGCTGGAGTCTCGACCTCGGTGAAATGCTGATTGCCTTGAGCATCAGCATGGCGTACAACCCGGCGGCGAAACTGGCGGTCAAGCAGTTGGGCAAACTGAACAACTGCGAAATGCATCTCTCGCATCTGCCGACTCCGGGCGACGAGGCCGGGTTGCGCAAGCTCGGAATAAACCTTACCAGCGAGCCGGTGTTCGCCAGTCGCGATCTGTTTGTTGACTGAGCAAAACACCGGCAATCTGGAAAGGAAGTGAGAACAGGATGAATGTCCGTACTTTACGGCGGTGGGCCGCCGCAACTGCGGCGCTGTGTTGCGGATTGCCCGCAGCCGGAATAGTTCTGCCGATCTCGTTTGAACTTGACGGCGTCGGCGTTTCCGGCATTCCGGACACCTGGACGCCGCAAAAATTCATTGCAAAATCCACCGGAGCAGTGACAACGGAGACCGTGCGCGGGGCCGACCCCGACTCCGGGGTGGAAATCGTTTTTGAACGCACCGCATACCGCGATTTTCCGGTTGAAGAGTGGCTGTACACCATCGGCAACCCGACGCAGCACAATTCACCGGTGCTGACAAACGTTATGGCCGCCGACATAAGATTCGACTTCGACGCGCCGCCGCTGTTATGGCATGCCACCGGTGAACATGACGACCCGGCGGTCAACTATTCGTTTGTCAGAGAGACGCTGCCGGCCGGCCGGATTTTTCATTTTGAAGACTCCGGCGGCTACTCCACCTGGCGCGCATTTCCTTATTTTCGGCTTGCCGGCAACCAAAACTGCCTGACCGTCGCCGTGGGCTGGACCGGCAGCTGGACCGCCGATTTTTCATTTGACGGCACCGCCGTCCGATTTGCCGCCGGACAGCGCGGCGTGCGGTGTTTTCTAAAGCCTGGCGAGTCGTTCCGCACGCCGCGGATCACTGTCCTGCGCGCCGGCGACGAACCTTCCGGCGTGAAAATATGGCGCGACTGGTTCCGCAGATACATTCTTCCCAAAGAGACGGACGGTTCGCCGCTGCGCCCGCGGCTGGCCGGCGACGGCGGTGGAAACGGACCGCTGTATGTCAACGAAACAGCACAGTCGCTGCTGGAATGTCTGCGCCGCGGCCGCGAGGCCGGCTTCAAATTCGACGCCTGGTGGATCGACGCCGGCTGGTATACCACCGCCCAAGACAAAGCCTCCGGCATGGCGCTGGAAGATGTCTGGTACATTGTCGGAGACTGGACGGCCGACCCGACGCGTTTTCCGCAAAAACTGCGTCCGCTGGCCGACGAATTGGCAAAGGACGGCACCGAACTGGTGCTTTGGTATGAGCCGGAGCGTGTCCATACGCGGTCGCCGCAATACGACAAGGTCAGGTCGATGCTGGCGCCGTCACCCGTGGACGGCGTAAATCGCTACGACCTGTCCCGCGCCGACGTTCTCGACTATCTTGAACGCACCGTCGCCGCCTCGCTGCGCGACAATGGCGCAACGGTTTACCGGCAGGACTCCAACGGCCCGTCGCCCGCCAACTTCTGGCATGAACTCGATGCCGCCCAAGGGGAGAACCGGGAGGGAATAACCGAAAACCTCCACATCCGCAACATGTTTGAGTTCTGGAAGTTTCTCCGTGAAAACGCCGGGATAAAATGGATCGACAACTGCGCGTCCGGCGGCCGCCGGAACGATCTCGAAACCCTGCGGAACGGCGCCGTTCCGCTCCATTACAGCGACGTCGGGTATTACTCTTTTATCGACAAACAGCGCTGCCATCACATGCTTCGAGAATGGTTCATCTACTATAAAAACATCTACCAGCACGACTGCACCGGCGGCAAACCGGACAACTACAAAACCGTCATCGACCTTGCGCCGTTCACCACGCTGGCAATGACCGCTGCCTGGCCGACGGAGTGGAGCGCCGAACATAAATATGTCAGCGACTGGAACGCGGCGAAACCCTATCTGGTGAACGGCGACTACCACTTGTTGAGCGGCGAACGCTTCGCCGCCGACAGCTGGACGGTTTCACAGTTCTCCGCCGCCGACGGCTCCGGCGGCGTGGTGACGGCGGTGCGCAATCCGGACAGCAAAGAGGAAAAGTTTCGCGTCCGCCCGCAGGGATTGAATCCGGATGGCGATTATATCGTCGGCAATCTGGAGACCGGAGCATCATTCCCCGCTTCCGGACGTGAGTTGAGCGAGAACGGTTTCGAGCTGCCGCTGGCCGCCGGAACCGGAGCAATCATCGAAATCAAGACCGCCGCGAGCCGTCAATGATGGTATCCGCTGCCGTTGAGAATGGTTCCGGCGCGATACAGCTGTTCAAGCAGAATAAGACGGGCGAACTCGTGAGTGAACGTCATTTTTGACAGCGAAAACAGCATTGTCGCCTCGCGCTTGATCTCCGGCGACAATCCGTACGGTCCGCCGATTATCAGCGTTATCCGGCGGTCGGCCGCGCCGAGCATGGCGGCGAATCCGGCGGAAGATGACTCGCGTCCCTCCTCACCCATTGCCAGCACCAGTTCACGCGAAGCGTCAAAATTTTTTCGGATCCGCACTGCCTCGTCTTCCGGCGTGGAGTCCTTCAACTCCACCATCTCCACCTTGGCGTAGGAATTCAGCCGTTTAAGATATTCGGAGCACTTATCCGCCAGCGCCCGGTCTTTCATCTTCCCGACCACAATCAGCTTAAGCAGCAGCGTTTTCATTGTATTATCCCGCCGCCGACCAGCATTTCGCCGTCATAAAACACTGCCGCCTGCCCCGGCGACACCGCGCGCAGCGGCTCGTCCAGCCGAACCGCCACACGGGATGCGGACAACCGTTCCACCGTTCCCGGCGCCGCCGGAGTGCGATAGCGGATTTGAATCATGCAGCGTTCCGGAAGTTCACCCTGCAAATTAAGGTCTCCGACTTCAAAAGCCGTACGGCCAAGCAACGCTTCGTCGGTCACCAGTTCAACCTGTCCGGTTGAGCCGTCGATCTTAGCGACATACGCCGGAACTCCAAGCGCCACATTGAGCTTTTTCCGCTGACCGATTGTGAAACGGTGAATGCCGTTGTGATGGCCGACCGTTTTCCCGTCATAAATAAAATCACCGCCGGCGGATTCCGTGCCGAACAGCCGCCGAAGCGTTTCGGCAAAACATTCGCCATCGGAAGAAAAGCAGGCGTCCTGACTCTCACGCTTTCCGGCGGCGAGCTTAAGCCCCAGCGACGCGGCATATTTTTTCACTTCGCTCTTATCCATTTCACCGACCGGAAAACGCAGAAATCTCAGCTGTTCCGGCGTAAGTCCGTAAAGGAAATAACTCTGATCCTTGCCGCGGTCGCAACCGCGCAGCAGCCGTCCGTTCACCAGCCTTGCGTAATGCCCGGTGGCCAGCATCGACGCCCCCTGCTCTGCGGCAAATTTTATCAATTCTCCGAATTTTACCCGCGGATTGCAGAGGCAACATGGATTCGGCGTGCGTCCGGCGGCATATTCATTCCAGGCCGGACGCAGCACCGACTTCTCAAATTCCGGATAACGGTCCAAATAAAAATGTTGTATTTTCAGCGTGGAAACCACCTGTTCGATCGCGTCAAAATCTGCCTTTACGCCACAGGTCTGCCGCTCGGAAAACTCCGGATCGGGATGCCGCATCCGCAGCGTTGCGCCGATGACCTCATAGCCGGAATCCACCAGCAATGCCGCCGCCGCGCTTGAGTCAACGCCGCCGGACAACGCCACCACCGCGATTTTCCCGCGCCCTCCCATGCTGCGCCTCACTCCTGACAGGCCAGCCAGCCTTCGCGCCCCGGGAACGGCTTGGGAACCACCCTGCCCTCCGGCGCGCCGGGACCGAATTCCAGCGCGATCGCCCGCAGCGGCACAATCTCCCAGCCGTTATCAATGCAACGGCGCAGAAAAGCGTCAAACATCGCGGCGCATTTACCGCCCTCGGCTTCAGCGTGGATCGTCAGAACGTTCGGCCGCTCTTCACTGAGCAGGGCGAACATGCGGTCATTATAATTCTCATCGGTCACACCGTCGCGCCCGAGCGCCTCGTCATAGGTCGGCAAAGTCACCGGAATCTGGAGCTGCCGGAGCTTTACCCCGTCAACCACCGGATAGAACGGACAAGTTCCACGGCAGTCGGAATTATATGAAAAATTATATTTGTCCTTTTCCTTCAGCACCGTGTCGGTGCAGCGCCAGCCGGGAACCGCGCTGGTCGCCGGCTCGAATCCGACGATCCGGCTCAACGTCCGGTATCCTTTTTCCAGCTCCATGGCCACCCGGTCCGGCTTCCAGAAACTGATCTTCGCCTGCGCAGAATAGTGATCGTAGGCGTGAAGACCTACTTCATGCCCCAGTTCCGCCGTCTTCTTCATTACAGCGCCGAGATGTTTGCCGATGCCCGGGCCCGGCCACATCGTCCCCATCAGCACGATGTCATATCCATACAGCCCGCCGGCATTGGTGCGCAGCATTTTCCAGAGGAAACTCGGCCGCAGCAGCCGCCACAGATGACGTCCCATATTGTCCGGGCCGACGGAAAAATAATAAGTCCCCTTGACGCCGTATTTTCCAAGTATCGCATTCAGCGCCGGCACACCGTGTCCGGTGCCGCGGAACGTATCCACATCAATGCGCAGGCCGATTTTCTTCATTTCCTTATTCCCACATAATATTTTTCACAGAAATCCCTGACTTCAAACCGTTCGTCGTCCGGCCGAACCCGGCAGCTGATCACCGCCTCGCCGATCCGCACCGCATCGAACGAATTCACAACTTCGGTCTCCCGTCCAAGATAGAAGCAGGCCGCGCCGGACACGCTCTCGCGCGGAGAAAGCAGCACCACCTTGTCTCCGGAATCAGCGGCATACTCGAACATCGGCCGAAACGACTCCCCGTCCGCCTTGTACGCCAGCGCAATACCGGCCACATTTGGATAAATCAGTGCAAAAATCAACGCCAGATACACCAGAAGCCGCTCCTCGCGGCGAGGCTTCGCCAGCCGCCACACGCCCAGCATCAGAAGTATCGACACCGCCGCCGCCCAGTAGCGGCCGGCGCCTTCCATTCCGAGATAAATCCCGACAGCGATAAAAACCACCGGCGTTATGATTCCCAGCGTGAATATCGCATAAAAACTGATTTTTATGATGAGATCATCCACCCGCTCGGAAAACTTTACGATATTGCCCTCAACAAACATCCCGAACATCGTCCCCACCAGTATCGCGGCCGGTGCCGCCAGCGGAAGCAGATAAACCTGCCGTTTCGCGCTCGCAATCGTGAGCAGCAGCAGCGGAACCAGCAATATCGCCAGACTGTACAAGGAATTGACCGAATGCTTTTTCATCACCCGGCGGAAATGAAACACCAACGCCACCAACAGAAACGCCAGCCACGGCTGGAACAGTCCGGGGAGTTTCAGAAAATAATAGTAGAACGGTTCCGAATGATCCGGATGACCTCCGCCGAATCTTCCGAAGTTATTGTAAACAAACATCGTTTTCACTGCGTCAACGCCATATTCGTCATACAGCATCCATGCGTACACCGCCGGAATCACCAGCGCCAGCAGCACCGCGCCGAACAGCATCACAAAACGCTCCGGTTTGAAGCGACGCTGAATAAGATCGTCCGCAACCATGAAAACGCCGATGCCGGACAGCGGATACATCAATCCGGCCAGATTCTTCGTCATTATTCCGCCGCTCAAGCCGATCACCAGCACCACGAACGACAGCACCCGGCGGGACTTCTGTTCCTTCACCCCCCACGAGTAAAACCCGCACCACGCCATGACGCAAAACATCGCCAGCAGCGAATCGACCATCGCCGTCACCGCGTTGCCGAAATACTGTGCGCTCGATCCCAGAATCAACCCGGACAGAAATCCGGTCAGCGGCGAATATTTCATCGAGCGCACCAGAAAATAAACCAGACACGCCCCCAACGCCGCCGCCAGCGCCGACGGCAGTTTCGCCGCCAGCGCACTGAACCCAAGATAATGAAAAGACACACATTGAAGATGATAGAACAGCGGCGGATATTCAAGAAAATCCACCCCGTTCAGCCGCGGCATGAAAAAATCGCCGCTCTCATACATCATCCGCGATATTCCGGACACCCGCGTTTCGTCGCCGCCGGTCAGGTCCAGAAACACCAGATTGCCGAGGAACATCACCGCCAGCACCATGAGCAGCAGCACAATATACCGCCACTCCTGATACCCCGCGGTAGCCTCGGCAATCCGCCGGTAGCTTCCGGTAAATGTTGTGTCTTTCTTCAGCAGTCCATTACTCATTTTCCGTGCCGAATTCACCGGACTCGATCGCCTGCTTCAGGAAGAAATCAAGCGTGGTGACGGTGGACTCCTCAAGCGTCATTTTCGGCTCCCACTTCAATATTTTGCGGGCGTTCTCAATGCTCGGCTTGCGGTGCTGCACATCCTGATAGCCCTTGCCGTAAAACGCGCCGGACTCAACCACCAGATACCCGGCAAACGGCGGGAATTTGCCGCGCAGCGGATGCTGTTCGAACTTCTCCACCAGAATCTCAGCCATGCGTTTGACCGAGGCTTCGTTGTCCGGATTGCCGATATTGATGATCTTGCCGTCGCAGCAGCCGTTCTCGTTCTCGATGACGCGATAAAGCGCCTCGACCGCTTCGGAAACATCCACAAAGCAGCGCTTCTGTTCGCCGCCGTCGATCAGCTGGATCGGCGACCCCTGAACCAGATTCAGAATCATCTGCGTAATCGCCCGCGAGCTGCCGATTCGGGCGCTCATCAGACTGTCCAGCCGCGGCCCGATCCAGTTGAACGGACGGAACAGCGTGAACTTGAGTCCGGCTTTGGCGCCGTAGGCCCAGATCACCCGGTCCATCATCTGCTTGCTGCAGGAATAGATCCAGCGCTGCATACGGATCGGTCCGGTGATGAGATTGGAATTTTCCTCATCGAACTTGTCATCGGTGCACATGCCGTACACCTCGCTGGTGGACGGGAAAAGAATGCGTTTGTTGTGCTTCACGCAATAACGGACGATCTTCAGGTTCTCTTCAAAGTCCAGCTGGAACACGCGCAGCGGATTCCTGGTGTATTCGATCGGCGTGGCGACCGCCACCAGCGGCAGCACGATGTCGCACTTGCGGACATGATATTCAATCCACTCGGCGTTGATGGAGACATCGCCTTCAAAAAAGTGGAAGTCGGGATTGGAAAGCAGATGGGTCACATAGTTCGAACGCAAATCCATGCCGTAGACTTCATATTTTCCGCTGGCCAGCAGACGGTCGGAAATATGGCTGCCGATGAATCCGTTGACACCGAGGATAAGAACGCTTTTACGCCGTTTCTTCTCGCGCTCGGTGCGCAGATTGCCGGTGAAGACCATGTTTTTCACGATGCGCCCGTCGGACGCAAACTGCGCACCGGAGGCAAATACGCCGCTTTCCCACTGGGCGGCGGTGACTTTTACCGCGCCCTCGCCGCAGGCAATCACCAGCGGATCGGCTGAAACTATGGTGCCGGGAGCGGCGGAGACTGCGGAATCAACAACCCCGCAGCTCCATATAAACGCCTTGCGGTCGCCCATAAACGTGAAGGCGCCGGGATACGGACGGGTCACGGCGCGAACCAGATTGCGGACGGCGGAGGCCGGCTTCTTCCAGTCAATCTCGCCGTCGGCCGGCTTGCGCCCGCCGAAGTAGGTGGCCTGCGCCTTGTCCTGCTGAATGCGCGGCGCCTTGCCGGACTTCAGCAGCGGCAGCATTTTACCCAGCAGAACCGCTGCGGCCTTGACCGCTTTGCCGAATACGTCGCGAATATCATCGGACTCGGCGATCTCGAACTTTTCCTGTCCGACGATGTCGCCGGCGTCCGGCTTCACCGTCATATAATGCATGGTGACTCCGGCCTCTTTTTCGCCGTTGATCAGCGCCCAGTTGAGCGGAACGCGGCCGCGATACTTCGGCAGCAGCGAACCATGCAGATTGACCGCCCCCATCGGAGCCGACTCAATGATCTCGGCGCCGAGCATTTCGCGGAAATAGAAGGAAAAAATCATGTCCGGCTTCATTGCCTTGATGCGTTCCACCCATACCGGATGGTTGACGCTCTCCGGCGCAAACACCGGAATGCCTTTGGAACAGGCCAGTTCGGCGACAGAATCAAACCAGATATTTTCCGCCGGATTGTCCTTGTGCGTGAAGATGGCGCTGATGGTGTAACCGTTCGCCAAAAGCGCTTTGACGCCTTCGCATCCGATATTGTGATAGGCAAATACGACACAGTTCATTTTCTATTGTTCCCTTCTTATTGCGATATAAAATATTACCGTTAATAATATAGCACAACTCTTCTTTTTTGCCACCAAATCAAATCGGCATATTGATTTTTTGTCAAAACGGTATAGATTGTAAGTCAAAAAATAAGGGGAATCGTTTATCATGAACAGTTTTTTTCGTAAAAACATGGAGACGGCGGAACATCTGCGCGGATTCCGCATCGTTCCGGTGCTGGTTTTGAACAGCGTCGACGAAGGGATCAAATGGGGCGGACTGTTGCGGGACAACGGTCTCGCGGTGGCGGAAATAACCTTCCGTACCGCGGCGGCGCCGGAGATTATCCGGGCGATGACCTCACATTTTCCGGAATTGTACATCGGAGCCGGAACGGTTCTCAATCCGACCGGTCTCAAACAGGCAAAGGAAGCCGGGGCGGCGTTCGCCGTGGCGCCCGGATTCAATCCGGAGACGGTGAAGGCGGCGGCGGAACTTGACCTGCCGTTCGCGCCGGGGATCATGACTCCGGGCGAGATCGAGCAGGCATTCGCGCTGGGCTGTCCGTTCCTGAAATTTTTCCCGGCCGAGGCAGCCGGCGGCGTCAAACTGCTCAAGGCGATGGCGCAGCCGTACAGACATCTCGGAATAAAATTTATGCCGACCGGCGGAGTGTCGCCGGAAAACGCCGCCGGCTATCTCGCCATTCCGGAAGTGGCGGCGGTGGGCGGAACCTGGCTGGCCAAAGGAGACAATCCGGCGGAAGCAATTCGCAACGCCGTAAAAATCGCAAAGGAGAATTGATATATTATGCTGAACTACCGCCCGGAAAAGGATTGCAGATTCGATATACTGTCGCTCGGTGAAGTCATGCTGCGGCTCGACCCCGGTGAAGGAAGGATTCACACCGCCCGCAGCTTCACGGCGTGGGAGGGCGGCGGAGAATACAACGTGGCCCGCGGCCTGCGCCGCTGCTTCGGAATGCGCGCCGCCGTCGCCACCCAGCTGGCCGACAACCCGGTCGGGCGGCTGGTGGAGGATTTCATGCTTCAGGGCGGTGTGGACACATCGCTGGTCCGCTGGCTGCCGTATGACGGCGTGGGACGCAGCGTCCGCAACGGAATCAACTTTACCGAGCGCGGCTTCGGCGTCCGCGGCGCGCGCGGCTGTTCGGACCGCGGCAACACGGCGGTGTCACAGCTTAAATGCGGCGATATGGACTGGGAATACATCTTCGGAAAACTCGGCGTCCGTCATTTTCACACCGGCGGAATTTTCGCGGCGTTGTCCGAAACCGCCGCCGAGGTGACGATCGAAGCACTTCAGGCGGCGAAGAAATACGGCACGATAACCAGTTACGATCTCAACTTCAGGCCGTCGCTGTGGAAAGGCATCGGCGGCGAAGCCAAAGCCGGAGCGGTAAACTGCGAAATTGCGAAATATGTGGACGTCATGCTCGGCAACGAGGAGGACTTCACCCGCTGTCTCGGCCTTGAAGTGGAGGGAACCGACGCCAATCTGACCAGTCTTGACCCGGCGAACTTCAAACGCATGATCGCCGAGGCGGTGCGCCGTTATCCGAATTTCAAGGTGGTCGCCACCACACTGCGCGGCGTCCGCAGCGCCACGGTCAACGACTGGGGCGCGGTGGCGTGGGAGAACGGCGTTTTCGCCGAAGCCGTCAGCCGCCCCGGGCTGGAAATACTCGACCGGGTCGGCGGCGGCGACAGTTTTGCCTCCGGCCTGATATACGGTCTGCTCAAGGGCTGCGACATTGAAAAATGCGTGAATTACGGCGCCGCCCACGGCGCGCTGGCGATGACCACGCCGGGAGACACCTCGATGGCAACATTGGAGGAGGTCGAAAAACTGATGGCCGGCCGCGGCGCCCGCGTTGACCGCTGACCATTCATAATAAAAACGGCGCCCCGTCGGGATATTGTTCCCGGCAGTGGGTCGCCATTTTTTATGAGTTGCTTTGCAATGGAAATCTATTCGGAGAAATCCAGCCGCCGTTCCAGTTGCAGCGCGGAAGAAACATCGCCCAGAAGCAGTATGCCGACCAGTTTTCCGTTGCGGCTGGTCAACGCGGAATAGGTTTTCACGCCGTCGCCGCCGTATTCGGTGACAACGCCGTCGCCCTCCAGCCCGACCAGCCCGGCGGAATACATTCTGGTGCCGAACCCGACAAATCTGGCCGCCTGAAATCCGGCGGAATACTCCTCCGCCCCGCCGGACATGTTGACCGCCGCCACCCGTCCCTGCTCTTTGGCCGGATTCCAAAGTCCGGTGACACAGCCGTTGGCCTCCGCGCAGTCGCCGGCGGCGAACACTGCCGGATCGCCGGTCCGCATGAACCGGTCAGTGACAATTCCGCGCTTGACCGCCAGACCGGAGTATGAGGCCAACGCCGTATTCGGCGCCGCGCCGACCGACCAGATCACCACATCGGCGCCAATTATTTCCCCGTTGTCCAGCGTCACGGCGTCAACGCCGATATTTTTGACGCAGCGGCCGTAACGCGCCGTCAATCCATTGCGCGCCGTCAGCATGGCGGAGAAAATTCCGGCGCCGCGGCAGTCCAGCTGCTTCGGCATCGGCGTGGGAAACGCCTCCACCACCGTCACCCGGATATTGCGGCACAACAGCCCCTCGGCAAACTCAAGACCGAGCAGACCGCCGCCGATCACCACTGCGGACAATCCGTCTTTTCCGGCGATAAACGTCTCAAGCGAAGTGAAATCGCGCAACGTGCGCCCCTTGAAAACATGCGGCAGCGCCCCGCCCGGCACCGGAAGCGTTCTGGCCGAAGCGCCGGCGGCAAGCAGCAGCCGGTCATAGTGAAAAACCGCGCCGGATGAAGTTTTCACCGCGGCCGACGACCGGTCGATTTCCAACGCCCGTTCACCCAATTTAAGGTCAATCCGGTTTTCCGTGTAAAATAACTCAGGTTTCTGATAAAACTGACTGTCCGGAACCGTCTCGCCGCATAATGTCCGGGTCAGATTCGGACGGCGGTATGGCAACACCTCCTCCTCGGAAAGCAAAACTATTTCAGCGCTCTGCGAACGGCGGCGAAGCTCCAGCGCCGCTTCCGTTCCGGCGGCGCCGCCGCCGATTATAAGATATTTGGTCATCTCGTTCTCCCTTGTTGTTTCATCGGTATATATTTTAGCATTTCACCGGGAATATTCAATCATCCGAAATTGCGACTTTACAAAAAACTCACATTCTCCTGACATTAGAAGTCTTGATTCGATGGCTGCAGCGTGTATATTAAATCGAACGGTAAATCAATAACAACATATCAAGGAGTGTTAAAACATGAAAAAAATTCTGTTCGTATTGCTGGTGCTGCCGCTGTTGACATTCGCGTCCGATCAGGTCAAATATATTTTCCTGTTTATCGGCGACGGCATGGGCATGGCGCAGCGGATGGCGGCCGACCGCTATAAACAACTCACCATCGGCGAAGGCCTGCTGATGAACACGTTCCCGGTGCAGGGCATCACCACAACATGGTGCGCCGACCACTTCATTACCGACTCGGCCGCCAGCGGCACCGCGATCGCCTGCGGCACCAAGACCAACACCGGCGTTCTCGGTTTGGACGCCGACGGAAACCGGCTGGAATCGGTTGCTGAAATGGCAAAAATCAAGGGGCGCAAAGTGGGCATCATCTCCAGCGTTTCGCTGAACAACGCCACACCGGCGGCATTCTACGCCCACAACCCGAGCCGCAGCAATTTGTACGATATTTCGCTTGATCTGCTGAATTCCAATTTCGATTTCTTCGGCGGCGGCTCCTTCAGCGACCTTGACGGCAAAAACTCCAAAAACGCCCGCGGCAACTTCCTTGACCTCGCCCGCGCCGACGGCTACACCGTCACCACCACCCGCGAGCAGTTCGACGCGCTCGACAAACTGCCGGCCATCGCCATCTCCCCCAAACTCGACGGCGACGCCATGCCGTTCAATCTCGACATGGAACCCGGCGACCTCACTCTGGCCGACATCACCGCCAAAGCCATCGACCTGCTTGATAACGACAACGGCTTCTTCATCATGATCGAGGGCGGAAAAATCGACTGGTGCGGACACGCCAACGACATCGGCGGAAATATCGGGGAAACCATCGGCATGGACAACGCGATTCAGGTCGCCTACGATTTCGCCCTCCGCAATCCGGATGACACGCTGATCGTCGTCACCGCCGATCATGAGACCGGCGGCCTCGCCCTCGGCTACTCCGGCACCCATTACGAATCGAATATCGACCGCGTGTCGGCGCAAAAAGCCGCCTACACCACCTTCGGCCGGGCTTACGCCAACCTGAAAAAAGATACTGCCGCCACATTCGACGACATCAAACCGCTGGTCACCCAGTATTTCAGCTTCAAGTTCGAGGGCGATGACGGAGATCCGCTTCTGCTTAAGGATTATGAAGTCAAAAAGCTTGAGGAGGGCTTCAAGCGTTCACGCGAAGCCGGAACCTATTCGCCCGTCGAAGTCCGCGAAGAGCTTTACAACGACTACGATCCCTTTGTCGTCGAACTCTACCACCTGACCGCCAACCGCGCCGGTCTGGCATGGACCACCTACAGCCATACCGCGATCCCCGTCGTCACCTCCGCCTACGGCGAAGAATCCGATGAGTTCGAAGGCATGACCGACAATACCGACATGGCAAACACCATCAAGACGCTGCTCTGATCCCGCAACGCGTAATAATATTCAGGCGCGCCGCAAAGCCGGATCGGCTTCAACGGTGCGCCTGATGTTTTTTAAACCGCCGCCGCGTTCCGGCGAAATGCAAAAAAAACATGAAACCCGCAGGTTTCATGCTCCGTTTCCGCCATCCGACGCCGCGTTTCCGGCGCCGAGTCTGTTATTCGTCGTCCGCTAAAATCAGCGCCAGCACCTCCGGCGCCACTTTGTTCAACACATCGTTGGCAATCTGCATCACCTCTTTGCTGGTGGCGCACTGCAACGCCGCCTGCCCCGCCTGCTCCGCCTCGAACATCGTCATCTGACGGATCACCCGGCGAACCTGGTTCAGGTTGGCCGGCACCATCGACAACTCATGCACACCAAGCCCGGCGAACAGCAGCGCCAAACGCGGATCGCCGGCCGCCTGTCCGCAGACGCTGACGTAAATATTATGACGCCGCGCCACCTGAGCGCAACGCCACACCAGATCAAGAATTACCGGATGTCCCGGCTGATACAGATAGGCGACCCGGTCATTGCCGCGGTCGATCGCCATGGTGTACTGCACCAGATCATTGGTGCCGATACTGAAAAAATCGACCAGTTTGGCCAAATGCTCCACCATCAGCGCCGCCGCCGGCGTCTCAACCATCGCTCCAAGTTCAAGATGCTCGACAAACTCCTTGTGCTCCCGCCCGAGATCGCATTGCAGATCGGCGATTATTTCCTGCACTTCGCGTATTTCCTCAACGCAGCTGATCATCGGCAGCATCACCCGGAGATTGCCGTATACTCCGGCGCGCAGCAGCGCCCGCAGCTGGGTCCGCAGAATCTCGCGCCGCTCGCGCAGCGCCAGCCGGATACCGCGCAGACCGAGAAACGGATTGTTCTCGGCATAACGTTTAAGTTCACCGTCCAGCTTGTCTCCGCCGATGTCCAGCGTGCGGACGATCAACGGTTCGTCGCCCAGCCCCTCCAGCAGTTTGCGGTAAACCGCCAGCTGCTCCTCTTCGTCCGGCGGCGTCTTCCGGGTCAGAAACATATACTCGGTGCGAAAAAGACCGACGCCGCACGACCCGGACCGCTTCACCATGTCCAGATCGTCCACCGACTCGATATTGCTGGAAAGCTGAACCATGAAGCCGTCCTGCGTTTCCGGGCGCAACTTCGACTCCTGCGCCAGCGATGCCAGAAACCGGTTCATATCCTCCAGCCGTTTTTCATAAAAATCGCGGGTTTCCTGCGATGGATTGGCAATCAGGACTCCGGTATATCCGTCGATGATTGCCGGCATGCCCGACTTCAATTCGGAAAAACCGCGCAGCCCCACCAGCGCCGGAAGCTGCATCGACCTGGCCAGAACCGCCGAATGCGAGGTCTTGCTTCCCGCCTCGGTGGCAAAGCCCAGCACTTGGGAGCGGTCCAAACCGGCGGTGTCCGACGGCGTAAGATCGGCGGCCACCACAATATATTTTTCGCCGTCCTTGAAGTGCCATTCCGGTTCGCCGGTCCGCTGGAGGTTGCGCAGCACCCGCGACGCTACATCGCGGATGTCGGCGGCGCGCTCCTGAATATAAGCGTCCGGCATAACGGCTATGGCTGAGGCGTAGCGCTCAATCACGGTGTAAAAACTGTATTCGGCGCTCTCGAGGCGTCCGGAGATCATCTGCATGACTTCGTCATACAGCATGCGGTCATCCACAATCATCAGGTGAGCGTCAAATATTTCGGCGTCTTTGCTGTTGATTTCTTTGGAGAGCCGTTCGCGCAGCGCCAGAAGCTCGGCCCGGGTTTGGTCCAGCGCGGCGGAAAAACGCGCCTGCTCCGCCGCGACCGCATCCGGCGCAATCCCGCGTGAAACGGGCGCTTCCGGCTTGGAATCGCCGGCGATCTTGTACAATCTGGCGATGGCAATGCCGGGGGCGGCAGCCAGCCCCTTGAACTTCAGCTCACCACTGTTTTCCGGCTCTTTTGCCGATGTCACATCAATCCTCGCCGAATTTGGAGTTGACCAATTCCTTGATTTCCGCAACCGCGCGGCAGGCGTCGTCCCCGATTCCGCGAATAACGAGCCTGGCGCCCTTTCCGGCCGCCATCATCAGAATATTCATAACGCTGCGAAGATTGAACGATTCGCCGTCCTTTATCAAATAAAGGTCGCACTTGTATTCCATCGCCTTTTTGGCCAGCATGGTGGCCGGACGGGCGTGCAGTCCAAGTTCGTTCAACACCACAACTTCAGATTCCGCGCTGTTGTCTGCTGTCATTTATAAAACTCAACCTGTCCGAGTATAATATTTTCCATTTATTAATCTACACCTCCGCTGCGGCTTTTTCAATCTCTTTTGCCGAATATATTGTAAAATAAACTTTCCGCATGCTATATTATAGGCAAAAACCAACGGAGAAAAGCCATCATGAACAACTGGAAATTTGAAACAAAAACCATACAGTGCGGCTATACCACCGAGAAAAACGGTGAGCCGCGCGTACTGCCGATCTGCCAGAGCACAACCTACAAGTACAACGACGCGCAAAGTGTGGCCGACTGGTTCGACCTCAAGGCGCCGGGCCACATCTACTCCCGCCTGACCAACCCCACGGTGTCGGCTTTTGAGGCAAAAATGGCGGCACTTGAAGGCGGCGTCGGCGCCATCGCCACCAGCTCGGGGCAGACCGCCAACGCGATCGCCATTCTCAATGTGGCGCCGTCGGGTTATCACGTCATCGCCGTCAGCGCGATCTACGGGGGAACCTTCAATCTGTTCAAACACACGCTCAAAAAAATGAACGTGGAGTTCACCTTTGTCCGCCCGGACGCCACCGAGGACGAACTGGAAAAGGCCGTCCGCCCCAACACCCGCGCGGTGTTCGGGGAGACTATCGCCAATCCGGCGCTCAACGTTCTTGACTTCAACAAATTTTCCGCGTTCGCCAAACGCCACCGGATCCCGTTCATCGTGGACAATACATTTCCGACGCCGTATCTGTGCAATCCCTTCGAGTTCGGCGCCGACATCGTCACCCACTCCTCCACAAAGTATCTTGACGGCCACGCCACCAGCGTCGGCGGCGTAGTGATCGAAAAAGGCGATTTCAACTGGAACAACGGCAAATTCCCGGAATTCACCGAACCGGACGAAAGCTATCACGGATTGATTTACACCAAACAGTTCGCCTCGCATCCGTTCACCGCAAAACTGCTCGCCCAGTGGATACGCGACCTCGGAACTCCGATGTCGCCGTTCAATGCGTTTCTTACCAACCTCGGCACCGAAACGCTCCACGTCCGCATGCAGCGCCACTGCGAGAACGCGCTCAAGCTGGCCGAACACCTGAAAGCCCATCCGAAAGTCAGCTGGGTCAACTACCCGTTCCTGCCGGATTCGCCGGAATACGAACGGGCGAAGAAATATCTGCGCGGCGGCTCCGGCGTGCTGTCTTTCGGCATCAAGGGCGGCGCCAAGGCCGGCGAAATCGTGATGAACAGCCTGAAGCTGGCCGCCATCGTCGTCCATGTGGCCGATGTGCGCACCTGCGTGCTTCACCCGGCAAGCATGACCCACCGCCAGCTCTCTGAAAAGGAACTGATCGAAGCCGGAGTGCCGGCCGATTTGATCCGCGTCTCGGTTGGCATTGAAAACATTGACGACATCATCAGCGACTTCGATCAGGCAATCGCAAAGGCATAGTAAAAATGAGCGACATTGCAAAGGCCGACAAAAACATGGCCACCGCCGCCGCGGAAAACGACGGGCTTCTCTGGCGGAACGCCGAAGATCAATCGTTCGAACTCTCAGGACTGGCGTTTCACCGCCGCGGCGAACCGTTCCGCCGGCTGCCGCTGCATCCGGTTCCGGCCGAACCGAACGAAGGGGTAACCTATCTGGCCTGGCACACCTCAGGCGTCATGCTGCGCTTCAGGAGCGACACTCTCCGCGTGGCGGTGAAGTCGGAAGCCTATTACGGCGAACTGATGGATCACATGGCGCAGACCGGCAACTGCGGCTGCGACCTTTATATCGACGGCCGTTTCATCGGCGTCAGCCGCTACCCGGTGCTTCAGAAAAAATATCAGGTCGATCTGTTCAACTGCCCGGCGGCGGAGCGGAAAATACGGGATTTCTGCATCAACTTTCCGCTGTACGACGGAGTGAAGGCATTTGAAGTCGGCATAGAAACAACCGCAACCGTCGCTCCGCCGTCACCGTGGAGCCGCAAAGAGCGGATCGTCTGGTACGGCACCAGCATCCAGCAGGGCGGCTGCGCCTCGCGACCCGGAACCGGATTGACCAATATTGTCAGCCGCGCCCTGAATACGGAAATCATCAATCTGGCGTTCTCCGGCTCCGGCCGCGGCGAACCGGAAATGGCGCAGCTGATGTGTCAGGTTTCCGATCCGGCGATGTTCGTTCTTGACTACGAGGCCAACGTGCAGACCGCCGCCGCCATGCGTTCCACGCTGCCGGTGCTGATCGACATTATCCGCGAAAAATATCCGCGGCTGCCGATCGTGGTCATCAGCCGGATCGCCTACTCGCACGACCTTATTGCCGGCTATCCGGACAACACCTCGCGCGAGTCGCGGCTTGAAGGCGCCCAAATACAGCGCTCCGAAGTCGAGCGCCGCCGCGCCGCCGGCGACGGATATATCAGCTTCATCGACGGCGGCGAACTGCTCGGTGAAGACTTCTGGGAATGCACCGTTGACGGCATCCATCCAACCGATCTCGGATTCCGCCGCATGGCCGACCGTCTTGTGCCGCGGCTGGCGGCTGTTTTGAATTGACCACACCGCTCCGGCGGCCGCGGCGTTATTCCACGGAGCATGGCAGCAAGGTAAGAGTAAAAAGAAAGGATGGCCGAAAATGAAGCACAAGTTTTTGATTCAGGCGATATCCGCCGCCGCTGCCGTCATTGTGTTCACCGGATGCGGCGTAACGCCGATGTACAATCCGCCGATTCCCGACAACGTATCCCCGGAAGAGTTGAAAGCCGAATGTCAGAAGCAGAATGCCAGACTGCTCGGCAGATGGCGCTGCGAAAATGAGGCGGAGGCGGAGATAACCGAAAGTCCGGAAAAAGAAAATGCCGGACTTCTGCGCATCGAAGCGCTTACCCGCGATGGCGACAACGGGTTGAAGCCCCTCCCCTGCTCCGGCGCCGTCGTATGTTTCGGCGGCGAGCCGTATCTCATTTTTTTCGCCTCGCCGGAATTTGACAATCCGCAACTCTACGCCATGATCCGGCCGAATTTTTACGCGGCAAAACTTGATTTTCAGCCCGACGGATCCGTTATTTTCGGACTTGTCTCCTGGATGGACGGCAACCGGCAGCCAACCGCGCCGGAACTCATATTTGAAGAGAACAACGGCAAGCCAGGCAACATGGTGATGAACTCCTCCGCCGAACTGGCAAAGTTGCTGACGGAGAAAAAATACACCGTTGCAAAAGAGCACAACATGCGGTTCGTGCGCGTCGAGGAGTAAGCCGGAACGGTCAGCGCGGAGAATTACCCGGAGCGGACGCCGGGTCGAACGGCTCGGCTCCGCCGTCGGCGGTGATGATCTCAATGCGTTTTTCAAGCGCGGCCAGCTTCTCGCGGCAATATTTGCCCAGCGCCATACCGCGCTCATAGGAGGCGATCAGCTCCTCCAGCGGACGGCGGCCGGACTCCATGCCGGCCAGCAGTTGTTCAAGCTCCGCCAGCGCCGCCTCAAAACTGGTTGCCGGGTCGATGATGATTTTTTTCTCTTCCATAGCTAACGCCCCCTGTTTCAGATAAGTTCATCGTTCTGCGGCCCGGGAATGCGCAATTTTCCGGCGCTCCCCGGCAGCGGCTCGAACTGAATGCGCCGCCGTTCAATAATCAGCCGCACCAGCGTCGGAATCGGCAATGTGGTTACGATCGACAGAATCACAATGGCATTGAAAAAGTTGGCGTCCAGCATTCCCAATTCCTTGCCGATGCTCGCGGCGGCAAGCGTTGCGGAAAGCTGCGGCACCGTCATCAACCCGGCGCACACCCCCTGATCATTGGCAAAGCCGCTGAAACGCAGCGCCAGCCAGCCGGAAAACACCTTGCTGCCGACCAGTCCGCCGACCGTCAATAGAATGATCGCCAGATTTCCGACCAGTCCGTCGGAAGCGAAAAGCACCCGGAAATCGGTTTTCATGCCGATGCCGACAAAAAGGAACGGAATGAGAAAACCATATCCGATCCCCTCAAATTTATGAAATAATTGAAGCCGTTCGCGGCGGTGAATGAACGGCGCCAGCGCCAGTCCGGCGGCAAAACTGCCGACCACCAGATTGATTCCGAGTATTTCCCCCGCCAGCACCACCCCGGCAATGAGCATCAGCAGCGTAGTGACCAGCCCGTCCTCCGAGTCTCCGATCAGCCGGGTGAACCAGTTGGCCAGAAACGGCACGATCAGCAGCGAAGCAATAAGATATACCACCACCACCGCCAGAAATCCGGCAATAAAATAATCACCGAAAACGCCCGGATACGCGTCAAAAACCGAAAGTGTTTTGGCCGCAGTGCCGGCACCGGCGATCCGCCGCATCTGCACCGCCACCGCCAGCAGAACAATACTGGAAATATCCGTCACCACCGTGGAGATGAGCACCGACGCGCCGAATTTGGTCTTGCCGAGCCCAAGCTCGCGGATGACCGGAAACACAATACCGACCGAATGCGAGGCGAACAGTGACGCATACAACAGTTTTCCCGGCAAATCGCCCGGACGGAAAAAATTGTATACAAAATATCCGGCCAGAGCCGGAATGAGAAAGGTCATCACACTGAGCAGGCAGGTCGGCAGCCGGACCGAGCGCAGACTTTTGAAGTCGGCCTCCATTCCGGCCAGCGCCATCAGAAAGACCAGCCCGAGTGCGCCGAGCGAGCTGATCAGATTGTTGACGTGATCCGCAATCACCTGCGGCGGCGCCGGCGTAAGGAAGTCGAACAGCCCGGCCATCAGGCCGACCAGATCCAGCCCGTCCGGACCGATCAGCATGCCGACGATCAGAAGCGCGATGACCGCCGGTATCTTGAATTTGCGCAACGCCAGCGGCGCCATGGTCATCACCACCATGAACACCAGAAAAACGATCAAAAACAATTCATTGTTCATCAAACCTCTCCGGAACTGGAACTGCAAAACTGCCGGCCGAATGCCGTATTACTATAACACTGCGTCCGCCAAAAAGCAACGGCAGCGCCGAAGAAGTTGACGAACCTTTATTCACTCGATGATCCGCCCGGTCAGGCTGCGGACCCGGACATCGGGGCCGAGCTTTCTGGCGATGGCGATCAGTTCGCCGTCGGAATAAGTGGCCTCGCCGGGCAAATCGTCATCGATCACCTCAACCGGATTGAACTGCTGGAGCGTCCAGTGCGCGGTTCCGGCGGCGCACAGTTCGGAATACATTTTCTCAAGATCGCCGATTGAGAGCAGCCGGCGGTGAACCGTGGTACGCACATCGGCGTCGATTCCGTTATCCAGCGCGAAACGGACCACCTTGAACACATTGGCGGCAAGATCGGGCTGATCGCAGTTGACCAGGTCGTTATAGCGGTCGGCCGGAGCCTTGAAGTCGATTCCCAATGCGTCGATGCCTACCTCACGATGCAGCTTGAACACCACATCGGGGTGCGAACTGTTGGTGTCCAGTTTGAATTTGAATCCCATTGCGTTTATTTTCCGGCAGAAGTCGATCAGGTCGCCTTGAAGTGTCGGCTCGCCGCCGGAGATCACCACACCGTCAAGCAGCTTGGTGCGGGTGGATAAAAAGTTGAACACCTCGGCCTCGGTCACCCGCGGCTGGCTGTGCGGGTCAAGCACCAGCGCGGCGTTGTGACAGTAGGGGCAGCGGAAGTTGCAGCCGGCGGTGAACACAATGCAGGCGATCTTGCCGGGATAATCCACCAGGGTAAATTTATAAAATCCTCTCAAGTCCATTTTCAGTCATCTTTCGATTCAAATCAAAAAAAACGTCTCCCGACCGGACCCGGACGGGAGAACGTCGGCTCTTACGACAATCCGGATTTATTTGCCGCAGGCGCAGGACTTGCCGACCGCGAAAGTCTTCCGGTCGTGAAATTCCTCCTGCTTGCCCTTGTTCCAGTTGGACACCGGACGAAAATATCCGCACACTCTGCTGTAAACTTCAGTTTTTTCTCCGCACTTTGCCATTTGATTTACCTCTTTTTTTCCTTATTTTGCTGTTTTGAAGGGATTGTTTTTGTCAGTTTTCTTTTTCCAGCGGGCACGACTCGTGCGCTCCGGGAATATACCCGTGCACCGGACAGATGCTGAACGACGGCGTCAGCGTAAAGTACGGCAGCCGGTAGTTGGTGGCGATCCGCTTGACCAGTTGCGCCACCAGATCGGGGGAATCTATCTTCTCGCCGATGAAAGCGTGGAAAACGGTTCCGCCGGTATAGAGACTCTGCAGCGGAGCCTGAAGATCAAGCGCCTCGAACAGGTCGTCGGTATAGCCGACCGGCAGCTGGGTGGAGTTGGTGTAATACGGGTCGGTGTCGCCGGCGCAGATGATATTGGGATACATCTTGCGGTCGATGCGGGCCAGACGGAAACTTGTCCCCTCCGCCGGAGTGGCCTCAAGGTTGTAGATATGTCCGGTGGCCTCCTGAAAATCCTGTATCTTCTTCTTCATAAACTCAAGCACGCGGACGGCGAACTCACGCCCCTCCTTGTCGCAGATCGAGCAGCCGAGGAAGTTCAGACACGCCTCGTTCATCCCAACCAGCCCGATGGTGCTGAAGTGATTCTTCAGCGTGCCGAGATAGGTCTTGGTATAGGGCAGCAAATCGCCGTCCAGATAGCGCTGCACAACCTTGCGCTTGATTTCAAGCGACTCGGTGGCCAGGCGCATCAGATTCTCCAGCCGTCCGAAGAAGTCTGCCTCGTCCTTGGCCAGATAGCCGAGCCGCGGCATATTGATGGTCACCACGCCGATGGAACCGGTCTGTTCTCCGGCGCCGAACAGTCCGCCGGTTTTCTTGCGCAGCTCGCGCACATCCATCTGCAAACGGCAGCACATGCTGCGCACGTCGCCGGGATGCAGATCGGAATTGATGAAGTTCTGGAAATACGGCAGACCGTATTTACCGGTGACGGAAAACAGCAGTTTGGCGTTGTCGCTGTCCCAGTTGAAATCCTTGGTCACGTTGTAGGTCGGGATCGGGAAAGTGAAGATGCGTCCGTCGCGGTCCCCTTCGCTCATGACCTCAAGGAAAGCGCGGTTGATCAGGTCCATTTCCGGCTGATAGTCGCCGTAGCAGGTGCCGGGCTGAAGTTCGCCGCCGATGATGACCTCCTGTTCGCGCTGGTCTTCCGGAACCACCCAGTCCAGCGTCAGGTTGGTGAACGGCGTCTGTCCCCAGCGGCTGGCGATGTTGAGTCCGAACACAAACTGCTGAAGCTGCTGTTTGATCTCCGGATAGGTAAGGCCGTCCTTGCGGACGAACGGCGCAAGGAAGGTGTCGAAGCTGTTGAACGCCTGAGCGCCCGCCCATTCGGTCTGAAGCGTGGACAAAAAGTTGACGATCTGGGCGAGCGCGGTGTTGAAGTGGCGGGCCGGCGCCGCCGAAGCGCGGCCGCCGCGACCGCGGAATCCCTCGGTCAGCAGCTGGCGCAAACTCCAGCCGGCGCAGTAACCGACGATGCCGCAGGAAAGGTCATGCAGATGGAAGTCGCCGTTGACGTGGGCGTCGGCAATTTCTTTTGGATAGATGTTGGCCAGGGTATAGTTGGCGATGACCGCGCCGGAGACGTGGTTGAGCAAACTGGCGTAGGAGTAGCCGGCGTTGGAGTTTTCATTCACGCGCCAGTCCTCGTGATCGATATAACTTGAAACCAGTCCCTGCACGTCCATCATCAGCTGTTTGCCGCTGCGCACCTTCTCGCGCTGGGCGCGGTAAAGGATGTAAAGTTTTGCCGCCTTGCTGAGTCCGCGGCGGATGAACGCCGACTCCACCAGGTCCTGGATCAGTTCGATGTCCGGTATCTCGGAGGCTTCGGCGGTGTATCCTTTATTTATAAGCAGCTCCACCACGTCCTTGCTGATATTTTCAGCCACGCGATCATTCTCGGTTCCGGCGGCTTTCAGGGCTTTTGCCGCTGCGAGTTTGATACGGTCGGGATCGAACGGCACGATACGGCCGTCGCGTTTTTTCACCCGTAGAGGGGTCTGGTCAGGGATGCTCATTTTCTTGCTTGCTCCAGGTTTTATATTAATTGTTCCCGTTTGATAACGGGATACTATACCACCGAATATAGGGCTGTCAACCCCTAAAACACACAATATATTGCGTTTTTTTGCATTTTTTCATAACTTGTTGACTGGCTGTGAAGAACGCAGCCGTGGCAACCGGACGGTTGGAATAATCACAGTTGACGCTAAGGTTTTGCGAGGATTTCATTCATGCGGTCGAGTTCCGCTGAAACGCCGGACGGCAATGCGGTTTCGTCGCGTTTCACCACGCTGAACCGCCACGGAAAACGCTGCTGCTCCGGAACGAGCGCGTTTTCCGCGTCGTCAAGCTCCCGCTCGATTGCAGCCAATAACGCGATTGCCGCCTCCGAACCGGACAGCGCTCCGGCCAGCTGAGCAGAACATTCGCCGCCGGGGATGTCGCCGACCCGGCCGATGGCTTTCAGCACTTTTTCCAAATCGCCGACCGTTACCGGTCCGGCTCCGGCGATAAGCTCCACCAGCGCGCGCTGTTTGTTGTTGAGCACAATGCGGCATGAATCGACGCGCTGCTCAATCAACAGCGGCAGGTCGGCAAGATCGGCCTGTTTCGGCTCGTCGCTCTCTTCCTCATAATATACGCACTTGCGGATGTCGGCCAGCATGGAGGCCTGCTCGGCGGCGCAATACGGCACATACATGGAAAATACGCGGCGGCGGATCAGCCGCTCCAGTCTGGCGTCGGCCACGTCCGATTCGCTGACCGCGGCGACGGCGGCAGCCCCGACCAGCGGACCGAACGCGGCGTTGAACGCGCCGTCAAAGTCGCCGGTCGAGGCCAGCTCACGCACCATCACCGCGACCGGATTGCGTTTTGGGGTCACTCCGGCAGTGAGAATATCGAGTCCGAGCCGCGCAGTCTCATCATAAAAAGCCCCCGGCGCGCCGTCATCACGGATGACTCCACCCTTCAAAGCGCGGCGCAAATTGAATTTGCCGCCGGAGGAAATGACCGAGCGGACACCGGGATATCTGGCGATATTGAGCAACACGGCGCGATGAGAGGCCGCGTATTCGGCTCCGGCGCAGATTCCGTCGGCGATAAAAGCCGGGAACACTCCGACTCCGCGTTCCGGCGGAATATTCAGGCGGGAAAGCAGAAAAACGGCGGCGAAAAAACGTGCGTCGGCGCGGTTGTCGGTGTAGCGGTCGAGATCGCCGCCGACCACGATGACCGCTGAATCACCGAGCCGCAGCAGGTTGATATGTCCGGCCGGCTCCTCCTTGTCCACCTCAATGCGCACCCGGCCGTCATTGCCGGGTGCGGCGGATTTGACCGCGCGCGATGCCTCTGCCTCAAGCTGCCCGATAAAATCCATAAAGCGGCGGTTTTCATCCACGCCCTTCCGGTAGTTGACCGGAGTTCCTCCGGCCGTGGACAATGTGCCGCCGTACAACAGCGACGCCGCCAGCGCCGCGAAAACCGACAGAATGAATCTTTTCATCCGCAAAAGCTTTTCCTCCGATAATCTTGGAAAGGTAATATACCATGACGCGGCGACTTGTCAAGATTCAACAATTTGTGATTTTATTTTTTCAAGACTGGAAAAAGCGTCTGTTAATGTTATCGTAATATAAAACGGAGATCGCGATATAATGAAAGAGAATGAAACAATGAGTTATCCGCTCGCGCTTACCGTTGCCGGCAGCGATTCCGGCGGCGGCGCGGGCATTCAGGCCGACCTGCGCACCTTCGCGGCGTTCGGCGTGTTCGGCGCCAGCGCCATCACCGCGGTGACGGCTCAGAACCCATACGAAGTCACCGCAATTGAGGGATTGAAGCCGGAGACGGTGGCGGCTCAGATTCGCGCGGTGACCTCGAAACTCGCAGTCGGCGGCATCAAGACCGGGATGATGTTCTCGGCAAATATCGTTGCCGCAGCAGCGCTTGAACTGGCAAAACGCAAAGCGCAGCTGGTGATCGACCCGGTAATGGTGGCGACCAGCGGAGCGGTTCTGCTCAAACCGGACGCGATTGCAAACATGAAGCAACTGCTGCTGCCGCTGGCGGACTGGATTACTCCGAACATCCCGGAGGCGGAACTGCTGCTCGGCCGCAAACTGACCGGAGCAAAGGAGTTCGCGGCGGCCGCCGCCGAACTGTCCGACCTTTATGGAGCGAACGTGATTGTCAAAACCGGCCACGCGCTGGGCGACGGCCGCGACGCGGTTGACTTTGTCGCGCTTGAAGACGGAGTTTACGAACTCGGCTCGCCGCGCATAGACATTGCCCAAAACTCAACCGCCCACGGCACCGGATGCACATTCTCGGCGGCTCTGGCGGCGGCTTTCGCGCTTGAGATGGAGCCGGAGGAGGCGCTGCGCGCCGCGAAGGGATTTGTGCTCGGTTCGCTGATCGAGGCGGTGGAGATCGGGTCAGGACTGCTCGGCATGTATCCGCCGCAGGAATCATACGAGAACAAGACATTTCTGCGCAGGAGAAAATCGTGATACTGCGCCGGTTATCAGTTGTTCTTTTATTTTTTCTGCTGCTGGCGCCGCCGATGCATTCCGACGCAATGAGCATATATCAGGTAGCGTCAAAAATGCTGTACGGCCGCCGTTACGCGGCGCTGTCGTCGGTGGCAAAATACTTTTCCTGCCGGTGGAACGCCTCGAAAAGCGTACTGCGTCTGGTGGCTCAGAACGGCCGGACAATCGCGGCGTTTTCACCGGACAAGCGAACCGCGGTAATCAACGGACTGCCGGTGGTGCTGAACTTCGCCCCCGGATGGCAGAACGGCGCCGGATACATCAGCTGGAGCGACTTTACCGGAACACTGCTGCCGCTGTTGAACCGCTCGTCGCTGAAAAAACACTCTCCGCTCAGAATCATAATCGACCCCGGACACGGCGGGTCCGACCCCGGAGCTTCCGGACGGCTCGGCCGGGAAAAGGCGCTGACCCTGCTGCTGGCCAAAGAATTGCGGGCGGAGTTGAGCGGCAGAACGGTGAAAATCGACGGTGAATCCGTTAAGTTCCAAATTTTTATGACCAGAACTGGTGACGCCACGCTGAGTCTGGAAAACCGCGCCAGCTACTGCAACCGCCTGCGCGGACAGTTGTTTGTGTCGCTGCATGCGGACTCCGCCTCCTCCGGCATCTCCGGCATCGGCACCTTCAGTCTGACGCCGCCCGGCGCGCCAAGCTACAATACCGGCAAGGTTGAAGGCGGCACGTCCGTCGGCCACTCATGGTGCAACAACAGCCTGTTTCTGGCGTCATGCATTCAGAAGAGTCTGGCGCTGAAAGTGCGCGAAACGCCCAACCGCGGTTTGAAGCGTGCGCGTTTTTCGGTTCTCCGCAACGTCAACTGTCCGGCCGTACTGATCGAGACCGGCTTCATATCCAACCGAACCGAGGAAAGGAACCTTAACTCTCCTGCCTACCGCCGCAAGATGGCCTCGGCCATCGCCGACGGCATTGTCGCATACTTTAATCAGGTGAACACAAAATGAAAAAACTTTTTTTGCCGCTGCTCATGCTTCTGGCCGCCTGCCAACCGGAGATCATTAAAATCGACGGAACCAGTTATATAACCGGACGCGCAGTCGGCAAACGGCTGCATCTGGAATGTCTGGACAAGCCGTTCATGCTGGCCGGTCAGGAATATATCGTTTCCGCCGACCCGAACGAACGGTTCTTCCGACTCAACGGCGTAAAACTGTGGCTGGCATATCCTACCGTTGAATCGGAATACGGGCTGTGTTTTTCGGAATACGACTTCAACAACACGCTGCTGCCGCTGTTTGACGCCGCGCCGCTCACCCGGCGCAAAATCTCAAAAATCGTGATCGATCCCGGCCACGGCGGCGCCCACCCCGGCGCTCCCGGCAAGCTGGCGAAAGAGAAAGAGTTCAACCTTGCCATCGCCGGAAAACTGGCCGGACTGCTGCGCGATAACGGTTTTGAAGTCATCCTCACCAGAAACGGAGATGAGACGCTGGAGCTTCCGCCGCGCGCCGCCAAAGCCGCCGAATCGGAGGCCGACATTTTCGTGTCAATCCACTGCAATTCCGCGCCGAACCCGGACGCAAACGGCATTGAAACTTTTTCCATCACTCCGCGCGGCGCGGCGAACAGCAATGACAACGCCGACCATTCGCTCAAGGTCCCGCCCGACGAAAACGCTTCAGGCTACCGCTTCACCGTTGATTCCTTCGCGCTCTCCAGCGCGATACAGCGGCGGCTGATCGAAAGCACCGGCGCATTCGACCGCGGCGCAAAGCGGGCGCGCTTCCATGTTCTGTACAACAACACCGTTCCGGCGGTTCTTGTGGAGTGCGGCTTCATGAGCCACAAGGCGGACGAGGACAAACTGGCGACGCCGGAATATCAGACGACGCTCACCCGGGCCATCGCCCGCGGAATCGCCGATTATGCGGAGCGCACCGCGCCGCCGGCTCCGGACAAGGTCGAAAAATGAGGTCAGCCGCCGATTTCCACACTCACAGTCTATGTTCTGACGGTGCGGTGCGTCCGGCCGAGATCGCCGCGCTGGCCGAAGCAAAACGTCTGGCCGCGGTGGCGTTGACCGACCATGACACGGTAAGCGGAATTCCGGAGTTTCTGGCCGAAGCACCGCGTTATCCGGAACTAAGGCTGATCCCCGGCGTCGAGCTGTCATCCCGCTTCAACAACCGGGAACTGCACATTGTCGGGCTGGAAATCGACGTCGAAAATCAGGAATTTCTCGACTTTCTCGAAAAAATGCGGCTGGAGCGTGTGGCGCGAGCCGAAAAAATGGCGCTGAAACTGGCGGCGCTCGGTCTGCCGCTGCCGGAGGAGGATTGGCGTCCGCTTGCCGTCATCGGCCGGATGCATTTTGCAAAGCTGCTCACCAAACACTATCCGGAAAAATTTCCGACGCCGGACACCGTGTTTGAGAGCCTGCTGCGCCGCAACCTTCCGGGATTCGTTCCCCGCGTTCTGCCGCATCCGGCGGAGGCGATCGCGCTGATACACCGGGCCGGCGGAGCGGCGGTATGGGCGCATCCGGTTTTCGCCGCCGCCGGTGAACGGGCGTGGCTCAAGCGAGTGCTCAAACACCTGACGCCGGCCGGACTGGACGGCATAGAGGTTAACTACGTCACCTTCACACCGGAGCAGACCGCGCTGGTGTCGGAAGCGGCGGAGCAATACAACCTCATGCGTTCCGGCGGCAGCGATTTTCACGGCGTCGGACTGCCGGTCTGCGAAGTCGGCACCGGACGCGGCAATCTCAACGTTCCCGCCGACATGCTGGCCGAACTGGATAAACGAACGGCGGCCATCCGGAACGCAAAATGAAATGGCGCTCCGCCGCGCCGCCCTCCGGCGGCATATATTTTCTGCTGGCCGGAATCTTGACGGCGCTGCTGTTTTATTTTGACATCGCATGGGCGGCGCTGCCGCTGGCGGTGTTCACCGTCACGGCCGGAACGAAATATGTTCCCGGCGCGCTTCTGCCGCAGTTCGCCGCCGGACTATTGCTGGGGACCGCGGCGCTGACCGTTCCGGGACCGGAATTGAAACCGGATCGGAGCCACTGGATTTTCAATGGAAATTTCCGTTTTACAGTTACCGACTACGGCGGCGCACCGGTCGGCGGATCGCTGGTAGCCGCCGAAATGTCTCCCGACAACCGGCTGGGCGGCGGAACGGTACTGCTCCGTCTGCCGCCGGAAACGGCACCGCTGTTCGGTGACGTCATCTATGCCGAAGACGCCCTGCTCTCCTCGCCGGGAACGCCGGTCAGGATCAACCGACTGCTGAAGTCCGGGCGGATCATCCGGCACATGCCTGCGCAGCCGGATGGCTTTGAACGTTATATGTGCAATCGCGGGATCAGGGCTGTGGCCAATATAAAAAAGGTGTCAGCGATTGAAGAAGGCGGCGGCGGCATCCGGCGGTCGCTGGCCGTGCTGCGGGCCAAGCTGGCGAAAAATATCGCATCAGGGATGAATGAGCGTGCCGCCGCCGTCGTCAACGCGGTGGTGTTGGGCGTCCGGCAGGGGATGGCGCCGGACGAACGCGACGATTTCCTCAAGTCGGGAACCATCCACCTGTTTTCCGTGTCCGGCCTCCATGTCGGAGTGGCGGCAATGCTGGCGATGCTGCTGCTTTCGCCGGCGCCGTGGCGGTTCCGGGCACCGGCGATGCTGCTTGCGGTATGGTTTTACACGCTGCTTTCCGGCGCGCAGGTGCCGGCGGTCCGCGCCGCGCTGATGATATCGTGCTTCATAACGGCAAAAGCGTATCTTCACCGGGTGCGTCCGCTGTCAACGCTGGCGCTGGCGGCAACGCTGATATTGCTGTGGAGTCCGCGGCAACTGTTCGATCTCGGATTCCAATTCTCCTTCGTCATCACGGGATTCCTGCTGCTGACCGGAGAGCGCGTCCGCAAACTTTCAATGGCCGTCAACGAAATTAACTATTTCAAGCCGCCGGAAAAGGTTCCGCGCCGCTCGGCGGCGGCAAAAATCGTTGCGCTGGCAACAATGCTGACGGTCGTCTATCTCGCCGGCATGCCGCTCTCGCTTTATCATCAGGAGATTTTCACTCCCGGCTCGCTTCCGGCCAACCTGCTGATAATGCCGCTCACTTCGCCGCTGTTTATGCTGGCTTTTATAAAGATGATACCGGTGGCCGGAGCGGTGGCAACCATACCGCTGAACTTTCTGGCCAATCTGCTGCGCGCCATTGCCGGAGGAGCCGCCGAAGTGTTTTCAGAAACCGCGGCACTTAGTCCGGCGGCGTGGATGACGGTCGCCTTTCTGCTCGCCCTTCTCCTGTTCATCAAAGGCGGAAACGTTGCGAGGACGGTTGCCGCCGCCGCAATGTTTGTCTGGCTGGCGGTAATCTTCGGAGGGCGTTTTCTGCTCGCCGACTTCATGCTGATCGCCCACGGCGGAGACGGTGCAACCGTCTGCGTGGCCGCCTCCCCGGCCAACGGCGCCGCCTACAGTTTGAACCTGCCCGGATTAGACGCCGCTCCGGCAGTGCGGAAATTCCTGGCCTCGCGCGGCATCCGCCGGATCGAATGCGCGATGCTGACGCCGCACTCTCCGGCGGTGGCGACGGCGGCGGCGGCAATGACCGGACAAATCGCCGTCTGCGGAAAACCCCGTCGCGTCAATCCGGCCGGCGACTGGACTTCACTCCCGGAAAAAATGGCGATTTGGCGCCCCGGTCCGGCGCTTTTTGAATTGAAAAACAAGATTGCGGTGTTAGATTATCAGGAGATGAAAATTAAACTTGAAACCGAACCCGGCGGCGTTGCGAAGGTCTCATACGGAGAAAATGCCGCGATAGAACTATGGAATAAACTTTACCCGGAGCTGTACGTTTGCGAATATGAAAAATGAAATGATACTGAAAGCCGGACGGGACAAATCGCTTCGCCGTCACGACCTGTGGGTGTTTTCCGGAGCGGTCGCCAAAGAGCCGGAACAGTGTTTCAACGGCGATGTGATCGACATAATGTCGGCCGACGGTCAGTTTCTGGCCCGTGCCGGCTGGAGCCCGACCTCCCAGATCCGGGCGCGGGTCTGGACGTTCGACCGTAACGAAGCGGTGGACTCCGGCTTCTTCCGCCGGCGGATCGCCGACGCCGTCAATTTGCGCCGGGTGACCGGCGTCTCCCAGACCTGCACCGCCTACCGGCTGATCGCCGCCGAGGGGGATGACCTGTCCGGAATCATAACCGACATTTACAACGATTACGCCGTTGTCCAGTTTTTGAGCGCCGGAGCCGAGCGCCGGCGCGACATGTTCATTGAGGCGCTGCTGGCGGAACTGCCGGATCTGCGCGGAATATATGAGCGTGATGACGTTGCCGTCCGAGCCAAGGAGGGGCTGGAGGAGCGCACCGGAGTCCTGTATGGCGACGCTCCTCCGGAACTGGTCGAATTCCATGAACGCGAGCTTGTCTTTGCCGTCGACCTGAAAAACGGTCACAAGACCGGATTCTATTTCGATCAGCGCGAAAATCGCCGGCTGGTCGGTCAATATGCCGCCGGAAGATCGGTGTTGAACCTGTTCAGCTATACCGGCGGATTCGGAGTGGCGGCGGCAGCCGGCGGCGCGGCGTTTGTGGAAAACGTCGATTCCAGCGCCGCGGTGCTGGAGCTGGCCGCAAAAAACTTTGCACTGAACAATATCGCCGGCAACCGTTGGCACAACACCGAGGCAAACGTTTTCGAGCTTCTGCGGAAACTCGAAAAAGAGAACGCGAAATTCGATCTCATCGTGCTCGATCCGCCCAAGCTTGTCGAATCTCAAAGCCACATGATGAAAGGCTGCCGCGCCTATAAAGAAATGGCGCTGCGCGCATTCCGGCTGCTGAACAAAAACGGTCTGCTGTTCAATTTCTCATGCTCCGGTCTGGTTGACGCGGAACTGTTCGCAAAAATCACCTTCGACGCTTCGCATGACGCCGGAGTGTCCGGCGCCATACTGCGCCGACTTGCCCAGGATTCCGACCATCCGGTCCGGCTCAACCACCCCGAAAGCGCCTATTTAAAAGGACTGATGACCGTAAGGATTTGAAAAAAACGCGCGCGCGTGGTAAATTATAGATGGTAAATCAATAAGGACAAATAATGACAATCGAAGAACTCAATGCTTTCATATCAGATTTTGCCGCGCGACTTCAAACCCTCAAAAAATTTTTGAAGATCGACGAAAAACGTTCCCAAGTGGCCGAGATAAACAAAAAGATGGCGGCGCCAAACTTCTGGGATAACAAGGAAACCGCCCAGAGCACCGTTACGGCGCTCAGCGGCTGTCGCAACGTGCTCGCGCCTTTCGACCGTCTGTCGTCGGAAGCCGACGATCTCGCGGTAATGGCCGAACTCTCAGCCGAAGACCCGTCGCTGCTGGACGAGGCGGCCGGCGTCACCGCCCGGCTTGAAAAAGAACTTTCGGAGCTGGAGCTGATGAATTTCCTGTCCGGTCGATTCGATCATAACGACGCCTATATCTCCATTCACGCCGGCGCCGGCGGCACCGAAAGCTGCGACTGGGCCGAAATGCTGCTGCGCATGTACCGCCGTTACTTTGAGCGCCGCGGCTGGAAGGATGAAATTATCGACCTTCAGCCGGGCGAGGAAGCCGGCATAAAAAGTGTGACTCTCCATGTGTCGGGAGATTTCGCCTACGGCTACATGCGTTCCGAAAAGGGGATTCACCGCCTGGTGAGAATTTCACCGTTTGACAGCAACGCGCGGCGCCACACCAGTTTCGCCGCCGTCGACGAGTTTCCCGACTTCGCAGATGACTGTGAAATAGATATCGAGGAAAAAGATTTGAGGATTGACACCTACCGTTCGTCCGGCGCCGGCGGCCAGCACGTCAACACCACCGACTCCGCCGTCCGCATCACCCATCTGCCCACCGGCATCGTGGTCTGCTGCCAGAACGAACGCTCCCAGCACAAGAACCGCGCCACCGCCATGAAAATGCTGAAGGCAAAACTATTTGAACTGGCGGAGGAAAAACGCCGGCAGGAGGCCGCCGGAATTCGCGGCGAACTTTCCGAAAACGGCTGGGGCAGTCAGATTCGCAGCTACGTTCTCCAACCATATCAGATGGTCAAGGACCTGCGCACCGAAGTTGAAACCGGCAACACCGCCGCGGTGCTCGACGGCGATATCGATATGTTCATCGAATCATATCTGAGAAACACCAACACCAATGCCTGACATTCGTAAAAACTGCGTTTTTTCCATAAACGACGCTCAGCGCGCCGTGCTGGAGGATTATTGCCGCGACCGCGGCTGGCAGTTTGACAACGCGCCGTACGCGTATTGGAAAGTAAAAGGCGACGGACTGTCTCTTGTCGCCTATGAAAGCGGCAAACTGACCGTTCAGGGAAAAAAAGCCGCCGAATTTATTGAGTTTGTGCTTGAGACAACCATTCTTGACAGCATCGGGTCTTCCTCCGGCGCTGCGAGTGAAACGGCGGAGACCGCACCGGAACCGATTGCGCCGCACGGCGGAGTAGACGAAAGCGGAAAAGGCGACTTCTTCGGTCCGCTGGTGGTGGCCGGAGCCTACGTCACCGCGGAGACCGCACCGCAGCTGGTCGCCATCGGCGTGAAAGACTCCAAATTGATCAAATCCACCACACAGATATATGCGATCGCGCCGCGCATCCGGCGGATTCTCGATCGCCGCTACACCGTGGTCACAGTCGGCAACGAGGCCTACAACCGGCTTTACCGGAAAATCGGCAACCTCAACCGGCTGCTGGCGTGGGGGCATGCCAGAGTCATCGAAAACCTGCTCGCCGCCGCTCCGGAATGTCCACGCGTACTGTCGGACAAATTCGGCAATGAGTCGCTGATCCGGCGGGCGTTGATGGAAAAAGGGCGCCAGATCATCCTCGACCAGCAGACTAAGGCGGAATCCGATGTGGCGGTGGCCGCCGCCAGCATTTTGGCCAGAGAGGGATTTTTGCGGGCGATGGACAGCCTTTCGGTGGAAGTCGGGCGTTCGCTGCCGCGCGGCGCCTCCGCCGCCGTGACCGCCTGCGCAAAGGAGCTGGCGATGAAAAACGGACTTGAATTTCTGGAGAAATGCGCAAAGACGCATTTTAAAACTTACGACATACTAAAGGCGAAGGTAGCGGGGGGGGAGTAATGAAAACATTCGTCAAATCCTGGCCTTTTTTTATCAGCGCCGTCATACTGGCCTCACTGTTCCTGCTGTATCTGTATCTGCTTGACCTGCCGGTAACCATGCGGCAGGGCGTAACGGAGTTTTCTGAATACGGTCAACAGGCGATCCGGCAGCACAACTACCGCAGCATCCCGCCGCTGAATTACGCCACCGGACTTCTGCTCGGACTTTTCGGCGGCGGATTGCTCGGCGCGATTCTCGGGCAGAAATACAAGTTGAAACTCTGCTCGTTCCGCTCCGGCATGGCCGGAGCCGCGTTGCAGGGCGTGGCCGGCGGATTTCTGATCATGCTCGGCGGAGAGATCGCCGGAGACATGTTTTTGGGGCAGATCGCTTCGGCGATGCAGCTTTCAAGCGGCGCATGGCTTTATCTGGGGTGCGCGATGCTGGCGGCCGGCATCGTAACCGTTGTCGGCTTCAACGCGGTTGAAAAACGCGAAAAGCAGGCGGCAAAAACCGCGGCTCCGGGAAAGGACGAACATAAATGAAACTCGAACCGCTGGCGCTTGACGGCATGCCGGGACTCATTGCGGCGATTCTGCTCGGAGCCTGTCTCGGATTTACGCTGGTAAAGTCCGATCTGGCATGGGACGAGTGCTGTGTACCGTTCATGGCGTTGAAAAATGGAAAAATTCTAAAGACCATACTGATGACCTTTGCACTGGGAACGGTCGGCTTTTATTTTGCGGCGCGGGCCGGACTGGTTAATTTTCAGGTTGCTCCGGCATATTCGACATCGGCGATAATCGGCGGAGTGCTGTCCGGCATCGGTTTGGCGCTGGCCGGTTTTTTTCCAAGCGGTTCGGTGGCGGCGCTGGGCGCCGGGAGACTGTATGCGTTTTGGGTGCTGCTGGGAATGGTTTTGGTTTCTCCGGCCAAACGGCTGATGACACAGATTATCGATACGCCGTGGAACTGGGGACGTGAAATGGCGGCGCCGCATCTGGCATCAGAAGCGTTCGGCATTTCAAACTGGATATGGCCGCTGGCGGTGGGCGCGGTGGTGCTTACCGCACTGGTTCAGTTTCTGCTGCCGGATGACGATGAATAAGAAGCGCGGACTGGCTGCGCATCTGCGGATAGGCCGGCGCGGAGAAAACGCCGCGGCGCGTCTGCTTGTCAGCAAGGGGTGTGACATTCTGGCGCGCGACTGGCGGCGCGGGGCCGGAGAGCTGGACATCATTGCGCGGGACGGGCTGATGATCGTTTTTGTGGAAGTCAAAAGCCGGCGGGCGTCGTCCGTCGCAGCGCCGTCGTCCAACCTGTCCCTGAGACAAATCCGCCGCATCCGTCTGGGGGCGGCAAAATATCTGGCACAATTCGGTGAAAATCCGCCGCCTCACCGGTTTGACCTCATTGAAGTTAAGTTGACGCCATGGCAAATCGCCTCGATCCACCATCATGAATATTGTTATCGAGAAAGAAAGCAGGCAAAAAGGTGGTAAATTGATTTGTTTTTCCGTAAATATGGCGTAAATTAAGGGGAGCGGCGCGAGTCGTCGCGGCTGGATCCGTAGCTCAGTTGGTTAGAGCAGGTGACTCATAATCTCCGGGTCCTCGGTTCAAGTCCGGGCGGATCCACCAGTTAAGTCATTTATAGCCAAGCGCTCCCATGCTTGGCTTCTTTCTTTTTGAGGGTAATTTTTTCAGAAGAATTCGATGAAACCAAAACAACCAGCCGGAAACGGTGTCAACCTCCGACCCGAAAAACCATGTTTGCAGTGTCGCCGGATTTCTCTGTTTTGCGCTTTTGAGGCGAAACATCCGGCGTTTTTCGAGGAATCGCCCACAGCCATGCCGGATTCGGTTTCAAATGGCGTCCCTCACGCAAAATTCGCAAAAAAAAACGAGGCGCATTGCCTCGTCATTTTCCGGTCAATCCATTTTGAACAGCTTCAACTGTTCCTGCCACAGCACCGGCAGGAATCCGCGAAGGGCGTCCAAATTCATGGATTCCGGCGCGGTGTTTTCCAGAATCGCATGAATGATCTCCGGCGCAAGCATTGTCAGCTGAAGCGTCCGGTCGACATACCGCCGATCCAATTTCAGCGCGACGGCAAGAGCCTTGGAACTGCCGAACGTCCCCTCGTCAATCAGTTTGCGTCAGCGGAACGCCCGTGCCACATGAACCGTCAGCGGAGCAAGCGCCTCGTCGCCGAATTCCGTCCGCACCACCGCTCGCTTCCGGTTGCCGAGCACTCGCAGCATCAGCGGCACACGAACTTTGATATTGCCGTTTTCCATGACCTCGATTTCATTCATTTCCTATGTTCTCCATGATGAATTTCACGCCTTTTGTTTTGAATTCAAATTCCAGCGAATCCTGTTTGACGGTGATTTTTTCAACCAGCAGCCGGATCAACCGGTTCTGTTCGGCGGAATTCATGCCGTCCCGCATTTCCGCCTTGAAAAACTCGCGCATGGCCGCCGGATCGCATTGGACTTTCCCTGCAATCAGCGCCGTCATTTCCGGTGTGGACAGCAATTCAGTGATCCTCCCGCGGACAATCCGTTCCATGTCTCCGGCGGGCAAACTTCCGATTGGGCAGATCCGCTCGCCGCGTTTCTCGTTCTTCGCACAGATGTAATAAGCTGAACGTCATATATATTTAACAAATAATAAAAAGAGTATATATTTCCGCAATCATCTCAAGGAGGTCGAGGGAATATATGAGAATAGTAAAGCTTGAAATATCCGTACTGGAAAGACAGGAATTACAATCCTTATTCTGACAATCCGCACATGGATCGAAAGATTGCGCCGGGATGGCATTCGGGGGCTTGAACGCAGCTATTCTCCAGGTCGACCAAGCATGCGAAACACTCTGTTGCGTCCGAAGGTCGAAGAGTATTTATCCTTCACACCGCGAACATACGGATGGCATGAAGACTGCGGGACCATGCTCCTGCTTCAAGAACAACTGAAAAAGGATATAGGGCAGACATTTGGAATCTCTACTCTTGAGCGATTATTGAAAGACTGCGGATATTCCTATAAACGTCCGCGAAAAGGAGTTCCGGCAAACGCTCCATCCAAAGAAGAAAAACTTATCCGAGTTCAGGCAATTGCACGGGAAATTCTTAAGCTGAAGGAGGAATCGGATGTGGATGTGCTATTTGTGGATGAATCGCATTTTTCAACCGAGTCATACATCATTCGTGGGTGGTATCGTAAAGGAGAAGATTTTTTCCATCGAGACAAGCCGCAACAGAAAATCAATGTGTTTGCGGGCGTCCCCAAGCAATGAATGGAGGATGCAGCGAAATCGTTTTTCGTATCCGCAAAATCAGCAATGCATGGACTTTTGGTCGGCTGGCTACAAGTCAAAAGATCGGCATCGGTATATGGCAAGATTTATTGTTCAATTATTTATGACGATATGCTTACATTCAGATGGCACCGGGGATTTAAAAAAAGTGGAAAGCAGGGTATTGGGCGTTCGCACGGTGGACTTACAACAAAAATTCATATGGTCACCGCATCTGACCGTGCGGCTGTTTCGTTCTCGCTCTCGGCGGGAAATATCGGCGATGGGCCGGAAGGTCGAAAATTGTTGATTTTTTACAGCCGCAAATGCCGCGCACATAAATTTGTGCTGATGGATCGGGCCTATGAGGGCGATGCAACCAGAAACACCGCAGTTGAATTGGGTTACATTCCGATTGTCCCACCCAAGAGGAATCGGAAAGAGCCTTGGGAATATGACCAAATTCTGTACAAGCGAAGAAATGAAGTTGAACGTTTTTTCTTGAGAACAAAGAGGTTCGGAAGATATTTACGTGTTATGACAAGCTGGATATCGTTTTTTTTGCATGGTTTATATTGTTTGCAATAACAATTGACACGTTAGTGTGAACTTACTCCAGTAAAACGTTCGGAATTATCGACCTCAAAACCTGCGACGATCTGACCTGGTTTGAAGCGGACATCAAGCGCTACGGCTACGTTCACCAACTTGCCTTTTACCGCGCCGTCCTGCGCGAAGCAAGCCGCGTCCGCCATCCGGTGCACATAATCGTCGAGGAGAAGCGCGCCCCCTTCCGGTGCGACGTGTGGCGCATTTTCACCGATGCTCTCGACTTCGCAGAAAGCGAAAACGCCGCAGCGATCCGCCGTCTCCAGAACTGCCGAGCTTCGGGGGGGATTCCCGACCGGCCATGAATCTCTCCGCATTATCGACAACATCTAATCTGAAAGGAAAATACTATGATTTAGGTTCATCTATTATTTCACGGGTCATCGCCTGCGCTAACTTATAATTGTTCATGTCAATTGGTAGGACGGCTACACCGCCTTGAAGCATCCAGCCTTCGTCCAAATATCCATTTATACGATTTTGAAATTGAATAATATCGTAGTCTTCAATTACATAATATCGAATTTTACGGCTCATGACTCAACCTCCTTTTTCACAGAATATAATTCGCAAATATAACTTTTACAACCTTGAAAGGGAAAACGCACCATGTCACTGCTTGCCAACATCCAATCGGGGCGCTTGTTTTGCAACATATTCTCTGTAGCAACATAATTGTTGGGGTTCAAGTCAAAGGCCGCAGTGTCCCCATCAGCATAATCACACAACATTGAAAGATGAATTTTAGATTTCATACCCCATCTCCCCCGTCTCTTGCGGATTTCTGCATTCCTGATTTTCTTTGGAATACCAATTGGAATCAAGGAACGCTATGGTTTTCTCGTAAGAATCCTTGAAATCCAGAAAAATGCCATAATAATAATTCAGAGTGCTTTCGGTTAAGTATTCTTTTACTTTAGCGGTGTCATTGTGACGGTCAGTTGGGGCGGCATTTTTCTTTGCTTCAATCACAAGTAAATTTTGTGAGGTGCAGCGCCGATGAATAATAATATCCGGAAAAACAGTACAGCTTTTTCGGTCATTACAGTTGCTGCAATTCATTTTTTGTGAATAGGTACATCTTGAGAGCAAGAACTTATTGCCTTTCAGCGTGTTAATGTTTTTATTGTATTCGCAGTCTACATTCCAAGAGGGAAATAGTTCCTGCAAATACATGCCGAGTCGAAATGTTAATGTTCGCTCATGGACATCATTATGAATTAAATAACCGTCATTCAAATAAAACTTTCGCAACGCATCGCGAAGAGCCTGTTTGACTTCTTCCGCCAAGGGAAAATTTTTTTCCGGCATTTCACTTCTCCTCATATCCAATGGCACTAAGCCGTTCTTTGATCTCAATCTCCAATTCATGGGAACGCTTGAACATTTCCGAAGGTTCGCCGGTCAGTCGGGTCATTCTTGCATCGAACGGCTCGCCGTCATCATCTTCCTGTTCTTCGATAGCGACATAGCGTTCCGGCGTTAAGCTGAAGTCCTGTTTTGCGATGCCTTCGGCGGTAACGGCGGCACAGAAGCCTTTGACATCCTCCAATGTCCCGTCAGCGAACGTTTCAAAGGTAACTGCAAGTTTATTGATCTCTTCGTCCGACAATTCGCGGTGCATCCGGTCAATCAGCGTTCCCATCTTGCGTGCATCGACAAAAAGCGTTTTGCCTTTCTGCTTCTTATTACGGCTGACAAACCAGAGCGTCGCCGGAATCGTTACCCCGAAAAACAGATTGGACGGCATCGCAATGATCACCTCAACCAAATCATCCTCGACGATTCGGCGGCGGATTTCACCTTCGCCGCCACTCTGTGAGGATAACAAACCATTGGCAAGCACCATGCCGATTTTCCAATTCGGCGCAAGGTGGTAGATCATGTGTTGAAGCCACGCAAGGTTCTCATTTCCTGACGGCGGCAAACCATATTCCCAGCGTTTGTCATCGTTCAACGAGCCGTCATGCCAGTCGGAAAGGTTGAATGGCGGATTGGCAAGAATATAATCCGCCTTGAGCTGCGGATGCAGATCGTTTGAAAAGGTATCGGCGTTGAACGCTCCAAGGTCTGCTTCAATTCCGCGGATGGCAAGGTTCATCATTGCCACCTTGCGCGTGGTCGGATTGGATTCCTGCCCGTAAATGGATACCGCCCCGCGCTGGCCGCTGTGATCTTCAATAATTGCTCAGACTGCACAAACATTCCTCCATTGCCGCAGCACGGGTCATAAATTCGGTGTTCGGCGGTGGGCTTCAACACCGCCACCAGCGTCCGAACCATACAGGACGGCGTATAATACTCGCCGTCGCGCTTGCTCTCTTTGCCGGCAAATTGCTGGAGACAATACTGATTGGTGCTGTCCATGATGTCTTTATTCTCGCCATGCTCCACTATTTTTATTTTGGTGAAGAGATCAACGACATTCCCCAGACGGCGTTTATCGAATTCATTGCTTGCATGATTTTTCGGCAGAATATCTTTCAGACGCCTGTTTTCTTTCTCAATCGACCGCCTGGCTTCGTCGATGATACTTCCGATTTCTTCGTGATGCGCGGCTTCCGCAATCACATTCCAGCGAGCGGATGGCGGCATAAAGAAAATATTCTCCTCGGTGTAGGCGTCCTGATCTTCGACATCGTCGCCATCGGCTTTCAGTTCCTGATAACGCGCATCGAATTTATCTGAAATGTATGTTAGAAAAATGAGTCCAAGAACCACGTGTTGGTATTCGGTTGCATCCATATTGCCGCGCAAAATATCTGCGGCCGCCCAAATTTGTTCTTCAAAGCCGATTCTGGCGGTATTACTTTCCTTTGCCATTACCGCACCTCCGAATCGTGAGACGGTTCATCCGGCAGAATGTCCATAATATCATCGATTTTGCACTCCAGCGCCGCGCAGATTTTCATGAGCACAGCCATGCTGACTTTCCGATCCTGCCCCATAATGGCAAGCGTTGAAGAGCTGATTTGCGCCTGATCCCGTAATTCTATTTTCCTCATTTTTTATCGATAAGAAGTTTCAACAACCGATTGTAACGAACTCGCATGACAGCCGCCGAAAAACAGCGATTATTGCCCATTGCACCCAATACATATAGAATAACACATGCAGGGGCGTGTTCCAAATGTAAAGTTCAAGTTTTAAGATATTTTTCCGATTTAGCTCTGAAGAAAGCCGACTTCGCTGATTTCTCAGCCCCGGTCGGCGCGGGATGGGGTGCGGCGTCTTTGCCTGTCGTCTTGCATGGTAGGCCACGCAGGCGGCCAGTTCCCCGGCCAGTTGCGAGAGTTCTCCGAGTGCCATCAGATCATCGACCTTGGCGGTGTCAGCGTACCAGCCGCCTAAGTATATCGGCATAAATTAGGGCTTGCTGAACCGGAGGCGACTATGCCGCCGATTGATATTCTCCAAAGATTTGCTTGAAAATCCTCTCGAAAAATAGAATTCCGGACGGTGTTGATAAAAGCCTTTCCCGTTTCTGCTCCCA
>JAQUTL010000016.1 GCA_028709805.1 Victivallaceae bacterium
AATTTTGTTTCCCAACGCTTATAGCAAACTTCGCGCATGTAAAAATCCTCCTTGTTACACGTTGAAGGATAATTTACACGAACAAAACATCAGTCACAAGATGGCCCTGACTGACCGCTTACCGATGCATTCCTTGTCGAGTTACCCGTTTCCAGTGCTGAACGCCGAATGGGGTGTTCCCCGCATGAAAACCACCGACGCCTGGGACAATCACGGCGACATTGTCGTTGGCAACGATGTCTGGATCGGCTTTGAAGCGTTGATACTGGCGGGTGTTACCATCGGCGACGGCGCAATCATCGGAGCACGGGCGGTCGTGACCAAAAACGTTCCGCCGTACACGATTGTCGGCGGCGTTCCGGCGAAAGTGATCCGTAAACGCTTCGACGACGCCACCATTGCCGTGTTGCAAAAACTTGAGTGGTGGAATTGGCCGGAGGCGCGAATCCAGCGCGCGATTCCGGCGATTCAATCCGGAAATTTGAAGGAGTTGGAACAATGTTTGCTGAAAAAATGAAACACGCGTATCCGGATTCCGGCTTCCCCGGCTGGTTCACGGTTGAAAAAATCGACAATACAACTTTTGCCATCAGTGAATATAAGCATTGGGAAGAAACGCATTCCTATTTGTTGATTGGCGCAAGGGAAGCTCTGTTGATTGACACGGGGATGGGGATTGCGGATATTTCCGGAGTTGTGCGTTCGCTGACAGACAAACCGGTGACCGCCATCGCCACGCACGTTCATTACGATCACGTCGGCGGACATTGGCAGTATCGTGACAGTTTTTTCGTTCATCCGGCTGAGTTGGATTGGATCACCGGAAGTTTTCCCTTGACGAATGAACAGATTGTTGGATTTCTGACGGAGCAACCGTGCGAATTTCCTATGGGGTTCGCCCCTGAAAAATATAGAATGTTCAGCGGACCGCCGAAAAAACTGGTTCGGGACGGTGACTTTATCGGTCCCAGCGACCGTCCGATTCAAGTTCTACATACGCCCGGACATTCACCGGGCCACATGTGCTTTTACGATCCGGAACACCGCTATCTATTCACTGGAGATCTGATTTATTGGGGAGAATTTTTCTTATATTATCCCAGCACCGATCCGGTCGCCTATCGGGAATCGGTCAAACGTCTTGCTCCGCTGTCGGTTGAACGATTGTTACCCGCCCATCACGGGTTGGCTATTACGCCTGAAATCATTCCCGAAGTCGAAGCGGCATTTGACAGCCTTGCCGCACGAAACTTATTAAAGCACGGAGCCGGAAGATTCACTTACGGAAAGTTTTCCATGCATATTTGACAAAAAATGCTTTCTGAATTTTCCTGCCATTACCGAGGCGGCCTCACATATAAGGATTCGCTGTTCTCCGACAACATGAAGAGGGCTTTTCAAATCTTGAAACGTATCTATTTTTGCTCTTCTATATCGTTCCGACCTGTACTTTGAGGAGAAAATTATCTTTTGCTCACGGACTGTCAGTGGTGAACGATAAAGTTCAGATCGGATTTGTTCGCGTTATTTTCAATCCGTTTGGATTCTGGAGAATGTCCTGATGAAGCCCCAAGACACCTCCACCATTTTTTAACTCAAAATAGTCTCAGAGGTACCATCCGGTACCGTTGAGGCTTGTTTTTTGTCCATATTCGCATCATATTCAGCCGTAATCGTTAACTCGTATTAAAGAGGTGCGACATGGCCGCGAAAAATGAAAAACAAAAGCTGAAACTTCCCGTCGGAACGATTTATCAGAAGGAAATTCACGGAACCTTCTATTTCCGTTATCAACTTAACGGACACCGCAAAGCCGTCAGTCTGAAAACCAATGATCTTGACGCAGCTGAACGCGAGGCAAAAGGCTCGTTCCTATTATAAAAGTCGAAAGTGCGGAAATCGTTGCCGCTCATGTCAACACCTCCAAAGGCTGGAACAATGAACGGAAGTCGCTTCCGGTGTCTGAAAATTGGGAGCATTACAGCATCCATCCCGGCAGAGCCACTCCCGCCACGGTTAACGAACAGCTTTCATATCAACGTACATTTCGCGAATTTATTGAAAGCCTGCCGACTGAAATAGCTACGGTAAACGATATCACGATAAAAGATGCTGAAATATTTTCCAAATATCTGAGAAGTACGGGTGTTTCCGTCGATACCCATAATCGTAGAATCAAGCGACTCCCACACCTGTCATAGAGTACGTTCACACTAATACTTAAAAAGGGTGGGAAGTGTGCTATATTGAACATATGGAACTCAATCAAGCACCAGCGTGAACAGACGCTATGACAGGTGTGTTTTATCCTCATTTTTTACCGTTTTTATATTTTTTCCACTTTTTTCTCATTTTTCATTTGACAAATGGAATATTTTGGAATATTTTGGAATAGACATTAATAAGGGATAGGGATATGTTGCCATTCTGCGGACAGGACAAATGCGTTATCGACGCCAACGGACGGGTGAAACTCAGTCCGCGGCTGATCGCCGATTTCGCCGGACAGTGCGACGGGGAAGTCGTGCTTTATTGTCTGCCCGAAGGGGCGGTGGCGATCTATCCGGAAGCAGTGTTCACCGCGATGCGTCAGTCGGCGGCATCGTCGCTGCCGGAAGTTGGAGCCAGTCTGGTGCGGCGGCGCGAGCTGCGCAGGTTCGGAGCGATGAGTCAGCCGGACCGCATAACCCAGCAGGGGCGGCTCACGGTTCCGGTCGGTTTTCGCGACTTCGCCGATTTGAAGCCAGGAACCGAAGTTTATGTGGTGGGCATTGAAATCGGCGCGGAAATCTGGAACGCCGAGCGGTGGCGCAAGGAAATGGAAACCGTCAACGGACATCTCGAACAGAAGGGCGTCGAGGAAATGTCCGCCGACTTACAGAATTTCAATTCATAACGGGGGTGGAAACATGGAGAGTACAAAAAACGACGCATTGTTCAAGTTCGCAGCATTCACACTGATCGCAGTATCGGCATTTCTGCTTCCGGGCGCGGTTTCACTGCACAGCGAAGAAGCCGGAAGGACCGGAGATCAGGCCACCGCCGCCATGATGGTTGAATCAATGGACGCATTGACCGGCGAAATCCCGGCCGCCGACCGCGCCTCGTACGCGGCGCTGGAAGAAAGCGATCCGCTGTTTCTGATGCAGATGTCGTCACAGCGCTTCGAGCAGTCCAGACACCGCAACCTCTGGAAATAGGAACAAAGGGCGAAAGTCGGCATTTAACTTAGGCTCCGGACGCCGTGCCAAAAAGTCCTCTCCCCGCACGGCGAAAACTCCGGTTGCGCCGTCATATCGGACCGCCGTCAAGCGGTCCGTCTGTTTTAAGGAGAAAAAATTACCGGAGCCGCATTCCGCCGTCTTTTCGGCAAACCTGCTTTGCTCAGACGCGCCCCGCGCCGCCCGATGAAACGGAAATGCGCCGGGTGTGTTTTACAATGATTAAAGGCGTATCAAGCCAAACGGACATTCACAATGCGACCGGCCGGAAATGAACCGACCGGAACACTGACCGCCAGATAATTGTCGCTCCAGCCATGAAGCATGCCGTGTTTCTCCTCCTCAAATATCACCGGCAGCTCCATCCCCACCTGCGAGGCGCGAAACCGCGCGGCCGACTCCGCCGCCGCCACGGCCAGTTTCTCATGCCGCGCCGCCGCCGTCTCCGGCGACACCCGTTTGGCAAACCCCGCCGCCGGAGTCCCCGGCCGCGGCGAATAAGTGAAGACATGCACATTGGCAAATTCCATTGAGCGGACAAATTCAAGCGACGATTCAAACTCCTTCTCCCCCTCCCCCGGAAAGCCGGCGATCACGTCCGTCCCCACATGCAGATACGGAAACACCGACCGCGCCGCCGCAACAAACTCCGCATACTCCTCCCGGCTGTAATGCCGGTTCATCGCCCGGAGTATCGCATTGTCGCCGTGCTGAAGCGAAAGATGGAGAAACCGGCAGAACCTGCCGCCGCATTCGCGCAGACTCTCAAGCAGAGCCAGATTGTTCGGATGCGGTTCGGTGGAACTGAGCCGCACCCGGAAATCGCCGTCAAACGAACATATCTCGCGCACCAGCCTCCCAAGATTCCAGCCGTCCGACTCGTAGGCGCAGGTGTTCACCCCGGTAAGCACAATCTCCGGCACGCCGGAGGCGATGAGGTTGCGGCACTCGGTCAGCACCTCGTCCACCCGCCGCGACCGTTCACGACCGCGCACATGCGGCACAATACAATAGGTGCAGAAATTATTGCACCCCTCCTGTATCTTGACCAGCGCCCGGTGACGGAACGGAAAATATCCTTCGGCATGTTCGGAAAACGACGCGGCGGTCATTTCCCGGCTGCGCAGATGCGCCGGAGAGCCGATAATTTCGCGTTTGTCCGGATTGGTCAGCACGGCGTCCGCCAGACCGCCGGCTGAAAATTTGTCGAACTCGGCTTCGGCGGCGCAGCCGGTCACCACGATCTCGGCATCAGGAAACGTCCGCCGCCACTTTGCCAGCGCCCGCCGGCTCTTGGCCACCGCCTGAGCCGTCACCGCGCAGGAGTTTATCACCACCAGATCGACGCCGCCGGAACCGTCGGATATTTCGTATCCGGCCGACCGCAGACGGTCGGCAATCAACGCCGAGTCAGCCTGGTTCAGCCGGCAGCCCAGAGTGACAATGAACGCCCGTTTCATTTTCCCAGCGTCCAGTAGGGTTCCAGCACCATTATCACAAACGCCGCCCCCGCAAATCCGGCCAGTGCCGCCAGCACCGCAACGCGCAGCGTCATCTTCAGCTTTCCAGCCGCGAACACCCCGACCGACAGCACCGCCAGCGTGCCGCCGGGAATCATCAGCGGCATGTCATACCCGTTGGAACGCCATTTCACCGCCAGCAGCACAAACGCCGCAGTCAATCCCCACACCGTGCCGCGCAGCAGCCACAGAAACGCGTTGCGCAGCCGGACATGACGCCGGGCGCCGGCGGTCAAAAAATCCGCCACCCGCCACGCCGCCAGCGGCGTGGAGTAAAACCACACCTCGGCGGGAGCGACAACCAGCAGTATCAGCGCTCCACCCAGCAGCAGACGCAGATCCGGGTGTTTCGTCCGGACAATATCCCACAGCCCGGTCAGCGCCGCCGGAATCAGCAGCACCGAAAGCAGTGCGTAATCGTAAAAGTTGCGCGGAATGAAATAGTCCGCCGCCTTGAATCCGTCCCAACCGAATATCGCCCACACCCCCATCCACACGAACAGGATCAGCGAATGAGCCTTCTTCGGCAGAAACGACCCCGCGAACACCGCGCCGGAAAGCGCGGCAAGATAAAACATTCCGGTTGCGCAGTAACGTGCGCCAAGCAGGAATTCCATACATCCCAGCAGCATCGCCGCCGCGGCAAGACCGCGATACAGATTGCCGCGCGCGGCAACTCCGAATGTGAACAATACGGTTGCGGCGCCGGCCAACGCGGTCGGCAGAGCGCGGCCGATCAGCATGGCGTCACCGAACAACCGCCGGCAGAGCGCGATCATTGCCTCGTGCCATAACGGCACGGCCGCCGGCATCTCCGGCGCCGGTATCCGCTGGGTATAGGCGGTCAGCACGCCGAAGGCGGCGACGAATATCCAGAAGCCGAGCACCGCGTTTTTACGGAAGCCGCCGGTCACTTACGCACCTGTCCGTTGCCGCGGATGAGATATTTTGTGGTGGTCAGTTCGGCCGCGCCCATCGGTCCGCGCGCATGGAGTTTATCGGTGGAAATGCCGATTTCAGCGCCCATGCCGAACTCGCCGCCGTCGGTAAACCGCGTCGAGGCGTTCCAGTAGACGGTGGCGGAATCAACCATTTTCTGAAAATATTCCGCCGTCGCCGGATTTGAGGTGACGATGGCATCCGAATGGTGCGAACCGTAGTGGTTGATATGCGCAACCGCCTGCTCGACGCCGTCCACAATCCGCACCGACAACTTAAGACACAGATATTCGTTGTAAAGCTCCTCCTCGGTCCCGACCACGGTGTTGCCGGTGATCCGGTTGAACTCCGCGTCGCCGTGCATTTCCACGCCGAGAGCGTTCAACTTTTTATACAGCTCCGGCGCGAACACCGCCGCCGCGCCGCGAGCGATCAGCACAGTCTCCGCCGCGTTGCAGACGCCGGGACGCTGACACTTGGCGTTCTCGATGATATTCAGCGCCATCGCGCGGTCGCATTCGGCATCCACATAGATGTGGCAGACGCCCTTGTAGTGCTTGATCACCGGAATGGTGGACTGTTCGACCACGGTGCGGATCAGCCGTTCGCCGCCGCGCGGAATAATAAGGTCGATATAGCGGTCGAGTTTGAGCATGACATTGACTGCGGCATGATCGGTCCAGGGCAGCAGCTGCACCGCGCCGTCCGGCAGACCGGCGGCGACTCCGGCGCGGTTCATCACGCCGGCGATCGCCAGATTGGAGTTGAACGCCTCGCTGCCGCCGCGCAGGATAACCGCGTTGCCGGCCTTGAGACAGATTCCGGCGGCGTCGCTGGTGACATTCGGCCGTGACTCGTAAATAATGCCGATCACGCCGATCGGAACCGATATTTTTTCAATTTTTATTCCGTTCGGCCGGACAAAAGACGCCAGCGTCCGCCCGACGACTTCGTCCTGCGCCGCCACACCGCGCAGTCCGTCGGCCATGCCGGCCACCCGGGCGGGACTCAGCGTCAACCGGTCGATCATCGCATCGGAAAGCCCTCCGGCCTTCGCCTTGGCCACATCGACGGCGTTGGCGGCGACAAGCTCCGCCGCGGCTTCGGCCAGCGCATCGGCCATTTTGCACAGCACGTCCCGCTTGGCTCCGGCGCTCATCGCGCCCAGCACGGAAGCGGCGCGGCGGGCCTTGATCCCCATCGCTTCAAGTTCAGCGGCATAATCGATTGTCGCAGTCATATCAAACCTCCTTGTGAAAAAAAATTACTTTACAAAAACCACTTCGCTGATCTTGGGCAGCCGCGCAAAAGCGTCAAAGTCAAGATCGCTGAACAGGCGCTTCCGGTAGTAGTGCCAGCCGAGTCCGCCGACCATCGCGGCGTTGTCCGTGCAGTATTTGCGTTCCGCCAGACGAAGCGTGATGTTTTTCGGCAAAACCTCCGTCAGCCGCTCGCGCAGCAGAGAATTGCAGGCCACGCCGCCGGCGGCGACCACCGTCCGCGGATGAAACGCCGCGACCGCCGCCAGCGTCTTTTTGGCCAGCACGTCGATCACCGCCTCCTGAAATGACGCCGCGGTGTCGCGCATTATATCCGGCGCCAACGGCTGTTCAAGTTTCTCAACATGATAGAGCAGCGCGGTCTTGATTCCGCTGAAACTGAAGTTGTATTTGTGGCACTCCGGCAGCGCCTTGCCGGCCGTTCCGGTCAAAGGCCGCGGAAAACGAAAGCGGGCGCCGTCGCCGCCTTCGGCCGCCTTCTGGATCGCCGGACCGCCGGGATAGCCGAGGCCCAGCAGTTTGGAGGCTTTGTCGAGCGCTTCGCCGGCCGCGTCGTCTATCGTGCAGCCCAGATGGGTCGCCCGGCCGTCTTCGGTGATCAGCAGCAGCGAGGTGTGTCCGCCGGAAACCACCAGCGCCAGTATCGGATAGCTTGCCGGGTCCTCCAGCACGCCGGGCAGACCGAGAAATGCGCCGTAGATGTGAGCGATGAAATGGTTGCAGCCGATCAGCGGCCGCCGGATATTCATGGCCAGCCCCTTTGCAAAATTGATCCCGACCAGCAGCGCGGGGATCAGCCCCGGCCCCTGAGTGACCGCCACCGCGCTGATGTCGGCCAGCGACTTGCCGGCTTCGTTCAAAGCGCCGTCCAACACAATGTCGAGCGCTTTGAGATGTTCGCGGGCGGCGAGTTCTGGAACCACTCCGCCATGTACCGCGTGTTTGGCGATTTGAGTGGCGACCGCGTTGCCGATCACATTGTAACCGTTTTCCACCACCGCCACGGCCGTTTCGTCGCAGCTCGACTCTATTCCAAGGATAAGACTCATTTTTCCACCGTTTTAATGATTTATTTCTATAATATAACACCGGCGGAGCGATTTTGAAAGCCTAAACGCTTGACAAACCGCGGCTTTTGCTCTACATTATTGCCACAAATACACTATGGAGGTGTTTATGAAGGACTTTGCCGGCATGGGACGCGATGCGTTCTTTTCAGTTTCCCCGTCCAATTTTTTCATCCGCGGCCTGCTTGCGGCCATACTCGGCGTCTGCTTCATCATGCGGCCGGGCGCAACGCTCGACATCATGGTCTACATCGTCGGCGTGATGCTGGCGGTGCTGGCGGTTATGCTGTTTTTCTCCGGCCGTCCGGCGGTTCTGCCGCCGCTTGTCCGCGGCTCGATGAGTTTTATGGCGGCGCTGGCGCTGCTGGCCGGAATATTCATGATGTTCTTCCCGCTGCTGGCGGTAAGCATTGTGCTGATGGTGATCGCGTTCTTCATTCTCACCGGCGGAATCCAGCAGATATTCGCGGCGCGCGGCGTGAAACAGGGCAAAGGCTACATGGTGGCGTCCGGCATATTCGCGGTGCTGCTCGGCGTGGCGATGATTTTCTCGCCGCGGGGCGCGATTGAGGGCGTCGGACTGTTTCTCGGAATATTTCTCCTGATGTACGGGGTCTTTGCGGTAACGCTTTCTTTCAAGCTTAAGCGCTAAAAATACAGCCGGAGGGTTGACTTCCGCGAAAAATGTGCAATATTATGGGGAATGTTTATTTGCAGAGATTGATTGTACCCTCAAATGGAGCACGGGGTGATTAATAAAATAAAAACGGCGCTGGTTGCGTCGGCGTTACTGATAACGTTCGGAGAAGTCCGGGCGTTTGAAGGTATAGACTTCAGCAAGGAAAGTCTGAAACAGCTGAAGGACGCCAGAGCCGATCGGATGAACATGGTCGGCAACACGCTGGTCATCAACGGCAATATCTATATACCGTTCGGAGACCTCACCGTATACGCCGATTCCGCAGTGATCGACCTTGATTCGGGCGACGCCGAAATCACCGGCAACGTCCGCGCCTTCCGGGTGACAAAAGCACCGGTCGTGCTGACCATCGACGAGGTGGTCGAGCTGCGCAAAAACCCGCTGCTCACCGTGGTGATCGACTCGTATACCGCCGACGCGTTCGGCAATCAGAAAGTCAACGCCACCATCATCACCCGCGGCGACCATATCAAGGCGCGGCGGCTCGCCGGCAACATCCATACCGGCGTGGTGGAGCTGAACGATGTGGACATCCAGTTCAAAACTTTCGTGGCCAGAGCCGAGAAAGCCGTCCGCAAACCGGGCGGAGAAATCACGCTGGAAAAGGCGGAGGTGTCCAGCTGCACCTATCTGGCCGGGGAGAACCCGCATTATTCGTTTTACGCCGGAAGAGTGGACGTGACTCCACACGAGACCGCGCCGCTCGGCGTCAGCAACTATGACACCGATTTGGGCGAACACAGTTTCTGGGCCTATGACGTTCAGTTGAAAGCCTACGGCGTTCCGGTGCTCTGGCTGCCGGTGTTCTACAAGCCGAAAGACGAGAGTCCCGGACTGTTCAAACTCCAGATCGGCGACAACTCGGACTGGGGATTCTATGTATTGATGTCCAAACGGTTCGACTTGAGCGACAATCCGTATTCATCGGTCAAGCTGCTGGCGGACTACTTCAACATGCGCGGCTTCGGCTACGGAGCCGACGTCGAGGCCGTGACCGCCGACTCCCGCACCGAGGTGTTCGGCTACGGCATCTATGACATCCGCCCCTATTACTCCAGCGATGTGGAGAAGGGACGGCTGGAGATACCGCACCAGCGCTACGACTTCCGGATCACCAACGTGACCCATATCACGCCGCGCATGGACTTCCGCGGCCATTTTGAGCTTCTTAGCGACATGTATTTCCTTGAGGACTTCTACCGCTACCGGTTCAACAACAATCCGGAACCGGCCACCTTTGCGGCGCTGGAATATCAGTTCAACAACCTGTCCACCGCGCTTTATCTGCGGCCGCGGGTGAACAGCTTCTTCACCACCGTGGAGCGGCTGCCGGAATACCGGCTCGACGTGCCGCGCCAGAAGCTGTTCGGAACCAATCTGTACTACCAGAGCGAAAGTTCGGCCGACTATCTCCGGATGCGCTGGCGCGAGTTTGACCGCCCGTCGAGATACAACACGCCGAATTTGAAAGATTATGATTCGTTCAGATTCGACACCGTGCATTTCCTGTATTACCCGATCAAACTCGGCCCGGTCAACCTGATTCCGCGCGCCGGAGCGAGATTTACCTTTTACAGCAATTCGTCCAAACAAAAGGTGGACGAGATTGATCTGAACCGGATGTTCGTCCTTGCCAGACCGGAAGGGGAATACAATCTTCCGTACACGCCGTACGACAATGACGGCAACGCGCTCGCCAGATTTATCGGCGAATTCGGCATGGAGGCGAACACCAAGTTTTCCCATACGTTCAACGACGTGCGCAACGCCTACTGGAAACTCGACGGACTGCGCCATGTGGTGGAACCTTACGTCAACTACACGTTCATTCCGAAGCCGTCCGAGGACCGCGACCACATCTACTATTTTGACGACATCGACCGGATCACCGATCAGAACTTCTTCCGTCTCGGCATGCGCAACCGGTTGGAGACCAGACACGGCAGTTTCGGCAATGAACAGGTTCAGGAAATCGTCAGCATGGAGAACTACTGGGACATTCACATGAACCGGCAGGACGGCTTCAACAGCATCGGCGACTTCTGCACAAAACTGCTTATCACTCCCGGAAACGGATTTTCGATTGACACGCTCCTCAGCGTGGACGCCGGCGGCAACAACGAACATGATGTTGAAGCCACCCGCAACGGCCGGGACGCCGGGCGCCCCGGACTGGCCGGAAAATGGCTGAATTTCTGGGAGATCAATCTGCGCTATGAACTGTTCCGCGACTGTCAGGTGACGCTGGGTTATTTTTATCAGGACGCTTACGCCACCCGGTCCGCCTACAGCATGGGCAGCAGCCTGTCGGAAATCGCCGGCGGCAGCTATTTCGACAAAATATACACCGACCGGATGCAGAACATCCGCTTCGGCTTCTCGCTTCCGCTGTCGATGGATCACACGTTCCGCGGCGCTTATGACCTGTATTATGACTTTGAACTCGGCGCGTTGCGCGAACAGCGCGTCCGGTTGATCAAGACCCTGCACTGCTGGGAGGTGGCGGCCGAATTCTCATTCGAGCGCGACACTGATTCGGACGGCGACACCGAATACAGCTATTCCGTCATGGGAACCGCATACCTTACCGGGCTGCTCGGGCCGGCGCAGCAGGTGCAGCAGTCAATGCAGCAGGGGCTGGGCGAAATGCGCAGTCTGATGGGTCAGGATTCCGGACTCAACTTCTAAATCTGAGAGGACTCGGCAAATGTATATAGTAACAGGAGCGGCCGGACTTATCGGCAGCGCGGTGATATGGGCGCTCAACCGGCGCGGCGTAACCAATATTCTGGCGGTTGACCACTTGGGGTTGACCGAAAAATGGCGCAACCTCCGTGCGCTGAAATTCGCCGATTACATGGAGAAGGACGATTTCCGCTCAAAACTCGCCGCCGGCAGTTTCGAGCCGTTGAACATCGAGGGAATATTCCATCTCGGCGCCTGTTCAAGCACCGTGGAAAAAGACGCCACATATCTGATCCATAACAATTTTGAAGCCACCAAGGAGCTGGCGGAATTCGCCGCCGACTGGAACATCCGCATGGTTTACGCGTCAAGCTGCGCCACTTACGGCGACGGCGCCCAGGGGTATCTGGACGACGAATCGCGCATAGAGCGGCTTCGTCCGCTGAACATGTACGGTTACAGTAAACAGATGTTCGATCTGTGGGCTAAACGCCGCGGACTGTTTGCCAACAACTCCATTGCCGGCTGTAAATTTTCCAACGTTTACGGGCCGAACGAACTGCACAAGGCGGAGATGCGCTCGGTGGTGCTGCGCGCCTACGAGCAGATTTCCACCGGCGGCAAAATGGGACTGTTCAAATCCTACCGTCCGGAATACGCCGACGGCGAACAGCAGCGCGATTTCCTGTATGTCAAAGACGCGGTTGAAATGGTGCTGTTCCTGTTCGACAGCGGCGAATCCGGGCTGTTCAACATCGGCAGCGGACGCGCGGAGACATGGAACTCCATGGTGCGGGCGGCATTCAAGGCGCTCGACAAGCCGGAATGCATTGAATATATCGAAATGCCGGAAAGTCTGCGGCTGAAATATCAGTATTACACCTGCGCGGAAATGTCCAAACTGGCGAAGCTGGGCTGGAAAAAGCCGGCCACCTCGCTGGAGGAGGCGATCCGGGACTATTACGGCAACTATCTGATTCCCGGAAAGTTTCTGGGAGACGAATAGCAATGGGATTACCGGGAGACGGGACTCCCGCCGCGGTAAAGATTCTGGATGCGTCGGTCGAGGGATTGGAGCGGTGGGAGGAAAAAGGAACCGGCATTGACGATTTTCTGGAATACCAGCTCAAGTATCCGGAAACGCGCCGCAGCGTGGCGGCGGTGCTGTCGATATTCTTCCGCCGCAAACAAATGATTGATTTCCTGCTGCGCAAATTTTCCCGGCAGGGGATTCAGCCGTACAAGCGGCGCATTCTGGAAGTTGCGGTCACACAGATGCTGTTCTGCCGCGAAGCGGTGCCGGTGGAGGTCGCGGTTAGCTTGGCGGTGGACAAAATGACCCGCGAAGCCGGGGTCGGCGCCGGGAAATTCGCCAACGCGCTGCTGCGCCGGATTTCGGCGGAGCCGCCGGAAATATCCGATGCGCCGGAGGCCGTGCTGCCGCCGGAAGTGCGCAAACACTGGAAGAAACTCATGCCGCGCCGGATGAAGGACATGGCGGCGGTATTTCTGACCAAACCGGATTTCTGCGCCCGGGCCTGCGTCGACGCGGCGGCGCCGGAGGGGGCGCGGCCGCTTGAATTTGACTTCTGCGGGAAATTCCGTTTTTATCGGATCGACAATCCGCGGGAATTTCTGGCGTCGCCGGAATTTTCCGCCGGCGATTTTTATATTCAGGACCCGGCGACGGCGATGGCGCTGTCGCTGTTTGAACTTTCCGGAAACGAAAAGGTCTGCGACCTGTGCGCCGCTCCCGGCGGCAAAGGTCTGATGATCGCGGAACGCTTGAACAGGAACGGCGCGATAACGCTGTTCGACCGCTCGGAGGCGCGGCAAAATCTGACCCGGGAAAACTTTTCCCGCCGTCGGATTGAAGCGCAGTATCGAATCGAGGTGTGCGAGGCGGCAAATGTGAGCGGCGAGTTCGATCTGGTGTTCTGCGACGTACCGTGTTCAAATACCGGAGTTTTTCGCCGCCGGCCGGACGCGCTGTGGCGTTTTTCGCCGTCGAGGCTGCTTGAGCTGACCGGGCTGCAAAAGACGATTCTCGGTCATGCGGCCGCGCTGGTCCGTCCCGGCGGACGTCTGGTGTACTCGACGTGCAGTATCGAACCGGACGAAAACGGCGCGCAGACGGCCGGATTCATCGCCTCGCACCAGGAGTTCACTCTGCTGAGCCAGAGACAGCTGCTGCCAACCGCCGAATTCGACGGCGCATATGCGGCGGTAATGCGGAAAAATAAATAAAGTCATATTTGAAATAATTATATCAGGGAGTAAAAAATGAGTGTTTTTCAGGAATTGCAGCGACGCCAGTTCATTTATCAGGCGACCGACGCCGAGGCGATCGAAAAGCTGCTGGCCACGGAAAAGGTGACCTTTTATGTCGGGTTCGACCCGACCGGCAACAGTCTGCACGTCGGCCATCTGCTGCCGATCATGGCGATGCGCTTTCTCCAGCAGGCCGGTCACGTTCCGATCGTGCTGGTCGGCGGGGCGACCGCCCGGATCGGCGATCCGTCGGGGCGGATTTCGGCGCGTCCGATTCTCACGGTGGAGGAGATCGACCACAACGTTGAATGTCTGAAAAAACAGTTGTCGCGCTTTATCAGCGTGGAGGCCGGAGCGTGCCACTTCGTGAACAACGCCGACTGGCTCTGCAAATTGAACTATATCGATTTTCTGCGCGACATCGGTCCGAAATTCAGCGTGAACCGGATGATCGCGCAGGACTCGGTGAAGCAGCGTCTGGAAAACGGCCTGAGCTTTCTTGAATTCAACTACTCGATTCTTCAGGCCTACGACTTTTACCATCTCAACGCCACACTCGGCTGCAGGATGGAGTTCGGCGGTCAGGATCAGTGGGGCAACATGGTGGCCGGCGTCGATCTGGTGCGCAAAATGAATCAGAACGAAGTGTTCGCCCTCACCTTCCCGCTGCTGCTGGACAGCAACGGGAAGAAATTCGGCAAGACCGCCGGCGGCAACAACGTCTGGCTTGATACCGAACGCACCAATGTCTTCGACTACTATCAATTCTGGCGCAACTGCGAAGATCAGCAGCTGGAAAAGCTGATGCTCACCTTCACACCGCTTCCTGTGGAAGAGGTCAAACGGCTGTCGTCCGCCGCCGCCGCGTCCGAGCTGAACCGGGCCAAGGAAATTCTGGCGTTCGAGGCCACAAAAATGGCGCACGGCGCAACCGCGGCCGCGGAAGCATATCTTACCGCCGGAAACAAATTCGGATTTGCCGACCCGGAAAACCGGATCGCCACCACCAGCGAAATCGTCAAATTGTCAACGCAGAGCGCACCGTCGGCGCTGCCGACCGTTGAGCTGGACAAGGCGCTGTTTGCAAACGACGGTCTGTGGGTGGTGAAACTTTTTGTGGAGGCCGGACTCGCCGCCAGCAACGGCGAAGCCCGCAGACTGATCCAGGGCGGCGGCGCCTATATGAACGACGTCAAGATAGCCTCCTGCGAATTGAACGTAAAAAGTGAAGACTTCTCCGACGGCGCGCTCATCGTCAAGGCCGGACGGAAAAACATAAAAAAGGTGATTTTGAAATGAAAAAATATATCATTACCCTGTTGCTGCTGATGATGACGGCGACGACCGCGACGGCGGCGGTGGAACTTAAAAACGGCTCCACCGTTGCGTTTCTCGGTGACTCGATCACTTATCTCGGCGCCAGTCAGCCGTCCGGCTACTGCAATCTGGTGGTGGCGGCGCTTAAGAACGCCGGAGTGGAGGCAACTCCGGTGTTCGCCGGAATCAGCGGACACAAGTCCAACGACATGCTCGCCAGAGTCGATGCCGACGTGCTGGCCGCCAAGCCGGATCTGGTATTTCTCAGCTGCGGCGTCAACGATGTGTGGCACGGTGAAAAAGGAGTTCCGCTTCCCCAATACCGCGAAAATATCGAACAGATCGTCGATAAAATCCAGGCCTCCGGCTCAAAACTGGTAATCTTCACCTCCACGATGATCGGAGAAGACGAATTGAATGACAACAACCGTAAACTCGAAGAGTACAACGCGTTTCTGCGCGAACTGGCCGTCCGGAAAAACTGCGGACTTGCCGACATGAGCGCCGTTATGAAACCGATGATTGCCGACATGGTCAAACAAGGCGCCGCTCCCGGCGCCCTGCTTACAGTGGACGGCGTGCATATGAACCCGGTCGGCAATATGATGATGGCGGAAACCGCGCTCGGTGCCGTCGGGTTCGACGCCGCGATGCTGGCGGACGCCCGAAAAATGTGGCTGTCCCAGCCGGATTCCTGTCCGGTGCGCGGCGCCGCGGACATCTCCATAGCCGACTACCTTAAGCTGGACGCCGCGGCAAAAAAACAGAACATTCAGGTTCAGGTTCTCCTCAACAACATGATGAGCAAGGCAATTTCAGAACTCTAAACAATTTCAAAGGGATAAACTAAGATGGACTGCAAAAAAATCAATGTCGCGGTAATCGCCTGCGGCGCCCGCAGCCGCGGCGTGGTGGCAAACCTGCTCCGCGACTCAAAACGCAATGTCAGTGTCCTCACCTGCTACGACCCCGACCGCGCCGTTGCCAAACGCGCCGTTGGAGAATGGAATTCACCGGAAACCAAAATCTGCCGCAGCAGCGCCGAGGCGATCAATTTCCCCGGCATCGACTGGGTGATGGTATTCTCCCCCAACGCATATCACAAGCAGCACATTCTTGCCGGCTTCGCCGCCGGAAAAAATGTGTTCAGCGAAAAACCGCTGGCCACAAAAATCGCCGACTGCCAAAAAATATTTGAGGCTCATCAGAAGTCCGGCGTGCTTTTCGCCACCGGATTCGTGCTGCGCTACGCGCCAATTTACCGCAAAGTCAAGGCACTGCTCGATTCCGGCAAATTCGGCTATCTGCTCGCGGTGGACGCCAACGAAAATATCGCGCCGGAACACGGCGCCTATATCATGCAGAACTGGCGGCGGCTCACCAAATACGCCGGACCGCACATTCTGGAAAAATGCACCCACGACCTCGATCTGCTGAACTGGTTCGTCGGCACGCTGCCGTCGCGCGTGGCATCATTCGGTTCGCGCCGGTTCTTTGTGCCGGAAAATGAAAAACTTATGGAAAAGTACGGACGCTCCACCTTCGAAAAGTGGGATGACCCGCACAAACTGCCATCCCCGTTCACCTCCGACAAAGACCTCAAGGACAATCAGGTTGCGATCATCGAATACCGCAACGGCGTCCATGTTCAGTTTGAATGCACCATGAGCAACGTCATCCCGGAACGCCGGATGATGTTCAGCTGCTCCGAGGGAAACATCATAGCGGAACTTTATTCCGGCAAGCTGGTCTGCCGGAGACTCGGCGAACCGGCAACCGAAGTCTATGACTTTCTCGGTGACGGTCACGGCGGCGGCGACAACTACATCATGAAGGAACTCTACGAAAACGTGATGTGCAAGGGTGAAAAACCGGCATGCAGCGGCAATGAGGGACTGGAGTCGGCGGTGCTGTCGCTGGCGATTGACAAAGCGGCCAATCTCGGACGAGTGGTCGATCTTGAACCGGTCTGGAAATCAATGAATCGTTAACCAGCGCGGAAAGGAACCGGAAAAAATGTCAATCGGTCTGCTTTTAAAAAAATGTTTTGCCCGGATATTTTTTCCGGTTCCCCTGGTGTTCATAATCTTTCTGGTCGGGCTGTTTCTGCTGATATTCGTCAAAAAACGGCGTAAAGCGGGACTGTGGCTGACCGGAATCGGCGCCGCACTGTTCATTGGCCTGTCAATCTTCGGTGAAATGCCGCTGCGTCCGCTGGTCAACCGCTACGAACGGCTTGCCCCGGCGGCGCTCGACCGCTCCGACAGCTACGTCATCTGCGTGGCCGGAGCAAATTTTGTGGAGACGGACGATGAACGCGGCAACTTCGGAGAACACAGCGTTCTGCGCATGGACGAGGCTGCCCGCATTGCGGAATACTGCGAAAATCACGGCATAAAATACCTGCTGGTCACTTCGGTGGCCGACCCGGAGGCCGATCCGGAGGCAAAAACCGCCGCCATGAACGAGTTCTACCGGCCATTCGGCATTCCGGAAGCCAAACAGAAACTGGTTCACGGCGCCGAAAATTCACGCGAGGAAGTCAAGGAGTTCGCCCGTTATGACGGTGAAAAGATCATTGTCTCCAGCGCCTGGCATGTTCCGAGACTGATGATGCTGGCGGAGAAATACGATCTTGACGCCATTCCGGCGCCAGCGCCGTATATCGGCGGAAACGACAACAGCATCATGTCCTGGGTGCCGTCCGGAAAACATCTTGAGGACGCCGACAACGCAGTTTATGAATACCTCGGCATGCTGGAATACCTGATCTTTTAGCGTTTCAACGCGTCGGTAATAAGCTGTTTTTAACCTGAATATTGCATGAAACTTGAAGGTTTAATGGATTTTAGAAAAATGCGATAGAACGATTGCGAAGATCCGTTGGACTCGCAATTTTTTCATCAAATCTCAGATTTTAAGGCAGACTGCCCATTACCCCATAGAGACGATGCGCCGAGGCAGCGCTTATGTGCATTGTGATATTATGACGCGTTAGCTGTTCCGAATGTTCAGGAATTGGCTCGTGACGGCAAACTGCCGGTATCGTTCCACACCGCGCATGGCTGGGTATTGCGGACGGATTGTGATGAAATCGACATTTTCAAACGGGTGGTCGGTTCCGCTCCGATTCAAATTATGCCTGACGGGACCGGATTCAAGGGCGAAGATCAGAATGTCCGGCTGTATTCGCCATTGGCTGAAATGGGGGATTCCTCCGCGAGTTTCGTCGATGGCTGAGCGGATTGTGTGCGAACCGGGACGCCGGATCAAAAAGATTGCCTCCGGCTGGAGCGATAAAGGCGTAACGGAAGTTGCGCGGATAAAAGCGGCTTTTTCCGGAAAAATACGGTATTTTCTCTACGTATTCAATGCTAATAGCGTTCGTCTCCGGTCAGACAGAACTGACGGCAGCGGCGACGGTACGGACAGTCGACGCATTCCGGGTCGGCACGCGGCACGGAGCAGGTGGAAAGTCTTCGCATCTTCTCGAACCCTTCGCCATTCCATATCTCCGCCAGCGGCTGTTGACCGATATACCCGACCACCGGTTCCAGCACCGCCGGGCACGGCAGTATGCCGCCGTCCGGACGCACTCCGAATCCACGAAACATTGAAGCGCATCCTTCGGTGCATTCAACATCCGGCTCCGGATTCCGCAACTGCTCCAGCAGTTTCACCGGATAACTGCGCTGATTCAGCCGCGGCAGTCTTTCCCGCCCGTTTTCCAGTGCGGCACACAGATCGGCGAAGTCATCAAGCGAAATTCTGCCCGCAGTGCGATTCTCCTCCCGGCAGGGCGTGTCATTGCGAAGATTGAACCGGTAATTGCCCAGCGGCAGTGTTTCCAGAAATTCCCAGAATTCAACCGCCTCCGCCAGATTTCCGGGAACAATCACCGAATTTACCGCAACGCGGATTCCCGCCTCCGTCAGCAGCCGGATTCCGTCCAGCGCCTTCCGGAACATGCCCCGCCCACGCACCGAGTCGTGATGGGACTCCAACCCGTCCAGCGAGAGCTGTACACCGTCAACAGCGGCGCTCCCCGGCAAGAAAGTCCGCCCATTCCCGCGTTATCAGCGTTCCGTTGCTGATGATGAAATAACGCATATTCCGTTTGCCGAGCCGTTCGAGCATCGGCCGGAAATACGGATGGCAGAAAGGTTCGCCTCCGGTGACCCGCACCCGGAACATCTTCAGGTCGGCCATTTCGTCAATAAAGTCCAGCCAGACAGACAGCGGCAACTCATTTTTCGCCGCGCTCCGGCTGTCGCGTTCATAGCAGAACGGACATGCCAGATTGCAACGGTAAGTAAAGGTCAGCGTTGCCTCAAATGGAAGAATGTTGCTCATCAATAAAATCCTATCATCACCCGGATCGATCCAGCATCCGGGACCGCTCCCGCAATTTCATAGTGTCCCGATGCGCGGCGGCACAGAAAAAAATAGCACCACGGCCATATTTTACAAGCATATCTCCAAATAAAAACAGAGTATTCGCCGTTCTAACCAGACAGAATCGTTTCAGGCGTCGAGAGCTAAAACGACCGGATGCGCCGCAGCCGGATTACCCCCCCCGTCAGGAGGTCCAATCCATTTGCGGCAAAACAAAAAAAATCACATAAAAAATTGGCACCGCAACCATTTTTCCAAAAATTAACTTAAAATTAAAATAAAGACGGTGTATTTTTACGTAAAAATGCAAATGTGAATGAATCAAGGCGATACTTTCACGGAATCAAAAAAATCCCATTCGGAGGGTTGAACGTTCTGAACAATCGGGCATCCCTGTAAAGATAATTCGACAGAGGTTCCCTTAATAAAAATATTCCGGCCGGCATGCAGGGGGGGCACATAAGCACGGGCGGAACAGCGAAAACTGCTGAATAAAAAAGGGGGAATCAAAAATGGCGTATATCAAAACCATGCCAAATCTTTCATCGTCGGAGGTACCGGTTAACAATATTGGCTTCATCGATGAAGAGTTTTTCCCGGACGGAAACGAAGCGGGAAAATCTTTTCCGGCAACCGGCATCGCCCCCGACGATCCCATAAAACTTTATAAGAGCGATACTTTGGTCTCCACCACCGCATCACTGGTTGGAAAAACCATCGGCCTATACCTGGACGCCGACTATATGACAGTGAGTTCCGGCGGTACAATCGCAAACATCACGGTGGATTACGGCGGCCGCCTTGTGGTGTCGTCCGGCGCCACCATCATTCAATCCAATGTTTTTGGCATTCGCGCCTCATCCGGCGCGTCTCTCCAGATTTCCGGCGCCATAATTAACGGCTGCGGCATCAGTTACAGCAAAATGGGCGGAGGACTGATGCTTTTCACCTCGGCCGATTTATTAGACAACACTTTTTCCAACCTCACGGTCCAGACCGGCGCCGCCCTTTATATTTCCGGTGGATCGGTGCGGGTGTCCGGAGGAATCATGTCCGGCAACAGCGCGTTCGGCGGCGGCGGCGCGATTGACAACGACGGAACGCTTGTGCTCTCCGGCGGCATTCTCACCCGGAACAGCGCCTCGACTAACTGCGGCGGCGCGATATTCAACAATCTGAATGCTCACCTGACGGTTTCAAACTGTCTATTCCAGAGCAACACCGCAAAATACGGCGGTGCAATTTACAATAAGGGGTCGGCGGCAATTATTTCGTGTTCATTTTCGGGAAATTCCGCCACCATCGACGGCGCAATCTCCAACCACGCCACGACCGGAGGCGGCATGCTGATTGCCGACACCGATTTTCTGACAGCATCAGAGATCATTTACAATCAGGGGATAATGACGTTTTCAGGCACGATCAGATTGGGCGGCAATCTCGACACAACCCGTACCATCGCCGCAGACGGCGCCACGATTGTCCTGTCACTTTGCAATTATACTGAAAAAGTGAACAGTCGGTTGTTCATCAACGATATTTCGGCAATTTCCAATGCCAGTTACTCGATTGAGGCCAATGCGTCGCAGTTGGCCGGCACCTATATGCTGGCCGGCTACGCCAAATTGCTCGCCGGAACCGATTTTACGCTATCGGTGGCAGGCATGACGCCCATAACCATCACGGCGGGAGAGGACAGCATCCTCCGCGGAAGCAATTTTTATACACTGAAGGTGGCGTCCGACAACACGCTGCTGCTTACGATTGACAACATCACCACCGGCAATGTCTTTCTGTTCAAAGACCGGACGGTGGTTTTTTCCAACGATAAGCCGCTTGCCAATAAATTCATTGGAACAGATTACGATGCCAATACCGCGCTGGCCACCTCCGGCGGCATTATCGAGAATTGCGTTGTTGCCGCCGGCGGCATGGCGGTGGCGGCGTCGGGCGCGCAGCTTTCCGGGCTGACGGTTGACGAAAACGGTTCGCAGTATGTGTACAGCGGCGGCAGCGCCATCGGCACGCAGCTCTATTGCGTTCAAATCATCAACTCCGGCGGGTATGCGAAAAACACCGCCATCCGCGGCGTGGCGGCGCAGTGGGTTTCCGCCGGGGGATGCGCGGAATACACCGCAGTCAGCGGCTACCTTGCCGGAGGCACCGCCTTTCTGGGCGACCAGTACATCGAAAGCGGAGCATCGGGCAGATACACCTCCACTTACGCCTACGGTTACGCGATTGTCAAGTCCGGCGGCGTGCTGTTTGACGCCGAGACCAGCGGCGGCGGCGTATCGGTGCGCAAAGGCGGTGTCGTCAGCAATGTAACGGTTTACGACGGCAGACTGCTGGCGTCCGGCGGCGGCGCATCATTGCGCGGAAATATCCATTTGAGCGGCACATTGACGGCATTGTCCGCGATTGACACTTCCGATGCGGCGATAACGCTTGCCGCCGGAAGCGGCTATATTGACAATTTGAGCATGCTTTCATCGCTTTCCTCTTTTTCAGTAACGGTGGACTCCGCCGTCAGCGGGAAATATATTCTGGCCGGCGGCGCGGCCGCGTTTACCGGAAGCATGACTGTGACCAACGAGCTTGGACACTCCGCGCAGATTTCGCTGAATGTTCCATGACATCTTGACGGCCAATATTTTATGTTGTCCGTCAACAGCGACAACAACCTTCAGCTTACCGCCGTTTCACCGCTTGACGGCATAATAATCGCTTCCAATGGCACTGTGGTTGACTTCAGTCTTTCCCCGGTGTCGAATACGAGTTTGGGAAGCGGGATGTCTTATGACTCCATGTATGTAAACGGCAGCCGCAGTGTTGCTTCCGGGACGATGGTGGATTCCGGCGGCATCATGTATGTTTCCGGCGGCAGCGGCGGCGGCGCGGCGCTGCCGGCTGCAGAACAGCGGCGAATATATTTTCGCATCCGGGGTTTCAGTCGGCAGCTTCAGCGAGATCGCATTCAACGGCGCCACGGTTGCCTTCACCGCCGCGCAGGATTTCAGCAATGCAACGATTGACGTCACCAGCGACCTGATCGGCTCGCAGGGCTGGAGCACCACCGTGGCAACCGGCACGCTAAACCTGACCGGTACGACCTTCATGGTCAACGGCAACAGCGTCACGCTGGGCACGGCGTTCACCATCAACGGCATGGAATATCTGCTTGATTATGCTGACAATAAATTGACTCTCTCCAGCACGGTTACTTCGCCCAAGACAGTCAACAGCGACGATCCCACCGCGGACTACGCCACTATTGACGCGCTTTTTGCCGACCTCAAGGGCTATGTCGGAGAAATCGACATCACCGGCGGCACGGTCGCCGGTGACCTCTACGCCAACGGCACTGAAGTCGTCGTTAAGGGCACTACCGACTTCGGCGCGAATTCCATCTATGGCGGCGGCACCGCAACGGCCGCCGGCTCCGGCAACTGGCTGCGACTCTGCGGCGGCGGCAACGTAACCTCCGCCGTCAAAACCCAAACCGTCCTCGTCGGCAACTCCACCCTCACCGTGAACGCCGCCGACGCAACGGTGAACCACTACGCCTGCGGCGGCTGGCAGGTCTCCGGCTCCGCCAACCTCTTTGTGCAGGGCAACAGTGTTCTGGTCATCTCCGGCGGCTCGTTTGCCGGCAATATCTACGGCGGCAACATCACCACCCGGGCGAACTACGGCGCGCAACCCACGCTGCTCGGCAACACCGCCATCACGGTTGACTGTCAGGTCAACCGCGTGACGATCGGCAAACATCTTTACGGCGGCAGCAACGGCGAAGGCGTGGTGACCGGAACCTCCGTTATCACCTTCAGCGGTCTCGGCGCCAATCTTGCGTTCACCGGCTGGGTTTCCGGCGACAGCTCCGGCGGCGGCTACTGGTGCAACGAAACGCCCGGAGTGGACGACATTCACAAATACGTTGGTCAGGATCGTTCGCTGGTTTTCAATAGCTTCAGCGGAAATTTCAACGCTTCCGGAGTAACCAATATCGACACGGTCAAGTTCAGCAACGGCAGCAGTGTAACCATGAATAACGCGATTGAGCTTTCGGCGGTTAAAAACTGGATTTTTGATTATACCGACAGCGCAACGCGGAGTCTGCTCTGGGGCGGTGAAAACGACTTCAGCAGCGACACACTGATTGTCGGCAAAGACACGGACATGCTGACCGGCTCGTGGACGGTGCTTGACGGCAGCGCCGCCAGTCTTACGAACTGGGACGACCCGACCAACAATGTGATGCTGTTCGGGCAGAAGGCGACCTTTGAGAGCGGCTGCTGGGTGAGCACCGACTTCACGCTGTCGCTCGACAAAGACGGCAATAACGACCTTATTGCCGCGGCAAAAATTGTATAAAAAGGCATAAGGATATAAGCCATGAAAAAAACAGCGGAATGTTCGGAAAAATTTGAGTATGAAGCGCCGCGACTTGAGGAGTTCTCTTACACCATGCTAACGCGGGTGCGTGGAGAAAGCTGCCAGCCGCCGAAGGGCGTGGGGGACAATTGTCCGGCCGGCGTCGACATGTTGGACGCGTGACGGTCGTGCAGTTGAGACGATGATTTGCGTTGACTTTTGCGGCATGTGCCGGATTGTCATGCGTGAAAAGTTTGTCCCCCGACCCGCCATAGGATTTGAACATGGTCGAGAAAAACGAAAAAAAACGATAAAGAACATTGATGCGGCAATGCTTTGCGCTGGAAACGCCCAGCCGCTGACGGCTCCGGTGAGCTTCCGGAGAGGTTATTTTTTGCGGTACCAGTCCGGCGTGATGCCGTATTTTTTGATCTTGTAGTGGATAACCCGGGTGGACAGCCCAAGTTGCTGTGCCGCCGCAGTCACATTCCCGGTGTGACTTTTGAGTGCCTCGACGATGAGTTCCCGCTCAAAACTTCCCACCAGCGTGTCAAAATCCACCCGGCCGTCCTTGGGCGGCAGCGCCGCGGTCCCCGACTCTTCGGCGGTTTGGAGCGACGGCGGCAGATTGTAGGCGCTGATCGCCTCGGTGGTGGCGGTAAGCACCGCGCGCTCAATGCAGTTTTCAAGTTCGCGCACATTGCCCGGCCAATGGTAGCTCATCAGCATATTGATGGCCGGCGTCGAAATGCGTTTGATGGTTTTATTATATACTTTTGAATATTTTTCCAGAAAAAACTCAGCCAGAAGCATAATGTCGCAGCGGCGCTTGCGCAACTCCGGCAGATGGATCGGGAACACGTTGAGCCGATAGTAGAGGTCTTCGCGGAACTTGCCTTCCGCCATAAGTTTTTCCAGATCGCGGCTGGTGGCCGCCAGCAGGCGGACGTCAACCTTCAATTCGTCGTTGCTTCCAACCCGACTGAACGTGCGCTCCTGAATGAACCGCAGCAATTTGACCTGAACCGGCAGACTGAGGTCGCCGATCTCGTCGAGGAACAGCGTGCCGCCGTCGGCCGCCTCCGCCCGCCCGATCCGGCGCGACACCGCTCCGGTGAACGCGCCCTTTTCATGGCCGAACAGTTCGCTTTCGATCAGATTGTCCGGCAGCGCCGCGCAGTTTACCGCGATGAACGGCCTGTCGCGCCGTGGACTCTCCTGCTGAATCGCCCGCGCCACCAGCTCCTTGCCGGTGCCGGACGCGCCGCGGATCAGCACCGTGGCGTTGCTCGGCGCCACCTGGTGAATCATTGAATAGACGTTCTGCATGGTGCTGCAGTTGCCGATGATGTTTGCCGGTCGCCGTCCGTGGGTCAATTCCTCCTTGAGCCGACGGTTTTCGGCCAGCAGCTGGTCGCGTTCCAGATATTCTTCGACCATCACCGAAACCGCCTCCGCGATGATGTTGGCCAGGGTTTCAAGCAGCCGGAGGTCCCGTTCCAAATCGGTGTTTTTTTCCACCTTCCGGTCGATGCTCAGCGTACCGATGACGCTGCCGGTGTGGATGATCGGGACGCAGACAAAGGCGATATTTTTCGCTTTGCCGCGGGCACCGGTGCGGTCGAGGAACCGCGGCTCGCTGGCGATGTCCGGGATCACGCACGGCTTTCCGGTTTGAGCCACCATGCCGGTTATGCCTTCCCCGAGATGATATTTTCCGCGCGATTTTTCAATGTCGCTCAGCCCCTGCGACGCTTCAATGAAAAAAATGTCGTCCTGACGGAGCGTGATGGTGCCGTGCAGCAGGCCGAGTTCGCGGTTGAGTATCTCAAGCACTTTTTTGAGCAGCGTCGAGACGTCGCGTTCCTGAACCAGCGCAACGCTGATATGGTTGAGAACCGAGATTTCGGTGGAGCCGTCCGCCATTCTGCCATCCTCCGTTTGACGTTATTTATTTAATATAGCACGTTTTTTTCATTTTGAAAGCCGGAAGCCCAAACAGATATAAACCGCAGGCTCGCGGCATGACGGTCGAATGACCGGTGCAAAAAAAGAGGACGGATCGCTCCGTCCTCTTGTTGAAACAACTTTTGGTTTCATGCGGCGTCAGACCGCACGCACCGTCAGATGTTCTGATAGGCTTTCCACTGGGGCTCGGTCTTGAACACCCAGTTGTAATAATCCTTGTGCTCAAGCAGCGCACCGGCTTCGGCGTCGCAGATAACAATGGCGCTGTTGTGGAACTGAAGCGCGGTGGCGGAGATCATGCTGGTGACCGGGCCTTCAACCGCTTTCTTCAGGATTTCCTTCTTCTCGTCGCCGGTGACCAGAAGCACAACCTTGCGGGCGTCGAGAATGGTGCCGACGCCCATGGTGAAGGCGCGCATCGGCATGTCTTCGGGTTTGTCGAACAGCGGACCGTTCTGCTGATAGGTCTCGGGAGTCAGCGCCTTGGCGCGGGTGCGGCTGGAGAGGCTGGAAAGCGGCTCGTTGAAGCCGATGTGCCCGTCGCGGCCGATGCCGAGCAACTGAAGATCAACGCCGCCGGCGGCCTTGATCGCCGCCTCATAGCGATGGCCTTCCGCGATCGGATCCTTGGCCAGTCCGTCCGGCAGATTGGTCTTGTCCTTGGCGATATTGACATGATTGAAAAGATGATAGTTCATGTAATAGCGGTAGGAGTTCTTGTTGTCGCCGGACAGCCCGATATACTCGTCGAGGTTGAAGCTGCTGGCTTTGGAGAAATCCAGACCTTCTTCACGATACATGCGGGCAAGTTCCTTGTAGACCGCTTCCATGGTGCGTCCGGTGGCGAGGCCGAGCACCATTGCGGGGTCGGCGCGGAGCTGGTCGGCAATAATCTTGGCGGTCAGTTTGACCGCGGACTCAGTGGTGGGGCGAATGATGACTTCCATTTCAACATATCTCCTTAAGATTGTTTTAAGTGATCGGTTGTATCTGTTAATATACTACTTCGACTTGAAAAATTCAATTGTCTGGCGCAATCCTTCCGCAAAAGTGTATTGCGGAACGAATCCGGCGGCCTTGAGTTTGCTCACGTCGGCCATCGAATGTTTCACGTCTCCGGCACGGTCCGGCGCGTGTATGATCTCCGATTTCGAGCCGGTCAGCCGGATGATGGTCTCCACCAGTTCGTTGATGGTCTGCCGGCCGCCGTAGGCGACGTTGAACACACCGGTGGCTTCGCTCTGCGCCATGAAAAAGTTGGCCGCGCCGACATCCTTGACGAAGATGAAGTCGCGGGTCTGCTCGCCGTCGCCGTAAATGGTGATCGGCAGATTCTTCAGTGCGCGTTCGATGAAGATCGGAACCGCCGCCGCGTAGGCGCTGTGCGGGTCCTGACGCGGACCGAACACGTTGAAGTAGCGCAGACAGGCCACTTTGAGCCGGCCGAGGTCGCTGAACATCTTCGCGTAATATTCGCCGTCAAGTTTGGTGACCGCATATGGGCTCTTCGGTTCCGGCACCATGGTTTCCACCTTGGGAACCACCGGATTGTCGCCGTAGATCGCCGCCGAAGTGGAGAAAACCAGTTTTTTTACTCCGGCTTCCGCGGCCGCTTCGTAGACGTTGAGCAGTCCTTTTACGTTTATATCAACACATTCCCGGATTTTTTCCATGGACTCCGGCACGCTGATGAGGGCGGCAAGATGGAAAACGCAGTCCACTCCGCGCATGGCGCGGCGGATGCTGTCGCGGTCGCAGATGCTGCCGGGGACGATCGTGGTTTTGACAAACGGCGCAATGTTGCGCATGTAGCCGGTGCGGAGATTGTCCAGAACCACTACCTCGGCTTTGTCATACAGCAGTTCTACGATATGGCTGCCGATGAAGCCGGCGCCGCCGGTGACCAATGCTTTCATTTTACGCTCCTTGTCAGTTTCATCATTTCCGGCATTTGTGCCTCGATCGATTTTGCCAGCGCTATCTGGGTGCGGCAGCGGTCGAGGTTGTGCGCGGGACGGTGGATTTTGAAATAGACGTCTCCGGCCAGATAGTCGGTCAGAAACCTGGCTCCGATTTCCATGGTGATCAGCTTGCCGGAGAACGGCAGCAGTTCGCGCTCCTCCGGCGTCAGGAAGCCGGCCGCGCCGGTCAGATAGCCGCGCAGCAAAGCCTCGAACATATTGAACCGCATGGTGACTTTGCCGAGATCAAGTTCATCTTCCGCCGCCGGACTGGTGCCGGTGCGGACCATGTCTCCGAAGTCGTAATGAGCGAGTCCCGGCATCACGGTGTCGAGGTCGATCACGCAGACGCCCTCTTTGGTCTCGTCGTCGAGCATCACATTATTGAGTTTTGTGTCATTGTGGGTGATGCGTTCCGGCAGACCGGCGTCAAGCAGTGTCGGTGCCTCGATTTCGTGCGCCATGAAAAAGTCGAATTCCGGACGGGCCGATGCCAGCCGTCCCATTTTGTCGGCGGCGGCCGCCGCCTTCAACGCCGCGAAGCGTTTGGGGGTGTTGTGGAAGTCCGGAATGGTTTCGTTCAGCCGCGGCTTGGGCAGATCGGCCAGCAGGCGCTGGAAATTGGCGAAGGCTTTCGCGGCCTCGAACGCCGGTTTTTCTCCGGGCAGAACGTCGTAGGCGGCGGCTTTTTCGATGAACCAGTAACAACGCCAGAAGCGCCCGTCGCTGTCGACGGCGTGATTTTTACCGTCCGCGGCCGGAACGATGCGAAGCGTCCGGCGCGAAGCGTCGCGACCGTTGAGTTTAGCGCCGAGATGGGTGGTGACCCGCTCGATATTGTCCATCAGCCCGACCGGGTCGGTGAAGATCGTGGTATTGAGCCGCTGGAGGATGTAGGAGACGTGGTTGCCGGCCTGATTCAACGTAAGTTTGAATGTGTCGTTGATATGTCCGGAGCCGTATGGTGCGCAGTCGATGAAATCGCCGTGCAGTTGAAAAAGTTTGTATATGTTGCTCATTTGAACAGCTGAGCCGGGTATTTTCCTGATTCTACAAGTTGTGCGATGCTTCGGCAGACGAATTCGCGGTCTTCGCGGTAGGTCACGCCGAACCAGTTGTCTTCGGAAACGAGCATCCGGAACCGCTCGCCGTGACGATGGATCAGATTGTCCACCACGAACGGGATGTAAAATTCGCTTTTCAGCTCTTTGCCGGAGGTTTTAAGGAAGTCGGCGAACAGTGTTTCGATGCTGGCGAAGATCGAGGGGCGGAATCCCCACATGTTCATGGACACCGGTTCGTTTCCGCTGAAAATAATGTCGTTGCCGGTGAGTCTGTAGCTGCGGACCATTCCGGCGAACGGGGCGAGTTTGGTGTGTTCTTCCACGCTCTGGAGGCAGCCGTGGAGTTCAGTGCAGACCCCGCGTGACACCGTGCCGTTGGCCGACAGGGTATTTTTCATGATGAAAGCGCAGATGCAGCTGTCGGTCCGGTTTTCTTTAAAGAAATCGGCGATGGCGGCAAAGCCGTGCGCGCCGTAAAAATCGTCGGCGTTGATGACGGCAAACGGGGTGTTGACCTTGTTGCGTGCGGCATAAACGGCGTGACCGGTTCCCCATGGTTTGGTGCGTTCCGGCGGCGGAGTGAATCCCGGCGGCAGGTCGTTAAGTTCCTGAAACGCGTAGTCCACCTCGATGATCTTCTCGTATTTCGCTCCGATCTGTTTTTTGAATGCGTCCTCGATGTCGCGGCGGATCACAAACACCACTTTGTCGAATCCGGCTCTGATGGCGTCGAAGACCGAGTAATCCATGATGGTTTCACCGGACGGCCCGATTTTGTCGAGCTGTTTCAGGCCGCCGTAACGGGAGCCCATCCCGGCGGCAAGCAGTACAAGCGTGATTTTTCCCATGACAGAAGACATCTTTCCCTTTTGCTTTCTGGTTTGATCTTACAACGTTTAATATAGCTCGGCTTTTTGTGCTTTCAAATCCCCGGATGTATTTTCAAAAGTATTTGAAGGCGGCGATTGATGCGCGTGTGTATGGGGGAAAAAGCATTGAGCCGTTTAGTGAACATGAGTGCCGGAGTTGGCGGATAAAAATGGCGGAGAGAGTGGGATTCGAACCCACGGTACCCATACAGGTACAACGATTTTCGAGACCGTCGCCTTCGACCGCTCAGCCATCTCTCCGACTTCCACGATTTTTTTAATATATCCCATTTTTATTTTTTTGCAACCGTCATCCGCAACTTTTAGTCAAAGATCGCCAATTATCTGCCGGACAGAGCAAAATTACCCCATATCTTACCTTTTTTACGGCAAATCGATTGACGCAACTCCAATGCGGAGCTACATTATAATCATCATGAACAAACAACTCAAATTTTTTAATACAATGAGCCGCCGCATTGAGGTTTTCACCCCGGTTAGTCCCGGCATCGCAAAAATGTACACCTGCGGCCCGACCGTATATAACTTCGCACACATCGGCAACTTCCGGGCCTATGTCTTCGAGGACCTCCTTAACCGAACCCTCGCCTATTTCGGATTCAACGTCACCCAGGTAATGAACCTTACCGATGTCGACGATAAAACCATCCGCGACTCCCGCGCCGCCAAACTTCCGCTTAAGGTGTTCACGGCAAAATACATTCAGGCGTTTTTCGACGACCTCAAAACTCTGAATATCACGCCGGCCGCCGTATATCCGCCAGCCACCGAACACATCAATGAAATGATCGCATTGATCCAAACACTGATGGACAAGGGATTCGCATATCAAGCCGAGGACAGCTCAATCTATTTCTCAATCGATAAGTTTCCAGAATACGGTAAACTCGCCCATATCGACCGTGAAAATCAACGCTCCGGCGTCCGTATCAAGAATGACGAATACGCCAAGGACTCCGTAGCCGATTTCGCCCTGTGGAAAGCCTGGGACGAGGCCGACGGCGATGTGTTCTGGGGCAGTCCGTGGGGAAAAGGCCGCCCCGGATGGCATATCGAATGCTCCGCCATGTCTATGAAATATCTCGGCCGGACCTTTGATATTCACACCGGCGGAATCGACAACATGTTTCCGCATCATGAAGACGAAATCGCCCAAAGCGAATCCGCCAACGGATGCACCTACGTCAATTACTGGCTCCACTGCGCCCACTTAATGGTCAACGGTGAAAAAATGAGCAAATCCGCCGGTAATTTTTTCACGTTGCGCAATCTGCTGCAAAAGGGATATTCGGGGCGCGCCATCCGCTGGGTGCTGCTGTCCTGCCACTACAGGAAAAAACTTAATTTTACATTCGACGCACTGAGTCTGGCGGAAGAGTCGCTGAAAAAATTTACCGAACTGTTCGCCAGAATGCGTGAACTGCCGGATGACCGGGAACGGCCGCTGCCGGTGCTTGAAAAATACGATTCGGACTTTTACGACGCCATTGGCGACGATCTCAACATATCGGCGGCACTCGCAGTAACGTTCAATCTTCAGCGGGAGGCCAACCGGTGGGCGGACGGCGGAGAGCTTAACCGCGCCGGCGGTGAAAATATTTTGGCGCTTTTCCGTAAATTCGACCGCATCTTCGGCTGTCTTGACGTGGATAAAACCACTGACGAGCCGACGATACCGGAAGAGGTGACCCATCTGGCCGAACTGCGGTTGACCGCCAGGAAAAATAAAGATTGGGCGGAGTCTGACCGGCTGCGCGACGCAATAAAAACCGCCGGATTTGCGGTTGAAGATATTCCGGGAGGAAAATATCGCGTCAAACCATTGTAGTCCAAGTTTGACGGCATTCTGCGCGGATCGGATGGTGCAGTCATAACGCAATGGATTTCTGTCAACACAGATTTGAAAAAAAAATATTGTCGTGCTATTTTATTGAAGAAGATTTTGCAGAGTACGAAACACGGTAAAGTTCGATGGCAATCGGTGTCGGGACAGTTTTACTTTAATTGACTTTTTTGACGGACAACTCAGTGACCCGCCGGTTGTGACACTTGGTTTTTGCGGAGTCGCCACCAGGCCTCAGATGGACGCCGCCAACGCTGAACGACGATGAGCAATAGAGGATATCATGAAGATAAGCATGCAAAAAAACAACGGCAAGCTGCAGGTGGCGGTTGAAGGCAGCGTCGACACGATTACCGCGCCGGAGTTGTCCGCCGCGCTGAAAGGTGCGTGGCGCGATATAACCGCGCTGGATATCGACTTCGCCGCGGTAGACTATGTCTCCAGCGCCGGGTTGCGTGTGGTGATGGAGGCCGATAAATATATGACGCAGCGCGGCGGCATGATCATACGCAACTTAAACAGCGATGTAAAAGAAGTCTTTGAAATGACCGGGTTTGACGAACTTTTAACCATTGAGTGAGAAATGTCTGACAACATTCGCAGATTCAAGTACAACGGAGAAGACACGCTTTCGCTTCCGGCACGGCCGGAGGCTTTCGACACACTGCGGACATGGCTTGAAAACATCGCCGAAGAATTGCAGTTGCCCACAAAAACCGGCCGTCATCTGCTGATCGCCGCCGATGAAATATTTACAAACATATCCAACTATGGATATCCGGCCGGCGGCGGCTCTGCAAACGTTGCAGTGGCGTTTAATATGAATGACCGGGTATTGACCATCACCTTTACCGATACCGGCGTGGCCTACAATCCGCTCGAAGCCGGCGAACCGGATATCAATGCGCCGCTGGAGGACCGTCAGATTGGCGGTCTCGGCATTTTTATGGTGCGGAAGTTGATGGACGAAGTGAAATATCAGCGTGACGGCGACCGCAATGTGCTGATTCTCTCCAAAAAATTAGATGCCTGATTCATGAAACAATAAACGGCCGACCGGCAAACCCAGAATGTAAAAAGGGAAACGACGACGCTGCAACCGCGCCGATCCCCACTCTGTATTGCAACTCCTGTTTTGACGATCCGGTCAGGCTGATCCCTCTTTTACCTATGCCCGTGCGCCGCCGTACAACTGTGCCGATGACAGGCTGCGCAAATGCAAGACATGATGAGTCTCCCACATGCATTTCGCAATGCTCTGCGCAGAAAGGACGGCTCAAACTACAATCTGCTTCGGGCAAGATTCTGTTTAAAGTCAGAGTTCCAGGCAAATGCTGATTTTTCAAGCTGAAAGAAATATAAAAAAACTTGCCGTTTATTGCTTGAAAAATAAGGCCAAGGACACTACTGTATATAGGAATAAATCTCCGGCAGACGGGGGCGGAGTCGGACAAGCGCTTGTGGGGATACGCAAGATACCGAGCTAATTACGATCTTTGCAGTTACGTTGTTCCGGTTAAGCATTGCCGCTGAACAGTTAAAACGTCGGAGTCGGGATGGATATTGCGAAAGACCAAGTTTTTAACGTTAACTATTTTTGCAACAATGCTTATTGCAAATAAATCAGTTTTTTCGGGCAGCAACAGGATCACAAAAAAACATGCTTAAAATATCGTCAGATTTCGAAAAATTACTCTGTGCCGCAATATTGTTAATAATGATAGCCGCAACGATATTGCGCGTTTCGCTGGTTTGGCGGAACTGTGACTTCAATGATTTGAGATGTTTCCTTGACACTGCGAATATGATTTGTGCGCATCAATCGCCATACGCCCCCCCCACGACGTCAACCGCTGCTCCATTGCAGGCTCCGAGCATGAATATTTTGGTGATGCCGCTGATTTTGTCTCCGGTTGTTTTGCGCGGATTATTCTTTTTGGGGCTGAATATAGCTACATTTATTGCGCTGGTATATATTGTATTCCGTCATTATCAGCTTATACCGGAGTCACCGTGGCGGCCGAAATTCAAAAATCTGCCGTACTGGTGCGTCTGGTTTGCGTTTTTGCAATCGAGCCCTTTTTTGATGACGCTCCGCCATGGTCAAGTCTCCAGCATATCGACTTTCTTGTTGTTTATGGTACTTTTTTATCCGACTCGCAACCGATTCAACTGGATATGGCTTGGATTGGCCGCGGCGGTCAAATACTCAATGCTGACGATAATCGTGCCGATTCTGTTGCTGCAAAAACGTTGGTTGATGGGGGCAGCAGCGCTGGTGCTGTTTATGATACTGGTACTTTTGCCGGGATTATGGCTTGACGGCATATTCGCTACATTTGCCGATTATGTAACGATGGTGCTTAACGACTGCAAAAACGGGGCCAATTCCTATCACACCGGTCTGTCTTATTCGCTGCTGAATTTTGGGTTCATTCGCTGTGAATGGTTCAATCTGCTTGTGCGTGCTCTGGCGGTTTCTGCTGGGGGATGGATTTTATGGCGCAGTCGTGTCAGGTTGACGGCGCAGGATCGCGGTTTTGTCCCGACGGAGTTAAAAATCGAAGAATGGGCATATTTATTGAGCCTGACGCTTTGGGTCTCGTATCATCGCACACATGACGGCGTGATTTTTCTGCCGTTTTTGGGTGCGATACTGCTTCAATCGCTGCGGGAATTGCATGCGGTTGCGTATTCTTCCCGGCGGATCAAGTGCAATATTGTCATTTCAAGTGGACTGTTGCTGTTCTGGATGATTCCATCGTCGGTTCTTTATAGCTTGTCATCACAGTTTGGCAAAGCATACCCGGCGCTGGAAAATTGGGTTTATTACGGTGCGCTGCAATCATATAGTATGATTTTCCCATTTGAGAAAATTATTTTTACTTTAATGATGGTTTACTTCGCATATCTGGCGCTTAGCCGCAGAAATACGCATCAGATCTTCTGTAAAAGCACACAGTGCCAACCTGATTGCTGACCGATCAAAATTCCACCGGACGACAGGTCACGCCCCGGACACAACAATGGCATCAATAATGCCGTCCTGTTGAAAAACTAATTGTCGGCCAGCAGCGCCAACATCTTCTCAGGATCGCGCAACGCGGCAATCCCGGTGATCTTTTCCGGCGATGACAGCAGTTTGCCGGCAATGCTGCGCAGCAGTGACAAATGCAGATCGGCGTCGCAATAATCCACCAGCACCAGCAATGCCAGCTTCACCGGCACGCCGTCCAACCCGGCGTAGTCCGCCACACCGTCCGGACAAATCCCGGCCAGTATCAGCGGCGCTCCGAAGTCCGGCAGCCGTCCATGCGGAATTGCCAACCCGCTTCCGACCGCGGTCGACATCATCTTCTCCCGCGCCATTATCGCGGAAAACACATCCTCCGCCTCAATCCGGCGCCGCTTAACCGCATGCTCAATCAGCTCGGTAAAAATCCCTGAACGACGATGATGATGCAGCCAGACAAAACTGTCAGCGCTCAGATAACTGCGGAAATCCGTTGTCATTCGCGATCCTCTCCAGACTCGTCAACCCAGCCGCTGTCATCCGGGCTGCGTTTGAGTTTACGCAACGCGCGGAACATCCTGATCAGGTCGCGCGAACCGCCCCAGGTGAACCACACCGCCGTCACGACTCCAACCAGCAGCGCCAACGGCACGGTGTAATAACGCCACAGATTGAACCACCACTCCACCGGCCAGCGCCGAAACCCGAGATTCCAGACCGCGATCACGCCGAACACCGCCAACCCGTAGAACGTCCACCCGACCGCCAGATTGGAAACAATCCGGTCGCCCCGGCTGTATTCGTCGGTAATCCCGGTGATCCGGCGCCACGACCACCATTTTGCGGCCTTCGCCGTGGCGTTTCCGGCGTCTCCGGTATGTTCAAGATTGTATTTGCCGCGATTCAACAGACGGTCCAGATCAAAGTCGCCGCGGCAGGTCAGCAGCGAAACAACGATGTAGCCTATAATCGAAAGCGCCATGCCGAGCATCGACATCTCCTGCCCGGTGATCGGGAACTTCGACGGCGACATCTCCCAGCGCCCCAGCGCCGACAGATGGCCATTCAGAAAATCCACCAGCGTTCCCACCGAACCGATCACCCAGTCCGGCAGATGCGGATACCATTTTCCCCAGTTGGTCTGCACCGTGAATCCGGCAACACTGAACAACGCACCGGTAATCATCGCGGTCCACGCTCCGGCGGTCGTTCCGCGGCGCCAGTAGAGTCCGCCGATGATCACCGCGCCGGCTCCGGCCAGATATATCGCTCCGGTGATCGCAAAAAACATGGCAATGTATGACACCTGACCGAAATACATGCTGAACGTCCATGCAAACACCGCCACAAAAACAATCGACAGCCGCAACAGCAGCAACTGGGTTTTCGCCGCAAACGGCTTCCGGCGGAACGGCATCACCACGTCCTGAATAAAAATCGATCCCCAACTGTGCAGATAGGTGGTGTCGGTGGACAGCATCATAAACACCATTACCGCCGCGAATGCGCCGACCATTCCCACCGGCAGCATGGTCCGCAGCGTCACCGGCACCAGCATCTGGTTGCGCAAGGTGGCGGTGACGGTGGCCGAACTTTCATTGATCCGCGACGCCAGTTCGGCCTGAACTCCGGCCGCCTGCCCCGCAAAGTCCGGATGATGCATGAATGTATAGGCGCCCAGCACCAGAACAATGGTCATCAGCGGCGTGAAGCTGTAACGCCATGACGAAATCAGCCCGCCCATCTTCTGTTCATGCGGCGACGCTCCCGCGCAGTTGTACCCCTGTGTTCCCTGCCACGCCATCCGGCTGTAAATGGCGGTGAATACACCGATAAAGACAAACATCATATTGAAGTCGGTAAGATTCGATATGTCAAACGGATTGAGCAGCGACTCCCCGGCGCCGCGGGTCGCCCCCAGCGCGTATTCAAACTGCGCGCCGGAGAAATTCAACATCACCACGATCAGCAGCACTGTGAAGACGAAATAGGTAAAAATTCCCTGCATGCAGTCCGTCACCATCGTGGTCAGCTGACCGCCGGAAAGCGCGATCAGCAGCGCCACCAACAGGCAGAACGCCATCAGAAACCCGAACATTGAGATGTGCAGCGAGCCGATCACGATCGCGTCCGGCAGCTGACAGTAATAGATCAGGAAACGTCCGGCGATCGCCGGAAACAGCGCATAGTTCAGCAGCCCGGCCAGAAACGAAATCATCCCGGTGAAGATGCGGAATTTTCGTGAATAGCGCTTCTCCAGCAGCTGCGCCATGGTCAGCACTCTGGTCTCGCGGTAGCGGTAGTTGACGAATCCGGTGATCGCCATGATCCAGATCGCCGCATACAGCAGATTCTGCCAGTAGAAGAAACTCCACCCGGACTTGTAGTACATCTCGCAATAGCTGATGACGGTTATCATGCCGAGCATCGCCTCGCCGGACGCCACTCCGATCAGATAACGACCGGCGCAACGCCCCGCCGAAAGGAAATCGGACACTCCGGTCACATACGACTTCGCCCGAACTCCGACCCACACAATCGCCACAAACGGAATCGCCACCACAAGGTAATCGATCCAGCTCATCTCAAGTGCACTCCTTTCCGAGTCAGTTTTTTTCCGCTTCCTTCTTCAGCCGGTCGAGATCCGACTGGGCGAACTCGACCACTTTTTCAAATTTCGCTATATTGTCCAGACTGACATCCATCAGCGTCTGATGCGCCTCCACCACCGCTTCGGCGGCTCCGATCTTGTCGGCGGCCGCGCTGCCGGTCACCGACACGCCGTCGGCACCGGACGCCGCTGTCGCCGAAGTCACAAATTTGAATCTTTTTTCAACGCCGAGTCCGCGCAGCAGCGCCCGGCAGTAGTCGGAGGCGTTCACCACCTCCAACGGAAGATTGATCTTTTGCGCACGCATGGACAGCATGGTCAACAGCCCCATAAAAGTGCTGTCCATGCTCTCGCATCCGGCCATGTCGATCACAATGCCGGCGCACGACGGACTGAGATTTTTGGCGAACGAGCGCAGCGGCATGCCGCATTCAAAATTCGCACGTCCGAACACCCGGATGGTGGATACGCCGTTGTTGTCGGCTATCGTCAGATCCGCTTTTGCCATGATGAACCTCCTTTGCGCCTATTTTTCCAGCACAGCCTTGATGCGTCGCACGCCGCGACTGCTGGACTCTTCCTTCAGAATCTTGAAATGGCCGAGATCGCCGGTATTGGAGGCGTGCGGTCCACCGCATATCTCCTTGCTGACGTCACCCATGGTGTAAACCTTCACCCGGTCGGAATAGCGGTCGCCGAAAAGCCCCATCGCGCCGCTCTGCCGGGCGTCCTCAACGCTCATCTCTTCGCAGATGATCGGCAGTTTTCGCTCAATCGCCTGATTGACGATATCCTCAACCTCCTGAATCTGTTCCGGACTCATTTTATCCGGATGCGAGAAGTCGAACCGCAGTCTTTCCGCGGTGATATTGCTGCCGCGCTGCTCGACATGAGTGCCGAGCACCCGGCGGAGCGCCGCCTGTAGCAAATGGGTGGCGCTGTGCAGTTTCGCGGTCTCATCCGAATGGTCGGCGAGTCCGCCCTTGAACCGCTGCTCGGCGCCGGCGCGGGACAGTGCCTGATGTTTTTCATAAGCGGCGTCATATCCCGCCTTGTCCACCTCAAAGCCATGTTCACGCGCCATTTCCACCGTCAGCTCAAACGGAAACCCGAAGGTTTCGTAAAGATAAAACGCGTTTTTGCCGGAAATAACCTTTTTGGCGACAAACTCGGGAACTCTCGCAATCAGTTTTTCAAACTCGCGGGTTCCGCGCTCCAGAGCCTGGGCAAAAAGTTTTTCCTCAAGATCGAACTCTTCAAGAATCTTCTCCCGGTTCTGCCGAAGTTCCTGATAAAAATCGCCGAATTCGTCGATCACCACCGCACCGACGGCGGAGGTAAAATCCCCCTCGATGCCCAGCTTGCGGCCTTCGCGGATCGCACGGCGGATCAGACGGCGCAGCACATAGCCCTGATCGACGTTGCCGGGAGTGATGCCGTCGCCGATGATGAAAGTCGCGGCGCGAAGATGGTCGGCCACAATACGCTCGCTGGAGGTGCGCACCGCGGGAGCGGCGGAAAGTCCGCGGATTTCGTCAAGTTTGGCGAACAGCGGAGCAAATATTTCGGTCTGGTAACAGCTTGCCTTGCCCTGAAGCACCGCGGTCACGCGCTCAAGCCCCATGCCGGTGTCAACATTGCGCTGCGCCAGCGGTTTGAAGGTGCCGTCGGGCTGCTTGTCGTACTGCATGAACACGTCGTTCCATATCTCGACCCAGAGCTTGTTCTCCGGCTCGAACACCTCAGGCGCCGGCGTTTCGCCGGTCCAGTAAAACATTTCGGTATCCGGTCCGCACGGTCCGGTCTGGCCGGCCGGCCCCCACCAGTTGTCCGCTTTCGGCCGCTTGGCGATACGCGCCGCCGCCACGCCGAGCGAACGCCACAATGAATAGGCCTCCTCGTCAAACGGGCAGTCCCCGTCTCCGGCGAACACCGTCACCGCAAAACGGCTGAGCGGAATGTTCAGATAGTCGGGACTGGTCAGAAACTCAAAACTGTAGCGGATCGCGTCCTGTTTGAAATAGTCGCCCAGCGACCAGTTGCCGAGCATTTCAAAGAAAGTCAGATGCACCGGGTCACCGACTTCATCGATGTCGCCGGTGCGCACACACTTCTGAACATCGACCAGCCGCCGCCCCTGCGGATGCGCCTGTCCCTGAAGATACGGCACCAGGGGGTGCATTCCGGCGGTGGTGAACAGACAGGTCGGGTCGTTTTCCGGGATCAGCGGCGAACTTTTGATTTCCTTATGTCCTTTGCCGACAAAAAATTCAATATACTTTCTTCTCAGTTCTGAACCAGTCATTTTCATCCGAATCCTTTATTTTTTCACTACCTGATTTTCAAAAAGCAAATTATAGACATTTCCGGCGGCGCCCTCCTCAAGAACGGACTGCCGAACCGCGTCTTCCAAGTCGTCAAGTCTGCCGGCCGCGTTTTCCATCGGCAATACGGCGGTGCCAACGTGGCCGTCAAAGCTGAACATCACCGTCATCTTCTTCACCTGCGCCACATTGATGCGCTCGTCGCCTACCTCAAGCGCAATGGCTTTCAACTCCAGAAGCGACTTGCGCTTCTTTGATTCCCGCAGCAGCGCCATGGGTATCCGAAGCGCCGGATACACTTCGCCGGGACAGGCCTCCACCAGCGAACCCTGACGCGACACGCTCCTCACCTGAAAGGTGATCTGAGCCAGCAGCGCCGGATCGACCGGTGCGCAGTCGCCGCGCGCCATCAACACCGAATCGTAGTCCGCCAGCAGCAGTCCGGCGGGCGCAATCCCGCAGGCTCGGCGGCGCACGTCGTCCGCCATGCCGAGTCGCCGGCCGTCCGGCCCGATGAAAAACACCACCGCCTGCGGCATGCGCTCGGTAATACGGACCCGGATGGTGTCGGGAAGCTGCCGCTCCACCGCAATTCTTTCAATGCCGGGGCAGGCGTAAAGCGCCCGCTGACGAAGCTCGTCCAGCTCGACGCCGAAAAGATTGGTTTCACCGGTGCGCACCCCCATGACGCCGGCAAGCTCCGCCGCCGCCGCGTCGCCGACCCAGCGCGACGAGTCCAGCGCAGTGGAGGAAACGAGAAAACGTTTAAGCGTAAAATTGGGGTTGTCGTTGAAAAGATGGAGTTTCAGCACATAACAGCCAAAGCCGACCGATCCGGCAATCAGCAGGAGTATTATGAAAACGACCATCCCCCGCAGTATTGTGCCGCGCTCAAACTCGGAAACCACCTCTTGAGGTCTTTTTTTATTTCCCAAAGCCATGAAAAATCCCGTGATTATACAATTACTGTAATAATATACCTCTCATTTCCATCAATATAAAGCGCGCCGGCGTCTTTTTTGTTGTTTTTTCGCTTTGCCAAGCGGCCGAACGCACATCCGCGCCGGACGGACGGCGTGACCGCGGCTTGCGCCGCGCCGGTTGCGGCGTTATATTAATGGAGCAAAGACGCGACGGGGGGAATGCCACATGTTCACAATCAAACGCACCGTATCAATCAGCGACGTCGACGGCGACGGAGCGCTGAAACTTGGAGCCATGTCCGACTTCATGCTGGCCTGCTGCTGTTTTCAGATGGATTCCGAAAAAGATTTTTCCGCCTATCTGGAGCGGGAACACTGCGCGGTGTTCCTCGCATCGCGCCAGATCGACATCATCCGGCGGCCATGCTACGGCGAAACCGTGACCGTCCGCACCGGCGTCTTCGACTGCATGAGCATCTTCGGCTACCGCAACACCTTTATTTTCGACGAATCCGGCGTCCCGGTCATTAAAAGTTTCAGCGCCGGCGCCTTTGTCAGCCTCGACCGCGGCCGGCCGATAAGACTTCCAGACGCGGTTCGCCTTGCTCTGACCGTTGACGAAAAAGCGGACATGGATTATCTTCCCCGCAAGATCGCCCTCCCCGACTCCGCCGGCGAAACAATGCCGGATTTCCGGGTCCGCCGCTGCCAGCTTGACGCCAACAACCACATGAACAGCAGCCGTTATCTTGAAGAGGCCGAAGAACTGATTCCGGACAACTTCCAATACAGCCGCGTCCGGGTCGAATACAAGCATCAGGCAAAGCTGCATGCGCGGATATTTCCGACGCTTTTCCGTCCGGCGCCGGAAAAATACGTCGTCACGCTGAACGACGGCGACAACGCCTCCCACGCGATCGTTGAATTCAGCCGCCGCTGACAACACAACGCTGACGGCAAAAACACCGGCACTTCTCAATGCCGCCCCGCCTTCACCTCCGTTGCCCCGGTCGCGACGCAGACAAAAAAAGAGCCTCCGGAAAACCGGAGGCTCCGCTTTTATCCGTCATTCAACGGATCAATGCGTACATCTTACGTTTTTCGTTATGACAACGCACATCAGATGCCCTGGGCGATCATCGCGGTGGCAACCTTGCGGAAACCGGCGATATTCGCGCCGAGAACATAATTGTCCTTTTCGCCAAACTCTTCGGCGGCGCTGCGGGCGGAGGCGTGAATCGCTTTCATGATGCCGTGCAGCTTGGCGTCCACCTCTTCGCGGGTCCAGTTCAGCCGCATGGCGTTCTGGCTCATTTCAAGTCCGCTGGTGGCCACACCGCCGGCATTGGCGGCCTTGCCCGGCCCGAACAGCAGTCCGGCGCCCTGAATGATCTCGGTGGCTTCGATCGTGGACGGCATGTTGGCGCCTTCGCAAACGCAGATGCAACCGTTGGCGACCAACGCTTTGGCGTCGTCGGCGTTGAGTTCGTTCTGGGTGGCGCAGGGCAGCGCAATATCGGTCTTGACCAACTGCCACGGACGGGCGTTTTCAAAATACTGCGCACTCTTGAACTGCTCGGCATATTCGCGGATACGGCCGCGACGGACATTCTTGAGGTTCTTCAGCCAGGCGAGTTTTTCGGCACAGATGCCGTCCTTGTCGATAATGGTGCCGTTGCTGTCGGACGCGGAAATCACCTTGCCGCCGAGCGCGGTGGCCTTCTCGATCGCAAACTGGGCGACGTTGCCGGAGCCGGAGACCAGCACCGTCTTGCCGTCAAACGACTCGCCGCGGGTGGCCAGCATTTCAGTGGCGAAATAAACGTTGCCGTAGCCGGTGGCTTCCGGCCGAACCAGACTGCCGCCCCAGGCAAGCCCCTTGCCGGTGAGCACGGACTCGTTGGTGTTGACAATCCGCTTGAACTGCCCGAACAGGAAACCGATCTCGCGGCCGCCCACGCCGATGTCGCCGGCCGGCACGTCGGTGTCGGCGCCGATATGGCGGTAGAGTTCGCGCATGAAGTTCTGGCAGAAGCGCATGACTTCATTCTCGCTCTTGCCCTTCGGATCGAAGTCGCTGCCGCCCTTGCCGCCGCCCATCGGCAGCGTGGTCAGGCTGTTCTTGAAAATCTGCTCGAAGCCGAGGAACTTGAGAATGCTGAGGTTGACGGACGGATGGAAACGCAGACCGCCTTTGTACGGCCCGATCGCATTGTTGAACTGAATGCGATAACCGGTGTTGACCTGAATATCACCTTTGTCATCCACCCACGGAACCTGGAAAATAATGGTGCGGTCCGGAGTGGTGAGGCGCTCCAAAACACGATATTTCTCAAACGAGGAATCGCTGTCCAGCAATTTTCCCAAGGTGTTGAGCACCTCTTTCACGCTCTGGAGAAATTCCTTCTCCCACGGATAGCGGCTGCCCAGATTGGCGACAATGCGCTCTGCATACTGATTCATCTTTTCTTCACCTTCCATTGGTTGTTAAGGTTTTCACGAATTTAACGTATATTCAAGCACATTCCATGCCAAGAAGCGAAGAAACGATGCAACATCTTTACTGCAACACAATTCAAACTTATCGAAGTAATGGAGGGCAATGCTTTTGTCTTACATTTTTGTAACTTTTTCAAAATTGTTACAAATTTGTCATATTTCTTCGATGTCGCATCCAAGTCCGGAAAGTTTTGCGACCAAGTTCTCGTAGCCGCGATAAATGACTTCGCAGGAATTGATCACGCTTTCGCCGTGAGCGCAGAGTGCGGCGATCAGCAGCGCCATTCCGGCGCGGATGTCCGGGCTGGAAAGCTGGGTGCCGTGCAGTATTGCGGGGCCGGAGATCACCGCCCGGTGCGGGTCGCAGACGATCGCGTTGGCGCCCATGGCGATCAACCGGTCGACAAAATATATCCGGCTTTCAAACATCTTCTCGAAAAACAGCACCGAGCCCTGCGCCTGAGTGGCCATGACGATCGTGCAGCTCATCATGTCGGACGGATACTGCGGCCACGGCCCGTCGGCAATGACCGGGATGTGACCGCCGACGTCGTTGGCCACCTCAAGTCGCTGTCCGCCGGGCAGGAATATCCGATCGGGATAAAGTTCCATCCGCACGTTGAAGCGCTCGAACACCCGGCGCAGCATCCAGTAGTTGCGAGGCGTGGTGCCGTGAATGGTGAGTTCGCCGCCGCGCGCCGCCGCCAGCGCCAGAAAACTGCCGGCCTCGATATGGTCGCCGCAGACGGAATAGTCCACGCCGTGCAGTTTTTTAACGCCGTCGATCTCCAGTGTGTTGCTGCCCAGTCCGGAAATTTTCGCCCCCATCGCGTTAAGCATGTTGCCAAGGTCTGTCACATGCGGCTCGCCGGCGGCGTTGCGCAGCGTGGTGTGGCCGTCGGCGGTGACGGCCGCCATCATGATCTGCTCGGTGGCGGTCACGCTGGCCTCGTCAAGAAACAGTTCGCAGCCGACCAGTCCGTGCGGCGCCTCGAACTCGTAGCGCGCGCCGTAAACGGCCACCGCGCCAAGCTTGGTCAGACCGTAGAAATGGCCGTCCAGACGGCGGCGGCCGATCACGTCTCCGCCCGGCGGATAGAGCACGCACGAACCGCAGCGGGCAACCAGCGGCGCGGCAAAAAGTATGCTGGTGCGGGTGTTGCTGCACGCCTCGCGGTCGATGTCGCACGAATGAAGCTGCGCGGCGTGAATGGTCGCCACGCCGTTGGAAAATTCCACTTTGGCGCCGAAACGCGACACGATTTCAAGCATTGAACGCACGTCAAGAATATCCGGCATATTATGCAGTGTCACCGGTTCGTCGGTAAGCAGTGCAGCGGCGATCATCGGCAGCGCGGCGTTCTTGTTGCCGCTGATCCGGACGGCGCCGGAGACCGGCTTCTGCCCGAAAATTCGCAGGCGTTTCATGGTCAAATCCCCTTCTGTTGACTGGATAGTGATTGGGCGGAGCCGCCGGCGATTGCGAAAATCGACGCTCCGGCGAACACCGGATCATCCGGCACTCCGGTAAAAGTGAAGAAGGCCTGATCGGCGCTCTTTATCTGTTCAAAAAAAAGCTCGCGGTTGGCGGCGTCAAGTTCTCCGGTCACGTCGTCAACCAGAACCGCCAGTTGGACATTGCGCCCGGCGGCACGCCGTTTCCGCAGAATGGAATAAGCGGCCAGCTTCAGCGTTACCGCCAGTTTGCGCCGCTCGCCGCTGGAGGCGAAGGCACGCATCGGCTGCCCGTCAAGCATAAAAAGAAAATCGTCCAGCTGCGGACCGGAGGAGGTGCAGCCGCGCTTGAATTCCTTGTCGCGTTCGGCCGCCAGCCTGACGCGGTATTCGTCGATCGACTCGGCGGCGGCGTCCGGGCGGTAGACGATGGCAAAGCGTTCACCGTCCGGCAGCAGCGCCGACGCTTCGTCGGCCAGCAGCGAAGCAAAAAAACGCCGCCGCTGCATGATATAGACCGCATTCTCCGCCATCACCGGTTCGAACGCCGAGATCAGGTTAACCGACACACTGTTGCGCTTCAGCGCCCCGTTGCGCTGCGCCAGCGCGGAATTGTAGCAATACAGTTTATGGCGGTATCCGGGGTCGAGCATCGACAGGTACATGTCGACGAACCGCCGCCGTCCGGCGGCGCTCCCGGAGACAAGCATCACGTCCTCCGGCACAAAAGCCACCGGCTGAACCAGATCGATAAAACTGCTGCTCTTTTTGAGTTTTTCGCCGTTGCGGGTCAGCACCCGGTCGTTGCCGGAGCCGACCGCCACGTCAAGCTCCTCCTTCCACACGCCGCGCTCCAGCACTCCGCCGAGCTGAAATCCCGACTCGCCGTGCCGGATCATGTCGCGCGGGGAAACCGTGCGGAACGAACGGAGCATGGTCAGGAAAAATATCGCCTCCAGCAGATTGCTCTTGCCCGCGCCGTTGGCTCCGGAAAACACCGTCCACGGCGTTTTGAACTCAAGGCGCAGCTCCGGATAGGACCGGAAGTTTTTCAGCGTCAGTTGCTTTATCATAAACAGACAAAAAAGGGGCGACCGCGCCGCCCCATGTTTTAATGTTTCGGCCGGAAACTACCGGTTGCGCATCGGCATGATCACATACAGGAACCCGTCCGACCCGTCGATCGCCACCGGACTGATGCCGTCATTGAGGTTCATCGTGATATGATCGACCGCGACCGCGCGCAGCGGCTCGGCCAGAAACGCCGGATTGAACGACACCTCGATCGGCTCCCCGGCATATTCGATCTCCACAATCGCCAGTCCTTCGCCGATCTCGGCGCTGGCGGCCTGAACCTTCAGCTGATTGTCGGCAAACGAAAGCACCACATAGCTGTTGTTGTCCGACAACACCTGCGACACCAGTTCGATCTTGGCCAGAAACGCCTGAGTCGGCACACTGACCTGGGAGTTGAAGCGGCTCGGAATCACCAGACGGTAATTGGGATAATTCCCCTCGATCAGTTTGCTGGTCACCACCACGGTGTCGGTGATGAACGCGGCCTGTTTGTCACCGATCTCAATGGTGATCTTCTCCTCGCCGTCGGCCAGACGTTTGATCTCGTTGGCGGCGCGCAGCGGAATGATGACCTCGCCCTCGGTGCCTTCAAATGACTCCGGCAGCTTCTCGACCACCGCCAGACGCTTGCCGTCGGTGGCGACAAATGAGACCAGATTGTCCTTGCAGGCGCAGAGTACGCCGTGCAGCACCTTGCGGCTGTCGTCCAGACTGACCGCGTAGGTGATCTGGCTGAAGATGCGCCGCAGATCGCTTTCCTTATAGACCAGACGGCGCACCGGAGTAAATTCGGTGTCGGCGGGGAAATCGTCGGCGGAAAGTCCGAGCAGTTTGCATTTGCTGTTGCCGCAGCACAAAGTGGCGTGATGGCGCTCGTCGCACTCGAATCCAAGCTCGTCATCGGTAAACCGGCTGACCAGGGCAAGCAGCTTCTTCGCCGGAACAGTGGTGCGTCCAGCCTCGTCAACCGCGGCTTCAACCCCGGTGGAAATGCGGATTTCAAGGTCGGTGGTGATAAGTTTAAGCCCGGCGCCCTCGGCTTCGATCAGCACATTGCCGAGAATCGGCAGCGTCGAACGGTTGCCGATCGTGCTTATTACCCGCTGAAGCGCCTTCATCATCTTTTCGCGGCTGACTTTGAATTTCATTTTCTGCTGTCCCCTTTATTTAAACGTATATTCATATTACATACACAGAATGAAATTTAATCTGTTTTCGTCTTTTTTCAACGCCGTCGGTTAAAAAATCGTCGATTATTTAACATTCCCGGCGTGACGGCGGGACCAGCGCAGCAGAAAAACCGGAATCGAGAAGAAAAACAGCGTTCCCATCCCCAGTCCACCGGAATAAAGCAGAATACGGTTCCATCCCAGCGCCCGGATGCTCGCCGGCGGAATAAACCCGGCCAGCATCGCCGCGACCGAGGTGAGCAGCCCCAGCAGACAAACCGCGCCGATTCCCCAGAGTCCGCCCGGTATCCGGTAAGGACGCGGCAGCTCCGGACGGCGCACGCGCAGCATGAAAGCGGCGGAAAACATCAGTATATACATAATCATATACATTTGCGCGGACAGCGCCATGAACACCCAGAACGCCCCGCCGATCGTGGGCATGAAAAACACCACCAGAGAGATAAGCGAAATGATGGTCGCCTGCACCAGCAAGATCGTTACCGGAGCATTCCAGCGGTTGCGTCTGGCCAGCACCGGCGGCAGCAGCCCTTCCGCCGCAACCTGGAGGATTCCCTTCGACGGGCCGAGCAGCCAGGTGAAAACGGTGGTCACCGCGCCGATGCAGAGCATCAGACACATCGGCATGGTCAGCACCGGAACGCCGAGCGCGTCAAACATTCTGGAAAACGCCTCGCCGGCTCCGGAAGCCATGCTCAGCGCGCCGGGCGGAACCACCACCGCGATCGCCAGCGCGCCGGCCGCGCTCGCCGCGATGATGATGACGGATGACGCCAGCAGCGCCAAGGGATAGGTGCGGCACGGATTTCTGACGTCGGTGATATGCAGCGCCGTCATGTCGATGCCGGCCAGCGAAACCATCATGCCGGCCAGCAGCATCCAGTCATTGAGGTTGTGCAGCTGCGGCAGCGCCGCCGGCCACGAAAAGGGAATGGCCGGCGCACGGCCGGAAAACAGCCACAGCGCCGCCAGAACCACGATCAGGATCGACGGCAGAATCGTACCGAGCAGCGCCCCGACGCTGCTCACCCGCGCGTAAAGTTTGATGCCGAAAAGGTTTACTATGGTACACCCCCAAGTGACAAGCAATATTGCAAAATACACATACAGCCGGTTGTCCGCCAGTGCCGGATCGAACATATACGCCGCGGTGGTGGCGATGAAGGTCAGCACCGTGCCGTACCACGGCAGCGAGTTGAACCACTGCATGGAAACGGTCAGAAACCCCACCGTGGGATTGAACGCAGTCTTTCCCCAGAGGTAAAGTCCGCCGTCATGCGGCAGCGCCGAAGCCATCTCCGCCGAAACCAGCGCGGTCGGGATAAAGAAACAGGCCGCGCTTACCGCGATGAAAAATACGATCGCATATCCGTATTCGGCCTGAGCGGGATAATTCACGATGCTGAGCACCGCCGCCACGTTGAGCATGGTCAGTGTGACAACGCCAAGTTCCGCACTTCTCTTCATAGTGCAACTCCTCTTTTTTTCTTTCCGTCCGCCGCTGCGAGTTCGCGTTTTCTCCGCAAAACGCGCGTCCGGCGCTCCGGAAACAGTTTGATCCGGGCCGGACGGACGCCCGCAGGCTCCGCTTCCGCGCCGGACGGTCAACGCTCATCTTCTCCTCTTGAGATTCTAATATATCGGGTATATTGACGAAAACAACCTTGAAAAAATATTTTTTTATCGATTTGGGCGAAAAACATTTTGACTTTTCCATGAACGGTGGTAAATTATAATTCAAAAATATAGGATGTTCCTTTATTATAAACCGGCGCAAGCCTAAAATTCAAGGGAAAAGAAAAATGATCAAAATCGGTATCAATGGATTCGGCCGCATCGGCCGTCTGGTCTTCCGTGCCGCGCAGAGCCGCAAGGACGTTAAGGTCGTCGCCATCAATGACCTGCTCGATGTCGACTACATCGCCTACATGCTGAAGTATGACTCGGTGCACGGCAAATTTGACGGCACCATCGAAGTTATTGACGGTCAGCTGGTTGTCAACGGCAACAAGATCCGCATCTCCGCCGAGAAGGATCCGGCCGATCTGAAGTGGGACGAAGTCGGAGCCGACTACGTCGTCGAGTCCACCGGACTGTTCCTGACCCGCGAGAAGGCCGAAGCCCACCTGAAGGCCGGCGCCAAGAAGGTCGTGATGTCCGCCCCGAGCAAGGACGACACCCCGATGTTCGTCATGGGCGTCAACAACAAGAAGATGACCAAGGACATGGACATTGTTTCCAACGCGTCCTGCACCACCAACTGCCTTGCCCCGATCACCAAGGTTCTGAATGACAATTTCGGCGTTGTCGAAGGTCTGATGACCACCATTCACGCCGCCACCGCCACCCAGAAGACCGTTGACGGCCCGTCCAAGAAGGATTGGCGCGGCGGCCGCGGCATCCTCGGCAACATCATTCCGAGCAGCACCGGCGCGGCGAAGGCCGTCGGCAAGGTGATCCCGGAACTCAACGGCAAACTCACCGGCATGTCTTTCCGCGTTCCGACCCCGGACGTGTCCGTGGTTGACCTGACCTGCCGTCTGGCCAAGCCGGCGACCTACGCCGAGATCTGCGCCGCGATGAAGAAGGCGAGCGAGGGCGAGCTGAAGGGCATCCTCGGCTACACCGCCGACTCCGTGGTCTCCACCGACTTCACCAGCGATCCGCACACCTCCATCTTCGACGAGAAGGCCGGTATCGCTCTGAACGACAATTTCGTGAAGATCGTTTCCTGGTACGACAACGAGTGGGGCTATTCCAACAAGGTCGTTGACCTGATCTGCTACATGGCCACCCTCTAATCGGGCGTTTTGTTCCGAATTGCGAAGCCCGAAGTTTTCCTTCGGGCTTTTTTAATGTAAAGGAGAAAAAACATTATGAACATCAACAAGAAGACCGTCAAGGACATCGACCTCAAGGGAAGCCGCGTGGTCATGCGCGTCGACTTCAACGTGCCGCTCAAGGACGGAAAAGTGGCCGATGACACCCGTATCGTCGCCGCCATCCCCACCATCAAATACATTCTCGAACAGGGCGCCAGCCTGGTTCTGCTGACCCATACCGGCCGGCCGAAGGGGGAAGTGGTTCCGGAATTCAGCGTGAAGCCGGCCGCCGACCATCTGGCCGCGCTGCTCGGTAAAAAAGTCAACTTCATCGACGACTGCATCGGCGACAAGGTCGAAGCCGCCGCCAAGGCGCTCAAGGCCGGCGAGATCCTCGTCTGCGAGAACACCCGCTTCCATAAGGAAGAGGACATGAAGTGCAAGACCCCGGAAGACAAGGCCGCCATGCGCGGATTCGCGGCAAAACTCGCCAGACTCGGCGATGTTTATGTCAATGACGCCTTCGGCACCGCCCACCGCGCCCATGCGTCGACGGCGGTAATCACCGAGTTCATGGACAAGTCCAAATGCGTGGCCGGATTCCTGATGGACAAAGAGCTGCAGTATCTCGGCAAGGCCGTCGCCAACCCGCAGCGCCCGTTTGTGGCGATCATCGGCGGCGCGAAAGTTTCCGGCAAACTCGAAGTGCTGCGTTCGCTGATGGAAAAGGTCGACACCATCCTCATCGGCGGCGGCATGGCCTACACCTTCCTCAAGGCGCTCGGCCACAACATCGGCAACTCGCTCTGCGAGGACGAGCTGGTCGACACCGCCAAGGAGACGCTGGAACTTGCCAAAACCAAAAAAGTCAAGTTCATGCTCCCGCTCGACAACAAAGTGGCCGACAAGTTCGACAACGACGCGAACACCAAAATCGTTGAGAACGACATCCCGGCCGGCTATATGGCTCTCGATATCGGTCCGGCGACCATCCGGCTCTATTCCGCTGAAATCGCCAAGGCCAAAACCGTGGTCTGGAACGGACCGATGGGCTGCTTCGAAATGCCCAATTTCGCCGAAGGCACCATGGCCGTCTGCAAAGCGGTCGCCGACTCCGGCGCCGTGAGCATCATCGGCGGCGGAGACAGCGTGGCGGCGGTCAACCAGTCCGGTCTGGCCTCCAAGATGTCGCACATCTCCACCGGCGGCGGCGCGTCGCTTGAGTTCCTTGAAGGTAAGGAACTGCCCGGCGTCACCTGTCTGGCCGACGCATAGTTCCGGCGTTATCGCCTGAAAGGCAAAGACCGCCCGGATTAATTCCGGACGGTCTTTTTTTATTCCGCCGGACAAGCGGCCGGATGCGCTCCCGGCATCTTTCCGCGGATTGTGGCGCAGCGGGGTTGATTTTCATGACCGGTCGGTTATATTAAAAGGAAAATAACGGAGCTTGAACAATGAAACTTACAGAACTGGGGATGATGCTTATGGCGGTTCTGCTTTGCGGATGCACCGCCGCGCCGGAACTCCGGGTCGGGATTCTCGGCGACGTTCAGGGATATGCGAAAGACGGCGACCCCGGCATGAGAAATCTTGAGACGGCATTCAATATGCTGCGCGACCGGAATGCGGATGTGATAATGATGACCGGCGACCTCTCCGACAACGGCGACCCCGCCGTCTATAAACAATACCGTGAGCTTTATGACCGGATATTCGCCGACCGTATGCCGATCCAGGTGGCGGTGATGGGCAACCACGACTACTGGAACGATCTGCCGGTTGAGACTTCGCGCCGGAATTTTTCGGAGGCCATCGACCAAAGCTCGCCCGACATTCAGATGATCGTCAATGACTACAGCTTCATCGCCCTCAGCCCGGAAGACGGCAACTGCAACGGCACCTACACTGAAAAATCCGCCGAATTTCTCGCCGCCAACCTCTCATACGCCGAAACCGCCACCCCGGACAACCCGATCTTCCTGCTTACTCACCAGCATCCGGCCGACACCGTTTACGGCAGCGCCGGCTGGAGCAACAAATTCATTTCCGACCACCTGGCCGACCATCCGCGCGTCATCGCTTTTTCCGGCCACTCCCACTATCCGCTGGAAGACGAGCGCTCCATCGCGCAAAACCGCTTCACCGCGGTCGGCGCCTCCAGTTTGAACTACTGCGAAATGGAGCCGGGCAAAGTAAACGGCTCGGTTCCGCCGCATGCGGCCGACTGCGTGCAGTTCCTTTATATGGAGGTGTTCAAAGACCACGCCGACATCCACCGGTATGACGTGAAAACCGGACGCGAGATCAAACCGGACGCGGTCTGGCGGATCGAGCTGCCGCACAATCCGGCGCGATCCGCCTACACCGAACGCCGTGCCAACGATCGCACCGCCCCGGAATTTCCAGCCGGAGCCGCCGGGAGCGTAAGCAAAAACGGCAACGGACGGCTGATTCTGTCATTCGACGCAGCCCGGCATGACGATTTCGTTCACAGCTACGATGTGGCGATCTACGAAAAACTTGACGACGGAAAATTCCATAAATTAAACGACATCGCGTTTTTTTCCGACTTCTACCGCGGGCTTGAACGCATGAGCGAACATCCGGAATTTCAACTGCCGGATCAGCTTTTCGTCGCCGGCTCGGAATATATCCTGAAAATAATTCCGGTGGAGTCGTTCGGAAAACGCGGCGACACGCCGCTCACTGTCCGCTTTACCGCGGAATAAACTCCGGAACAGCCGCCGGAATACGCTCTTTTGCTTTTTGCTTTTAACATGATATATTTACCGCATCCGCAACTCCGCCGGATCGCGGAGCCGCTGTTTGGTGATTGCAACCTTTTCGAGAGGAGAATATGGTCATGGGCAAAAACAGTAAAAAGTACGTTTACCTTTTCGGGAAATCGGTCTGCGACGGCAACGCCGGAATGAAGAATCTGCTCGGCGGCAAGGGAGCGAATCTGGCGGAAATGGCAAAACTCGGACTGCCGGTGCCGCCCGGATTCACCATCACCACCGAATGCTGCGCGGACTACTTCGCCTCCGGCATGCGGTTTCCGTCCGGCTTGGCCGGGCAGCTGCGTCTTGCGCTTGATAACGTCGAGCGGCAGACCGGACTTGGCTTCGGAGACCGCGATCGTCCGCTTCTGCTCTCCTGCCGCTCCGGAGCGCGCAGTTCGATGCCCGGCATGATGGAGACCGTGCTCAATATCGGACTAACCACCGCCACCATACCCGGTATGATAAAAATGACCGGAAACAACGAACGCTTCGTCTATGACGCCTACCGCCGCCTGATCATGATGTATTCCGACGTGGTGATGGAAAAAGCCGCCGGAATCGTTCCGGCCGACGGCGAAGGAATCCGCCGCAAACTCGACCTCCGGCTCGAAGCGCTGAAACGCCGCCGCCACGCCGGAACCGACGCCGAACTGAAAGCCGGCGACTTGAAAGCACTTTGCGAGGAGTTCAAGTCGATAGTTGCCGCCGAGCTTGGCCGGCCGTTTCCCGACGACGCCCGCGAACAGCTTGAGGGCGGCGTCGATGCCGTGTTCAAAAGCTGGAACGGCCCCAAAGCGGTCAGCTACCGCCGGATCGAGAATATCCCGGACGACTGGGGCACCGCGGTCAACGTCCAGACCATGGTCTTCGGCAATACCGGCAACGACTCCGCCACCGGAGTCGCCTTCACCCGCGACCCCGCCACCGGCGACAACCGCTTCTACGGCGAATGGCTGGCCAACGCCCAGGGCGAAGACGTTGTGGCCGGAGTCCGCACCCCCAATCCGCTGAACTCAGGCTGCCGGAATCCCCACGCCCCCGATCTGCCGACGCTGGAGGCGGAAATGCCGGAAATATACCGCGAACTCGTTGCGATACGAAACAAACTCGAACGCCACTACCGCGACATGCTCGACATCGAATTCACCATCCAGCACAAAAAACTTTATATGCTCCAATGCCGGGTCGGAAAACGCGGCGGCGCCGCCGCACTGAAAATGGCGGTGGATATGATGGAGGAAAAACTGATCAACGCCAAGACCGCGGTTCTCCGCGTCTCGCCCGCCCAGCTTGACGAGCTGCTTCATCCGATTCTTGACCCCGCCGCCGAAAAAAGCGCCGCCGCTTCCGGCCGCTTCTTTGCCGACGGCCTGCCCGCCGGCCCCGGCGGCGCGGTGGGCGAGATCGTTTTTTCCAGCTCCGCCGCAAAAGCGGCCGCCGCCGCCGGACGGCCGTGCATTCTGGTGCGGGAGGAGACCAACCCGGAAGACGTTGAAGGCATGCGCGCCGCATCCGGCATCCTTACCGCCCGCGGCGGTATGACCAGTCATGCCGCGCTGGTGTGCCGCGGCTGGGGCAAATGCTGTGTGGCCGGCGCCGGAGAACTGGCCATCGACGAAACCGCGCAGACGGTAAGCAACGCCGCCGGAAAAACCTTCAAGGCAGGCGACTTTCTCAGTCTGAACGGCTCCAGCGGCCGCGTCTACTGCGGCGCACTGGCCACCGTCAGCCGCGGCGACAACCGGGATTTCAAAACCTTTATGAAAACCGCCGACAAGTTCAGAAAACTCGCGGTCCGCGCCAACGCCGACACGCCGGAAGACGCCAAACTCGCCATAAAGCTCGGCGCATCGGGCATCGGCCTCTTCCGAACCGAACACATGTTCTACGGCAACAATAGCGAAAAGCCGCTGTTCGCCCTCCGCAAAATGATCCTCAGCAGAACCGACGCAGAACGCCGGACGGCAATCGACGAACTTTTTCCATATGTGAAAGCGGCGATCAAAAATACGCTGAAAGTCATGAAAGGGCTTCCGGTGACCATACGTTTTCTTGATCCGCCGCTCCACGAATTCGTCCCCCATGACGCCGGACAGCAAAAAGAACTGGCCGACGCCATCGGCATCGGCATCGAGGAGGTGCGCCGCCGCGCCGAACTGCTGAAAGAGTGCAATCCGATGATGGGGCATCGCGGCGTCCGGCTCGGCATAACCTTCCCGGCCATAACCGCCATGCAGACCAAGGCGGTGCTGGAAAGCGCCGCCGAGCTTGCAGCGGACGGCATAAAATGCCGTCCCGAGCTGATGATTCCGGTAACCTGCGACCCGAAGGAACTGGTCGATCAAAAGAAAATCATCGCGGAAACCGCCGACGAAGTGCGGCGGAAGTCCGGGCTGAAAAAACTCGAATTCAAAGTCGGCACCATGATCGAAGTTCCCCGCGCCGCGCTTCTGGCCGGAGAAATGGCCGTCGAAGCCGAGTTCTTTTCTTTCGGTACCAACGACCTCACCCAGCTCACCTTCGGCTTCAGCCGAGACGACGCCGGATCGTTTCTCAACCGCTATCTCGCCTCCGGGATCCTCGCGGAAGACCCGTTCCGCACCGTCGACACCGGCGGCGTCGGCCTCCTGATCCGCCATGCCGTCAAAGCCGGACGGAAAACCAGACCGAAACTGAAAACCGGAATCTGCGGCGAACAGGGCGGCGAGGCTGAAACCATAAAGTTCTGCCATGAACTCGGTTTGGACTATGTGTCCTGCAGCCCGTTCCGGGTTCCTCCGGCCAGACTGGCCGCGGCTCAGGCCGCAATAAAAAAGAAGAAATAAACCATTGACAATGGTTCGGAACGCCGTTTTACCGCGGCGTCCGAACCGCAACACAACCAGACATTGATTACGAATCGAACAAACAGCCATGAAAAAAATCTTCCTATTAGTTTTTTCCGTCACGGTGGCAGCCGGCTGCTCCGGCAACAACCGCCCGCCGGTCCCGGCGCCGCCGTCGGCCGGCCCGGAGTTGCGCTTCTCCCAACCGAAGGAGTCAAAGGCAAAACCGGTCGCCAGACGGCGCAATCGGGCCGCGGAAAAAATATTTATTCCGGACACGCAGATAATACATTAAAACGATTCTCGCTAAAAAAATACAACGCCGATTTGCTTTTATTGGCCGATAATGCTAAATTACGTAAAGTTGGATAAGATAACTAACTTGGAAGCTTCACTCTATGATGATGTGGGTGGTCACGGCGGGAGCGGTTGCCGCAGCGATTGTCGTTCTGTTTTTTCGTGAAAAGCAATCACATAAGCACAGTTGCGCGGTCATGCACGCCACTTGCGAAAAAAATCTCATCTTCAAAAAAATGTTATTGTCCCAAATTTTGTGAAACACACTTGTAATTTCCAACGCCGATAAAGACGTTGCCGAGAATCTCCATGCGTTTTTGCCAGTAGTCCTCCCATGCTCCGGCATTTGCAAACCGTCTCAATATGATCCGCGCAACTTTCGTAACGCCTTTGTCGCTCCATCCATAGGCAATCTTTTTGATCCGGCGCCCCAGTTCACGCC